>CAYNIG010000024.1:0-28956 GCA_964396995.1 uncultured Saprospiraceae bacterium | reverse complement strand
GCGGACAAAGAAAGAATGGCAAATAAAAAAAATATACTTAACCAGCAGACCCTAATTAACTCCGATTGTTTTATACGACAGATGAGTAGTTCGTTCCGTTGATAAGTCGGTATGCCTGCCCTCCGGGAGGCGGGCCTTAATTTCTGTCTGAAGGACAAAGGAAAGTAAAATTAAAAACCTTTGATTAGTTTAAGAGCAACCCTTAATAAGTTGTTGAAATTTTCAGAATTCATTTTATGCCCTATTCTTTATACGGCTCAATTCTATTTCTTACCAGAAACTCTTGTTGCCCTTCCCGCTTGCCATCGGATAAGACCAGGTTATAGGCTCCGGATGGTATATAAGATTTATATTTTGTAAAATAAGGCAGATTACTATCTTGTCTCTGTACGATCATGTCCCATCGGTATTCGTTCAGACCTCTGTAACCCTGTATATTGGTTTTCCATACTTCTTTATTGTCTTTATCCCGTATAGATAAGGTGATTTGCTTTGAATTGGATAACCAGAAAGCAAAACTAATTTTCTCTATTGTGCGATAATCCGGGATGTTGGAAGAAGCAATAAACCATGGCAATATAACCTCCTTGATCGGAAACAGATGATCAGTATCTTTTGAAAGGTGCTGCGATAACATATGGTGTAAAGCCTGCAAGCTTAAGGTATAGATACCACGCCCATGGGTAGCGGCTATCAGTTCTTCGGTTTTATTATTAATTTCTAAATCAGAAATGGCAGCTCCAGGCATATGATCGCCAAGATACGACCAGTTCAGACCCCTGTCTACCGAGATATAGACACCCCGCATAGTCCCTGTATACAGAATATTTTCATATTGAAGGTCTTCTATCAATACGTTTATTGGTTCATCAGGCAGATTAGATACAATGCTATTCCAGGAATCACCATTATCTTCAGATACATATGCATACGCATGGAGGTCATCGTAGTTTATTCCTGTCATGGTTATATAGATGCGGGATCCTGAAAAACGGGAAGGACAAATGCTGCGAATATAATTGTTTGCTAAGCCATTATCCTTTTCTGCCCAGGTAAGCCCATCGTCTTTGCTGATCCAGAAAGCCCCCCTGTCTGTACCTGCATACAACCATCCTTTTTGCAATGGAGATTCTGCAATAAAACCCATTGAAAATGATTTTTTTTCCGGTTTTGCCGTGCGTGAAAGATTGGGACTAATTACTTTCCAATGATCGCCCCGATCGATACTTTTAAAAATGTAATTTCCACCATGATATAAAGTCCTGTGATCATAGGATGAAATAAAGTAGGGGGTGATGTAATTAAATCGTAAAGTGTCTTTTATATTTTGGGGTAGCTCCGGCTGAATATATACACTGGTATCTGCATTTTTATCATATCTGCTGGCCGCACCATGCTGAGCACTGTAATAAACGGTATTCTCATCTTCAGGATCTATCATTGATACACAACCATCCCCACCATCCCAGGGATCTATCCACAGATATTTCCATGCATCGGGATGCAACGGATCGAGTTCTTTTGCCGGCCCATATACAGTAGCATCGTCCTGGGTACCACCGTAGATGAGTCCATTTTTTTGATCTATAGTGATATCGTAAAATTCGCCTGCCGGTATATTATTATAGTGCATCCACGACTTTCCGTGATCATAACTTAGATAAAATCCTCCATCATTACCCGCTGCCAGGTGATCTGGATTGGAGGGATTGATCCAAAGGTCGCATTGATCCAAATGAAACCCGCTTGCTGCACTGGGGTTTATCCTGGTTACATCTCCACCGAGGTTGGTAAACGTTTTACCACCATCTTTGCTATTGGCAAGTCGTACACCAAGACAATATACCTCTTCATCATTCTTTGGATTTAAAAATACATCCATAAAATACCAGCCAATCACGGATAATAATTTGAAAGGGGCAGTATGAGTTTTATTCCAGGATATACCACCATCAGTAGTTTTATACAGTTCAGCTGATTCTCCGCCTGGATTATGGAGGTTGTCTACAAACGCATAGGCTTTCATAGGATTGGTATTAGATACAGCCACCCCTATTCTTCCAATCTTGTCCCCGGAAGGCAATCCTTTTGTACACGCTTTCCAGGTATTGCCACCATCAGTACTTCTGTATACTCCGCTGTTTTTACCGTGTATGCCAGGATACAATTCCCAAGTAGATGCATACATCATTTTGGGATTGGTGGCTGAAATCACGATATCGTTTGCACCGGTGGAGTCATTAATATACAATACCTTCTGCCATGATTTTCCACCATTACTGGTTTTAAAAAGTCCTCTGTTTTTATTTGTCGACCATAAATGACCCAGTACTGCAACGAATACGATATTAGGATTTTTGGGATCAATAGCAATCTCCGAAATGGCCCAGGAATCTTCCAGTCCAATATGTGTCCATGATTTACCGGCATCATCAGATCTATACATACCGGTGCCCGGCAAGGTAAAATTCCTTGGTTTTTTTAAGTTTTCGCCAGTACCCAAATAAATAATGGATGGATTAGAAGGCGCTAATTCCACATCACCTAAGCCCACCGAAGCCTGATCCTGGAATATACAATGCCAGGTAATTCCATTATTTATGGTTTTCCATAAACCACCTGATCCAAATCCGACATACATAGTGCCCGGATGTCTGTGATCTACCTGAACAATATCTGCACGGGCAGAATTGAGTACCGGGCCTACCGAAACCCAATCCAGATGATAAGTAGTGTGATCCTTTAGTGACTGATAATTGCGAAACGAGGACTCCAGGGGAGATTGAATTTGTTGTGCAGCTGTTTTTTGAAAAATAAAAAGCTAATAGCTATAAATAATTTTATACAGACCTTCATATATATTTTACCCAATGTAAATAAAAAATCCCGAAGTGGTGAGATACCAGGCAAAATTATAAACAGAGTTGTGGTCAGATTAATTCTCTTCAATTTAATACGGTAGATTTTAAAATAGAGGAAAGTAGGATGCAGGTTACCAAATCGGATGTCCAGATACTGTTTTAAATAATTCTATATTTGAAATCAAATGGTGTTATTTATCTGGGTCTCACTGGCTGTATTGACGGTTGGCTATTCGGTAGTTCTGATAAAGGATTACATCAAACATAAAAATAAGCTTGAATCTGTAAGTTGGCTCAAAACGGGACTTATTGGTTTTGTAGTCAATTTTTTTGATGTATTGGGCATTGGAGCTTTTGCTCCCCAGACCGCCTTATTAAAATTTACCAAACAAACAGAAGACCGGCTGATACCCGGTACTATGAATGTAGCCAATACCATTCCTGTACTGATACAGGCATTGATATTTATTACTGTGATAAAGGTAGATGGTACTACATTAATATCTATGTTGTTGGCTGCTGCAGCCGGTGCTATTTTGGGTGCAGGCATTGTAGCCAGGATGCCTGAAAGAAAAATAAGGCTGACTATGGGTATTGCTTTGCTTATTACAGCTGGTTTTATGCTGGCAAATAAATTGGAATGGATACAAGGTGGCGGTACGGCAATAGGCCTTACTTATGATAAACTTATAATAGCTGTAATGGTCAATTTTGTATTGGGTGCATTGATGACTGCCGGCATAGGATTGTATGCTCCGTGTATGGCTTTGGTTTATGCTCTTGGATTGTCACCTCAAGTGGCATTTCCTATCATGATGGGCTCATGTGCATTTTTAATGCCCCCTGCTTCTATCCGATTTATAAGGGAAGGGGCTTATAATAGAAAGGCAGCAATAGGCATGGCAATACCGGCTATCGTAGCCGTGTTGATAGCAGCATTTATAGTGAAGTCTTTGCCATTGGATACATTGAGGTGGTTGGTATTGGCAGTAATATTGTATACGGCGGTGATCATGCTCAAAGCAGGATTTAAATCGTAAAAAAATCAGGCATTTGCCTATTCCATCATTCAGGATTAACTGATTATTTATTATACCTCCAAAATGGGCTTTCATCCCTTCTGGGTTGACTGGTAAGCCTTGTTTTTATTCTTGTTTCCAGGTTTATTATCCATACATCGTAATTTTTGGAATTGCCTTTGGTATAGGCTATCCATTTCCCATCCGGCGACCAGGAGGGTGAATAATCTTCCATAGGATCATTCGTGATGTTTTCCACATTGGTTCCATCTGCATTCATAATAAATATTTCATAGTTTTTATCTAAGGTTGGTCCATAAAAAGCAATTTTTTTTCCATCGGGTGAATACTGAGGACCACCATCAAAGCCGGGTTTATTGGTCAATCTTTTTTCGTTCGTGCCATTTATATCGATACTAAATATTTCGCCGTCAGAAGGGGTATTGGAAGAAGTATCGGTAGATGGCTTAAGGTCTCTGGCGAAAATAATGCATTTCCCATCCGGTGACCAGGAAGGTGCATCTTCAAATTGTTCGTTATTAGTGAGTCGCCGTACATTGGTTCCGTCCAGATTCATCAGGTATATTTCGGCCTTATTTCCATCTCTGTAGGAGGTAAAGGCAATTTGTGTACCATCCGGAGATACTGAAGTGATTCGATCTGCGGCAGGATTATTTGTGAGGTTCGTTTGTTTTTTTCCGTCACGGTCCATGATATATACTTCATCATTACCATCTCTGTTACTATAGAAAACCAATCTGCCATCGGGTGTGTATGAAAATGCATAATCGGTAGCTTTATTGCAAGTAAGATTTTTGACATTCTCTCCATTCAAGTCCATACTATATACCTCGAAGTTTCCATCCCGGGTACTCATAAAACTGATATTGCCATTGGGTATTTCGAGGGGAGTCCAAATAAAATTATTTTTGGAAGTCCATTTCTTTTTATTGAGAACAAAGCTGTTTGATTTAATCTGACCGGAGGAAACAGAATGTATGTCTTTGTGCCTTTCTGTTTTTCCATCTTTAGAAGTAATGGTAAATTCTGAAGTCATATCCGATGCAGAAATAGGTACCACTATACCTTCGGCAATGGATCCAATATTGTTTACGCTATGATATACTATTTTTTGTTTTTTGGCATCCCACGTATAATAACCCCGCCAGAATGTAATCCATTCTGAGAAAAAGGGGAGGTAACCGCTGATTTCAAGATGAATGGTATAAGGATGCAAACCTTTTGAGAATGTATATCCAAAATAGCGGATGGCAGCAGTATCCTCGGGCTTATAGTCAGGATTCCATGTTTTCCATTTACCTTCATTGGCAAGCAATAGTTCACTTAATTCTAAAAAAACGGGTAATGCTGTGGTCTGGCTGTTTATTTCAATTACTGATGTTAATAATAAAGAAAAAAGTATGGTTTTATTCATTTTTTTGAATGACTTCTGTTATAGGAATCCTGTATGTAGCTTAAGACTGTTTTATCCAGGTCGGTTGCTTTTGTAAGAGTGATCATATGTGATATTCTGGGCATAGGCCCGGTCAGTTTTGATTTTTGAAGTTCAGGGGTAAAGGCTACCTCACCCAGGTCTACTCCCAGTCGTATCTCTTTCGGTTTAATATTAATGGCAGCAAACTCCCTGACCTCTGTAATCGAAAGATATGTTTTTTTGGTAATAAGTTGAGCATCTGGATAGCTTTTCAGAATTTTTTCAACTACTTCATTGTACAGAGGTCTCATTGCTTCACATTTTGCAAACTGATTCTCTAGCAGGGATGCTTCATTTTGATATACGGGATTGCCATTGTTTAAAAAAAGTCCGGCCAGGAGAGAAGCTTGCATATGATTCATATGATGCTTTTCTTTTAGCCAATGGATGATCTCCATTTGTTTGGAGAGGCCGGATTGGCTGAGTATTGTGATCCACTCAGGTAAGGTATTGCCTGTATGTTCTTTGATCGAATCCATAAATTCTTTTTCAAATTCTGCAGATGTTTTTGCCATAATTTTAAGAGATAATTTATAGGGACAGAATAATAGTATTGTTGAAGAATAGGGAGAGTACGGTTTATCTCAGGCTATCTCCATGCACCTATAATAAAACCAACTAAGGTACTATAGATAATGATATACCCTCCATTGATAAGGATGTATTTCCACGATCGCATCTCAAATAAAGCAATTATAGTAAAAAGAGTAAAACAGAATCCCAATCCGGTCAACAATCCTGCTGTCGTACCCCAGGCCATATCTGTTTTGTCGTCTCCAAGATAAAATGCCATATTATAACTAAATATCAATCCCAGTAAAAAAGCCAAACCATAGACTTTCGCAGGATTTATTTTTTTAAGTTGCTCATCGGTAAAGCCATTTTCTTTTTTCCAGGTATTAAAAAAAAGTGCCGGGGAATACCATAAAGCACCCAAAACCAGATTAAGAATTGCACAGACCCATACGGCCCAGTGATTGATAATAAATGATTCCATTTTTTTTTCTTACAAAAGAACAAAACATAATCAGGCCGGGATTGGAAAAAATTTACCTCAATCCACAGGTATGTAATTTAGAAATTCGAATTGTTTTTTAAGGTATTCGTTTGGAGTAAAGCCTGAAAATTCTTTAAAATCATTGATAAAATGGGCCTGGTCATAATATCCGCTTTCCATGGCTACGTTCATCCAGTTTGGCTTTTTTAATAAACCAATATCCTCTATTACTTTTTGGAATCGTATTATTTTGAGGAAGTTTTTAGGGGTAACTCCAACATGGTCTTTGAATATTTTAATTACATGTTTTTGAGAATAGCCTACTTTCCTGGATACCTCTTCCATGGTGAGCTGATGCGGGGAATTAATTATTTTTTGTACAGCAAAGTCAATAAATGGATTCACTATAAGTTTATTACTAAATTTTTTAATCAGGTATTTTTCTGCAACTAAAAATTTTAAACTTATCTCAGGCGTGTCCTGTATCATGCCCCTGAGCTCATGTATTTCCTGAGTGAGCACCAACTCTCCATCCACCACACTATCGGTCAATTCGTAAAGTGGTATATCGACGAATGGATACGATTTACCCTTATGAAAATTGAGTATAAACATTTCGCTGTCCTTACCTGAGGGTATGGTAATGTATTTGTTCCGGATACCGGAAAACCAAACGTTGCGGCAGGTTTGGATTTCTTTTAATGTTTGATTGTCGTATATGTATTTGGGATAGTCGGTAAGATCCAATACCACATTTACATTTCCATCTGGCAAAAACCGGTCTACCGAATGAGATGGCTTGTAATCACGATAATATATAAAACTATGGATGAATTGAGATAAAGGAAAGGAAGGAAAATGGATCTCAAATATCATCAGTTGAAATACAATCTTACAGAAATTAAACTGAATAAAAAAACACGTTATTCTTTAAGAGTGAATAAACCGCATCACATTATTACTAAATTGGAAACAACGTAGCTACCCCATCGCATATAACATTAAAATTAATTTGGATGTAATTGGATGGACCAATCTTCTACTCTGCAGCCCGGTGTATCTTATTGGCAATGGAAGCTATCTTTGTAAATCCTTTTGCATCCTCACCGGACCAGGCATTATTCATTTCCCCATACTGGCCCATTTTGGATTGCATCATATCGTGTGGTGATTCAATGCCGTGCAATTCAAATCGATAAGGGAATAGTCTTACCAATACTTTTCCGGTCACTCTTGCCTGGGTATGTTCCATAAAGGATTCAATATCACGCATCACCGGATCCAGATACTGTCCTTCATGCAACATCATACCATACCAGTTAGCCAGTTGATCTTTCCAGTAAGCCTGCCATTTACCCAATGTATGTTTTTCAAGTAAATGATGTGCTTTGATGATTACCAGTGGTGCAGCGGCTTCAAATCCTACCCGGCCTTTGATACCGATGATCGTATCACCTACGTGGATATCTCTGCCTATACCATAGGGTGATGCAATTTCGGATAAGGCCTGAATGACTTCTGTTGGATGATTGTATTTTTTACCGTCGAGACCGGTCAATTGTCCACATTCAAATTCCAAACTGATATCCTTTACTTCAGTATGGCTTACTTGTGATGGAAATGCAGATTCAGGCAGATATTGATTGGAGGTGAGTGTTTCTTTACCACCCACGCTGGTTCCCCATATCCCTTTGTTTATAGAATATTGTGCTTTTTCCCAGGACATGTCCACTCCATGTTTTTTCAGGTATTCTACTTCTTCCTGCCTGCTAAGCTTCAGATCTCGGATGGGAGTGATTACTTCCAGGTTGGATCCAAGTATATTAAATACCAGATCAAAACGGATCTGATCATTTCCGGCTCCGGTACTGCCATGTGCCAGGTATCTGGCATTTTGTTTTTTTGCATATTCGATGATGGCTAATGCCTGAAAGACCCGTTCGGCACTCACAGAGAGTGGATAGGTATTATTACGCAATACATTGCCATATATCAGATAACGAAGGCATTTATCATAAAAATCATAGGTAGCATCGAGTACAGTAAAGGACGCTGCACCCATTTGTAAAGCCCGTGCCTCTATATCTTTTAATTCGTCATCACCGAATCCGCCCGTGTTGACTAATGCTGCATGTACTTCAAGATTTTTTTCGTGGATCAGATATTTTACACAGAAGGAAGTATCCAGGCCTCCGCTGTATGCCAATACTACTTTTTCAGATTGCGCCATTATTTTGAGCTAAGTCGTTTATAATCATTCTGGAAAGGTCATAGGGCATTTCTTCCATCTTAGACGGTGCGAGCATACCGGTGCACAAGCACATGCGTCGTTCATTTCGGGTAAGTATATCAAAATTGGGGCATGAACTGCAACCCTGCCAAAACTGTTCATCCTGTGTAAGCTCAGAAAAAGTAACCGGTTTGTAACCAAGCTCTGTATTGATCTTCATTACTGCCAGGCTGGTGGTGATTCCAAACACTCTGGCATAGGGATATTTATCCCTGGCCAGGTTAAAAGCTTTGATTTTTATCTCGCGCCCCAGTCCTGCTTTGCGCATATCCGGATTGACGATCAGTCCCGAATTAGCTACATACTGTCCATGACTCCAGGTCTCTATATAACAGAAACCAGCAAGTTTAGTACCCTGTAATGCAATCACAGCATCGCCATTATTGAGTTTTTTAATTATATATTCAGCAGATCTTTTGGCTATCCCGGTTTTGCGTGCTTTAGCTGACTCTTCGATCATATCACAGATCTCCTGGGCATATTCTGCATGCTCAGGGCCGGCTACGACTACACTGATGGGTATTTCTTCTTGGGTAATAGTTTCTACAGTTTGATTTTCCTGGTTCATGTTTTGATGGCAATGGTTGATTAAACGATAAAATGAAATAAAAAAATCCTGATTGAAGTAATTATTTTATTAAGGAATTGATAATATCAGGTAAAAGAGATCAACTCCGCCTCATCAACGATCTGGGTGAATTCAGATCTTCACTGATAAATGATTCAATATGAGACAGTACCTGTGGTAACATGAAGGTACAAATGTATAGAATCAAATCGTATTGTGTGCAAGTTTTTCCTATATTTTTTACTGGTATGCAGGTAAGGAATTAAATATTTTATCAGGGTTTTGAATTTGCTGTTTTAACTAAAGAATAAAAACGGCTTTTATACTTATCTTTGATAACCAATTTATGCTTCATACTTACTTTCAGTATTTACCGGAAAATAGAGTACAGAAAGAAGTGGATCGAAATCATTTGATGGTCAGGATATTTGCACACGATGAAATGGATGTTGTCCCGAAGAAATGCAAATCACCTAATCGAAAAACCATCCATTTTTGTGGTGATTATTTTAATTACCAATAAAAGAAATGCGCGCCTCCTCTTTTTCCATTTGATCGGAATACATACTGACTTGAAATAAAAAAGCACTTCAAATCAACCTTCAGGTAAGAGTATAAAGCGGATACTTTATCTTTACAACGATTAAACCTTTTTAAGAAATCATTGTCTATAACTAAAATACAATTTATCATGAAAAACAAACTCATTCTTCTTAGCGGATTATTCATCGTAGCTCTTTCGTCATTTTCAATTCAGGCAGACTGGAAACTACTGGGCGAGCGATCAGTAAAGTTTAGTTCTGACAAAGACATCATTAAAGTAGGCGGCAATGACTGGTATAGTAAACTTAAAATTAAAGTGGTGGATGCTCCTTTGCACATCGGTGATATGGATGTGATTTTTGAAAATGGAGAAAAGTTTGATATTGCCATCAAAGAAAACATAAGGCAGGGGGGAGAAAGCAGGGTAATAGATTTACCGGGAGGTGAGCGGCGTATAGATAGAATAGAATTCAGATACCGTACCACCGGAAGACTGCGAAATGGCACCGCCAATGTGATTGTTTTTGGCAGAAGATAATTATATACCTCTTTTAATGAACCTGGAAGATCTGTGGATAGGTGATGTGCTGAGAATACGGTCTACAGGACAAGTGGGGGTATTTAATGGTCTTACCTCAGATCGGTTGGCTATAATTAAATCCGACAAGGGAGTAATACATCATATATCGGAAAATGATCTTGAAATGCATACCGAACCCGATCATCCGGTTGATCTGGTCTTTGATGATGATTCACCGATCGTAAAACTTTCTTTATCCGATTTCGAATCTACGGATACAATCGATCTGCACTACGATGAGCTAAGCCGGTATTACCATCATGAGCGGGGACCTATTCTGGATTTTCAACTGGAAAAGGGTGAAGAATTTATACTAAAAAGTATTGCTGCAAAGACTGCCTATATACGCATCATACACGGCAAAGGAGAAGGTATACTCAAAAAAGCAGTGGAGACATTACTCAAGAAATATTCAAGTCAGATAAGCCTTTCATCAGCTCACTACGATGGAGCGTCTATTGATGTATGGTTTGCATACTGACTTATCATACCTTTGCACTATGAAGGATATAGAAACCAGAGCTGATATCATCTTACTGGTCGATGCATTTTATGCTAAAGTAAAATCCAATTCTGTATTAGGATATATATTCACAGATGTAGCCGCCCTTGATTTTGATACCCACCTGCCTAAGATGTATGATTTCTGGTGCAGTATGCTTTTGGGAGAGCAAAGTTATTCCGGCAATCCCATGACCCCACATATAGTACTCAGCCAAAAAGTAAAATTATCCTCAGATCATTTTGATGAATGGCTCTTGCTTTTCAATCAAACGGTGGGAGCTTTATTTGAGGGAGATAAAGCAACCGAGGCAAAATACAGAGCAAAAAATATAGCGGGGTTGATGTTGCATAAAATAGAACAATTTAATAGCAGTATATGAGTATATAAAAATATACTTTCTTTACTTTTTCCTCTAACTCTGTATCTTCATTCTCAAATCATTTCAAATTCGTCTTTTATGAAAAAACACAGTTTGTTGTTTAGTGTCATTTTTATAAGTAACTTAATGCTGGCTCAATCAGCAGATGAAACCTATAAAAAATTATTGGAAATAGCGGTTATCGATCAAAAGGTGATGATGCCCATGCGTGATGGTATACGATTGGCTACGGATATCTTCCGGCCTAAAGGAGATGCTAAAGTGCCAATTATTTTTTCACGCACTCCTTATAACTTTAATACCTGGGGCGACGGAGAGCATAAGCTCAATGCATACAATTCTGCATATGAAGCAGTGAAACGAGGATATGCCTATGTAGTGCAAAATGAAAGAGGCCGGTTCTTTTCTGAAGGTGAATGGGATATACTTGGCACTCCGCTTACAGATGGATACGATGCCCTTAGCTGGCTCTCTTCTCAGACCTGGTCTAATGGTAAGATTGGACTCACCGGTTGTTCCTCTACGGCAGAATGGCAGATGGCTGTGACCTCTATGAATCATCCGGCGCTGGCTGCAAATATTACCCAAGCCTATGGTGCCGGTGTGGGCCGAATAGGAAAATTTTACGAACAAGGCAATTGGTATCGCGGTGGTGCCCATCAGCTTTTATTCACTTCATGGCTCTACGGTACACAGCATGATATTGTACATCCCGTCCTACCAAAGAATGCTACACAAAAAGATCTCCAACGCATTCAGCGATTTTATGATATGGCTCCCGAATATCCAAATGTGGATTGGGTAAAAGCATTTGCCCATTTGCCTGAACAGGATATCATGAAAAACGTAGATGGTCCGATCTCCGTATTCGAGCAGTTGATTCGTCGCAAACCCAATGATCCGGCATGGTATGCGGGAGGGCTGTATCATGATAATATGCCCTACGAAAAACCTACTTTTTGGTTTGCTTCCTGGTACGATGTATCTACCAGTCCTAACCTCGCTATGATCAACCATATAAAAAAGAATGCAAAGACCTCTGATGCAGCCAATAATCAATACCTGGTGATAGCACCGGTTTTACATTGTTCATATAAAAGGGCAACTGAAAATACTATAGTGGGTGAGCGTAGTGTAGGGGATGCCAGATTGGATTACGATGCATTGACCTACGGATGGTTTGACTATTGGATGAAGGGTGAAAAAAACGATATCCTCACCAAAACACCGAAAGTACAATTCTATACAATGGGATCCAATAAATGGCAATCCTCAGAAACCTGGCCTCCGGCAGGATATACACCTACTGCATTCTATTTACATAGTGGAGGAAAAGCCAATTCTGTATTTGGTGATGGAAAATTATCTACGGTGCCACCGGCAACTGAAAACCCGGATGTATTTGTTTATGATCCTGCATTTCCGGTTCCCAGTAAGGGAGGTAATGTATGTTGTATGGGCAACGCCTTAGCCGGTGGCTCCTACGATCAAAGACAGTTGGAAGCAAGAAACGATGTACTGGTATATACAACTGAACCACTCACCCAGGGTGCCGAACTCACCGGGTCTATAGAAGCCTCCTTATTCGTATCATCCGATGCAAAAGATACTGATATCACACTCAAAATACTGGATGTATATCCCGATGGCCGCGCTTACAATCTCGATGAAACCATACAGCGACTACGCTATCGCGATGGTTACGACAAAGAAGTGATGATGGAAAAAGGCAAAGTGTATAAAATAGACCTTACCCCAATTTCCACATCCAATTATTTTGCCCCTGGCCACAGCATTCGCATAGAAATATCATCCAGTAATTTTCCTCGTTTTGATCGCAATCTAAATACAGGTGGTAATAATTATGATGAATCAAAAGGGGTAATAGCCAGGAATAGTGTGCATCACAGTAGTATGTATCCTAGTGTGGTGAGATTGCCGCTGAAGAGGTATTAGTGGAATGGATGGTGAAGTGGAAAATGGGGTGAACCCGTTATAATTCCAAAATTCTAGTCAATTTTGCACTACCCATGCCAGCAGCCAATACCATCATCTCTGTCCTGATATCCGACGATCATGATATGATATTGGATGCATTGGAATTGCTGCTACAAAAGCACGATCAGTACAAAATAATTGCGAGAGCCAACACCATAATCTCTCTGAAAGAAAATCTGAACCGGCATCGACCCGATATACTTATTCTTGATCTTAATTTTAATAAGCATAATATATTGGATGATTTGGAAGCCATCAAAGCACTCTCCCGCAATACTAAAATCATCATACTTTCTTCATACGATGCACCTTTCCTGGTAAAAGAAGCTTTCCACAAAGGAGCTGATGGATATTTGTTAAAAGATACAGGCAAAGAAGAATTGTTGGATACGCTGGATAAAGTATGGTCAGGTAAAAAAGTAATCGGTGACTCCGTAAATTATATTGATACCGAAAAACAATTTGCGGATGCGCAATTTATACAACAGGCCAGTTTATCTGCACGGGAAACGCAAATAGTTGAATTGCTCATTCAGGATAAAACCGAACAGGAAATAGCAGAAAACATACATATATCCAAACATACGGTGCATGATCATAAAAAAAATATTTTCCGTAAACTGAGAATCCGATCCAATGCAGAGCTGATCAAATACGCTTTTGAGCATGGATGGAAAAAGTAAAATGCAGATAAGGGCATATTAAAATAAGTAATGGGTTAATCAAGGTATATGCAAGGTTAATTAAGGTTAATAGAGAGAAAAGCAATGCTATATTGACCTTACCTTTGTATCATGTATCCCGGCAAGGGTGAGAAAATAATTTCAATGTTGCGATGGCCCAGTATGGTATTGGTGGCCTTATTTTTGGGAGTATTTTTATATAAATCCTTTACTGCAGAAAAACAGAGGATAGAAAAAGAAACAGGCTTATTATTTGTAAATGCGGTAAAAGCCATTGAAGGCAGCCTGTTCAACAAGTTTATACTGGATAGCCTTGACGGTGGTATTTTTTTAGAAAATAATTCTAAAATGAAATCACTAAAAATCATGGATGTAAGGAAATCGCATGATTCCCTTTGGCCTCCGCCCGGTACACACGATACCAACGATATCCATTTCGCCAGAGATAGTGTAAAGATAGTATTGAAAAAAGGTATTGATTTTGTACACAACCGCTCCATTACCGAAAACCTGAGTGAAACTCAAGGGGTCATTTCCATTATCATGAGAACAAACGACAGTGTAAGACAGGGAAGTTCTTCCTATACCTATAATTTTGTATCAGACTCTTTACTGGGGGAAAAAATAATAAATGCATTCAACAAAAACCTGGTGAAGGCAGGCTTGAATATAAAATACGATTTTAATAAAACGAAAGATACCCCGATGACCCAAGGGAAGAACCCTACCGGAATGTATACAGATCTTGCATCCGGGGCACATTATAGCGTAAAAGTAAAAAATGCTGGCATTATGGCGCTGAAATCCATATGGCTTGAAATAGCCTTATCCATATTATTGCTTTCCAGCCTGGGTATAGCCTTTTACACCATGTCGCGTACCATTGCACAGGAACGGGCCCTGATGACCACCAAAAATGAATTTATTCAAAATATGACCCATGAACTGAAAACACCCATAGCAACGGTAAAACTGGCACTCGAAGGTCTACATGAATTTGATGGTATGAATGACATAGATAAACGGGATGAATACCTGAAAATTTCTCAAAATGAAATAGACAGACTTTCATTATTGGTGGATCGTGTACTGTCGCTGTCTAAACTGGATAAAGAGCTTCCGCCTGCTGTGAAAGAAAAAATAAATTTAATTGATTTAGTTACTCAAATAGCCGATACGATTAAAGTGCAGGCATTAAAACAAAATGCAGTTATCGATATACATACATCCGATCCTCCTATCCATTTGACTGCTGACAGGCAATGGATCTCCGGTATCATATATAACCTGATTGAAAATGCCATCAAATACACAGATAAAGAACATACTCAAATCGATTTGTACCTGAGTAAAATACAGCCAAGTGAAGCAAGAACCGACCGCCCCTGTGATATCGAAATCAAAGTAAAAGACAATGGTCCGGGTATCGCTCACGAATATCAATCAAAAATATTCGAAAAATTTTACCGCATACCCCAGGGAAATGTACATACCATAAAGGGACATGGCCTTGGTCTTGCTTTCGTAAAAAAATTGGTAGAAGAAATGGGTGGCAAAATATCCTTATTCAGTGATCAGGGTAAAGGATCTGAATTCAGTATAACTCTTCCCGCATGATCAAACTATTATACGTAGAAGACGAACCCAACCTGGCCAGGATAGTATGCGATACACTGGCTGCCCGGCAAATAGAAGTGAAATATATAAATCAGGGTCACCTGGCCTGGCCTGCTTTTCAATCATTCAAACCCGATATCTGTGTATTGGATGTGATGCTTCCGCATACAGACGGATACACCATTGCCCGTCAAATCAGAGCCCAGGACACCTCAGTACCCATTATTTTCCTTACCGCTAAAAGCCTTACCGAAGATGTAATAGATGGATTCAATGCCGGTGGTAATGATTATTTGCGCAAACCATTTAGTATGGAGGAATTAATGGTTCGCATAAAAAATTTACTCAACCTCACTAACAAGAGTATTTCTACAGATACTAACCAGGAAGGAATAAATATCGGAAAATACATGTTTTATTCGGGCCGGCAGGAATTGGTGTGGAATGGCAAGCCTAAAAGATTATCCCATCGCGAGACCGAATTATTATCTATGCTGGCGGATAAAAAAAATGAAAGCGTAATCCGAAAGCAAATATTGGATAAAATCTGGGGTAATGACTCACAGTTTAATTCCCGCAACCTCGATGTATACATTACTAAACTAAGAGATTACCTGAAGGAGGATGAAAAAATACAGATTATCACCTTGAAGGGTGTCGGGTATAGATTGGTGGATTAAATTATACCTATTACCCAATACCTAAGCTTTGAGAGCGCTCAAAACGACCATTGCCCTTGTACCATCCAGATAGTTCACAAATATATGATCATGCTGATGTGCAGCTACCACATTACAACCAATACCCGCTTTTGCAAGGGCCGTAGAGAATACTGCGGTAAAGCCAACCATTTCCAATGATGTGGTTATGCTTAATGTAATCCAGGCAGCTATATAGGTATAATCCAGTCGAAGGCCATCGGCTATATTTTTGAGTAAAACTATAGTATACCCTTCTTCTTCCTTAAAATAAAACAGTATTTGATTGAAAGGTATGGATTGGTAATCAGTTACTAAACAAAATACATATTCACCCGGATGCAAGATGGGCTTTACATTTCGCTGTAAATCTACTGCTGACATATAATTAATTGAGGGGGAGCATAGTGTTTTATCATTTAACTATAAAATTCCAGGTACCACTTCCGAGTTCCACCACTTTGTGATCGGTATCTTGCTGTAGTAATTTTAATGTGCTGATTGACCTGCCATTTTCCGTAATGTTCTTACCCAAATTTAAAGGTAGATGTACTTCCGCTGTAGATCCGACCGGAACAGTAAGTTTCATAGTGAACACCTTATTTTTTTGATTCCATTCTATACCAGCTCTGCCGTAAACCGTATTGGTATAATATTTCGCATAGGTAAGCTCTTTCACCGGCATCGGATTAAACACAATCCGTTTGTAACCGGTAAAGGATTCATCGGTACGCATTCCTGCCAGGTATTTATAAAACCATACCAGCCCACCGCCAAACATGGGATGATTATGCGAGCCGGTATTGTCCCATTGTTCGCGGGTAGTGGTACTGCCTGATGCGATCCAATGGCCAAAAGATGGAAATGTAGTTTTATTCAGCGCTTCATAAGCCAGGTCATGCAATCCATGATCAGATAGTATTTCAAAAAAATATCGTGTACCAAATATACCTGTATCAAAATGGCCACTGTCAGCGATAATGTCTTTTTTAAGTGCAAGGATTACAGCCTGGTATTGATCTGCCGGGATTCCCATTTTAAGTGCAAAAATATTGGCACCGTATTTTCCGTATTCCCCTTTCCGGGGATTATAAAAGACTGATATAAATGCACTGCGTGTATTATCAGCTATGGTTCTGTAGATCAAGGCATCATTCTGATAACCTAATATAGTTGCAGACCTGGCTGTAATATCTGCACATAACCAATAAAAAAATGTATGCACCAGCGGATCGGGGGGCATGCTATCAAGTCCGGCCCATTCTCCAAGGTTCCACCATTGCAGTGGCTTACCATCTTTACCGGTACGGAGTGAATGCATGATGCCTGCCTCATTGACCCAGGATTGCATGTATTTTATATAACCTGTCATGCCTTCATAGTTTTCTTCCAATATCTCGCGATCACCATATTGTTGATAAAATTCCCAGGGTATAATATGTATGGCTGCGCCCCAAGCCACCCCGCCGCCACAGCCCGGCTGCCAGGGAGCACCATTGGGAATATAACCTGTAGAGGGGATTTGGGCACCGAGCATATCGCGCAACCATTTTTTATAAAAAGCTTTTACTTCAAAATTATGCATCACTGTCTGACAGACTACCTGTGCATCGCCGGTATATCCCGATCGTTCTCTATGCGGACAGTCAGAAGCAATACCACCGTGCGTATTGTCGAGCTGTGATCTCTGCCATATTTTATTTATTTTATTGAATAGTGGATTGGATGTTTCAAACTCTGCATTCAATTGTATATCTGTATTTACTGCCTCTGCTATCAGTTGGTTTTCATCCAAAGTACCCGGCCAGTTTTCTATTTCAATACTTTTAAATACAAACCAATTAAATCGAGGTGCATATTGGGAGAGCTTGCCATTAAAGGTATAGGTATTTTCACCTGAATAGGAATTGCTATTAAATTTTATTTTTATGGTATGACCTGATGGGCCTATGATGTTTTTAAATCGTACCCATCCCGAGATCTCTTCTTCAAAGTCAATTTTAAGGGATCCATTGGATAATTTTTCAATTTTTATTGGTTTATACGATTGGGTCACTTTATCAGTAGGAGAAGTATGTGCCACCAATTTTCCATAGGGAGTTTTTCTGTTGATTGCGTATTCCCACGACTGATCATTATATTCGGTCTTACACCAATCCGGTATTTCCAGTCGGGCATCGTATACTTCACCATCGTATACCAGATCTGATACGATAGCAGACCTGGCTGCCTTCCAGCTTTTGTCGGTGATGATGACCTCTTCCGTACCATCTTCATATTGGATATGCAACTGTGCCAGGAATCTTGGAGATCCGTATGAAGCTGTCCAAAATTTCGGTGCATTATAAAAACCATTGCCCAGTATAGCACCTATGGCATTGGAACCCAACTTTATTTTTTGGGTAATATCATATGCCAGATACATCACATGGTAATCCCGGAAAGAATCGGGTAGAAACAATCCGGGAACATCATATAAATGAGGTCGCCGGTCATAATTGGTTTGATTAGGCACCAACAGATCATCAGATACTTTTGATCCATTCGTATAAAATTCGAAATATCCCAAACCGGTGGTATAGACTATGGCTTGTCTTATTTTTTTATTTATGGTAAATGATTTTTTCAGTAAAGGAGCATTCGGAGGAAACAGTTTTGTCCTGTTTTGTGGACCACCGGGTGGTTTGGGGATAAATTCTTCTCCTTGCCATGGTGCACCTATCCATTCTGCTTTCCATTCATTTTGATTTAAAATGCCCATATGCCAGGTAGCCACCTTACTCCATGCAGATATTTTATTATTTTTATCCCATACCCTTACCTGCCAGTAACAAGTCATACGTGATTTTAACTCCTTACCATTGTATCTTATCCTGTTTGTAAGGTCCGAAATTACCTTACCACTATTCCATAAATCTGGTTGGGAGAGTTTATCCAATGTACTGGCCACTCTGATCTGATAAGCTGTCTGATATTGATTTCGAATAGTGGGTTGGGCAATGGCAATCCATGAAAGCCTGGGTTGCAATTCATCTACCACCGCAGGATTAGCCATGTATTCACAGGTTAATTGACCGGGAGTTAATTGACCAAATAGACTATTGATTAAAAATAATGAGATATATAATACGAACGATTTCATTGGGTATACAAGATACGGCATGAATCAAACTATATGAATATATTTTAATATCACTACAGGTTGACCTTTGGTTTATTTGCTTTAGACTTATTCTATTGTTTTATATCGATTTACTGAATCAAGATGTTATAAAACATTTAAATATTTTTTTCATCGGGTACAAACTGTATAAATTATCCTTTGATCCGTCTAATTCCTGCCCTGATTGTATCCATTTCCCTATATAACATCTTGTATTTCAGTATACAATCAGTATTTTTGTAGCTATTCATGAAGAAATCTTTTACCATTCTCTTTTTAGCAACAGTACTGACATTCATTCACTGTAAAAAATCGGAAAATACGCCATCACCCGCTACAGGGGTAGGTGGTACTAATCCATCAAAGGCGGGTAGTCCGGCAGGTGCACCCGGAGGTCCTGGCGGGCCAGGTGGTCAACAAGGCCAAAACAGTCCTAAATACGATGCCATTATTACAACTTCACGAATTATAAACAGGGTGATCACCTCCCCGGGATCTATACTGGCTGAAGAAACTACCAATCTGCAACCCGAAATTTCAGGCAGGCTTACTCATATATATTTTAAAGAAGGGTCCTATGTACAAAAAGGCGCCTTACTGGCAAAGTTATATGATGATGACCTCAAAGCACAGCGATCAAAACTGCAAGTGCAGCTCAAAATAGCGGAAGCCAGCGAAGGAAGACAAAAGGAATTACTAGCCGTGAATGGAACCAGTCAGCAGGAATATGATCTGGCTACCTTACAAGTAAGTAATATAAAAGCTGATCTTGAGCTCAATGCAGTGAGTCTGTCTAAGACTGAAATAAGAGCTCCTTACTCCGGCCGGATTGGTTTGCGAAACGTAAGTCCAGGTGCCTATGTGACTCCGCAGCAGGTATTGGCCAATTTGTCTCAGGTAAATTTGCTTAAAATAGAATTTAATGTGCTGGAAAAATATACTTCGGAGCTCAAACCGGGTACCGTTGTCAATTTCAGGACAGAATCTTCAGATAAAGAATATCAGGCTAAAATCACGGCATTTGAAAATACGCTTACTGACGATACCAGGCAACAGAGAATCCGTGCTCAAGTAATCCAACCGGATAATAAACTCACTCCTGGAAGTTTTATATCGGTTACGTTTGGCGTAGGGAAAAATGATCCTGCGGTGATGATACCCACCCAGGCCGTAATACCTCAGGCAAGGGATAAAAAAATCATACTTTATAAAAATGGTACAGCTGCTTTTACTACCATAGTGACCGGCTATCGCGACTCATCTAATATTGAAGTAGTCAGTGGCTTAAAGACGGGAGATACTGTGGTGACTTCGGGTTTATTGTCAATCAGGCCAGATGCAAAAATTAATATTCAAATCAAATAATTTAAAACCAAGACCATCATGAATATTTCAGAATTTAGTCTTCGACGCCCGGTCTTTGCAATAGTACTCAATTTGGTCATCCTTTTATTTGGTATTATCGGTTTTAAATTTTTAGGCGTGCGTGAATACCCGATGATCGATCCGCCATTTATCAATGTGCGTACCTCTTACCCGGGAGCAAATGCCGAAATCATAGAATCACAAATCACTGAACCACTGGAAAAAGCCATCAATGCCGTGCCAGGTATCCGGAATATTACATCCAGTAGTTCGCAGGCAAGCAGCAATATAAGTATCGAATTTGAGCTGGGTTATGATCTCGAAGAAGCTGCCAATGATGTCAGAGATAAAGTATCTCAGGCTTCACGAAGCCTGCCTGCTGATCTCGATGCCCCGCCGGTGGTATCCAAGTCTGATGGATTCGGAGAGGCCATACTGGGCATGACTGTGCAAAGTAATATCCGGGATCAGTTACAACTTACTGAATTTTGTGATAATGTATTGGTCGAGCGTTTGCAGACTATACCCGGAGTCAGCAGCATTCAAATCTGGGGTGAAAAAAGATATGCCATGCGCATCTGGTTGCATCCCGATAAAATGAATGCATTTGGTATCACCGCAAAAGATATACAGAATGCTTTACAACGGGAGAGCGTGGAAATACCCAGCGGTAAAGTTGCAGGCAATACTGTGGAACTCAGTATTCGAACATTCGGCCGCTTAAATACGGAAGAAGAATTTACCAATGTCATTATTCGCAGCAATACGGAAGGTGTTCTGAGACTGGGTGATGTGGCTGAGGTAATACTCGGCCCTGAAAATGAAGAGACTGCATTCAGAGCCAATAATGTACCTATGATCGGATTGGGTATAGTGCCACAGCCCGGCTCTAATTTCGTATCCATATCAGATGAATTTTATAAGCGACTAGAACAAATCAAAAAAGATGTACCCGAAGATATAGTGACCAATATATCGCTGGACAATACCAAATTTATCAAACGATCAATAAATGAAGTGAAAGAAACGCTGGCCCTGTCTTTTGGTTTGGTGGTGGCTATTATATTATTCTTTTTCAGGAGTATCGGTATTGCATTAAGACCTTTATTGGATATACCTGTTTCACTGGTTGGTGCATTTTTCATAATGTATTTATGCGGCTTCTCTATCAATGTACTTACCTTATTGGCTATCGTACTGGCTACCGGATTGGTGGTAGATGATGGTATAGTGGTGACTGAAAACATTTATAAAAAGCTGGAAAGTGGTATGAATAAATACCAGGCCGCCCGGGAAGGTTCTAAAGAAATCCTGTTTGCGGTAATTGCCACTTCCATTACCCTGGCAGTAGTATTTTTACCTATTATATTTTTACAAGGTTTCGTAGGCAGGTTATTCAGAGAATTTGGTATCGTAGTAGCCGGTGCCGTATTGATATCTGCTTTTGTATCACTTACCCTTACGCCTGTCTTGAATGTAAAGATGTCTACCAACGCACACCACTCCTGGGTGTATCGCAAGACTGAGCCTTTTTTTCAAGGTATGGAAAACGGCTACAAATGGTTGCTCACTCAATTTATCAAAGTAAGATGGTTGGCTTTTGTACTCATCCTGGCTTGCGGATATGCCATTTACAATATCGGAAACAAACTTCCTTCCGAGCTGGCTCCTTTAGAGGATAGGAGTATATTCCGTATCATGGTTACCGGACCCGAAGGTACTGCATATGATCTGATGGATAAAAATATGATGCAGATATCAGACCAGGTGATGGCCAGCGTACCGGAATCCAGATTGGTGATGGGATTTACCGCTCCGGGATTTGGTGGGGGATCGGTCAATAGTGGTTTCGTTAGAGTGGTGCTTAAAGATCCGAATGAACGGGATCGCTCACAACAGCAAATAGTACAAACAATCAATCGCAATCTTAATAAATTTACAGATGTGCGTATGTTTCCATCTCAGGAACAGACTATTCAGGTAGGTGGACGCAGAGGGGGCTCTCAGCCGGTACAGTTTGTAATACAAAATAATGACTTTGAAAAAATCAAAGAAAAGCTTCCTTTGTTTTTAAATGAAATTCAACAAAGTGAAGTATTGACCAATGCCGATGCCGATTTGAAATTTAATAAACCCGAATTGAGAATCACTATTGACCGGTTAAAAGCAAGTGAACTGGGAGTAAGCATCAGCGACTTATCAGAAGTATTGCAGCTCGCACTGAGCAACCGGCGGCTGGGCTATTTTATCAAAGAAGGTAAGCAGTACCAGGTGATGGCTCAGGTAGCTCGTAATGATCGGGATGATCCCAATGACCTGAAGAATTTTTATGTGCGTAACAACCGTGGCCAGATCATATCATTGGATAACCTGGTGACCATGACAGAGGAGGTGACCCCACCTACTTTATACCATTTCAATAGAATGAAAGCTGCTACGATCAGCAGCCAGCTGGAACCCGGAAAATCTATAGGAGACGGCATAGAAGAAATGGAAAGAATATCCAAAAAAATACTTGATCCTACCTTTACTACTGCCTTATCCGGTACGGCCAGAGACCTGGCGGAGAGTAAAGGCAATACGGGATTTGCATTTCTTTTGGCTTTGATCTTGATCTTCCTTGTATTAGCAGCACAGTTTGAAAGTTTTATCGATCCACTGATCATCATGATCACCGTACCCCTGGCTATTGCAGGAGCTTTGATTAGTTTGCATATGTTTGATCAGACTTTGAATATATTTTCGCAAATCGGGATGATCATGCTCATTGGATTAGTCACTAAAAATGGAATATTGATAGTTGACTATGCCAACAAAAAGCAGCTTGCAGGTGAAAACAAAATACATTCAGCAATCGATGCATCGGTGATGCGACTCAGACCTATATTAATGACCAGCCTGGCAATGGCTTTAGGCGCATTGCCCCTGGCTCTATCCCTGGGCGATGCCGCTACCTCGCGCATACCACTTGGGATCGTAATCGTAGGAGGAGTTTTGTTTTCACTGGTACTTACTTTATTTGTAATACCCGCTATCTACACATTCTGGAGTACTAAGAAAAAGGCCGTACGAGCTGAATTACAATAATCATATCTATATATCAGAATCAGTCGAATGAAGAAATCATCAACCATCTTTTTCCTTTTATTTAGCATGGTCTGTACCTCTCAGGCCCAGGAGGTACTCAGTCTCAATGAAGCCATTGGAATTGCATTAAAAAGAAATTACAATATCCAGCTTTCACAGAATGAGGTGGAAATAGCCAGAGCATCCAATTCGTGGGCCGCTGCCGGTAAATTGCCCACGGCTACTTTAAATGGATTTAGCAATAACTCTCTCACCAATTTAAATCAAAAACTCAATAACGGTACAGAGATCGTAAGAAACGGTGTGCGTAACAGTACCCTGGGAGCCAACGGTCAGGTGAGCTATAGGATCTATGGAGGTAAAAGGGTAGATATTATTAAAGAGCGGTTTAATTTACAGGAAGCCTTGTCCAATGAGGGATTAAAACAGGATATAAATCAGACGATTTTTGATGTGACCAACAGATACATCAATATCAACAGGCTGATCAGGCAACGCAATGCTATACTGGAGACCATTTCATTCTTTGAAGAAAGATCTAAACTTTCCAAATCCAGATTTGAAATAGGTACAGCCGGTAAAAACGATTATTTACAATCGCAAGTAGACCTCAATGTGCAACGCAATAATGAAATCAACCTCATCAATAATATCCAATTGGCCAAAATGGATTTAAACGAAATCCTTGCAAGGGATCCCAATACCCCATTTGATGTGGACGAAATCAATATACCTGAAAATCTGCCTTCCAGGGCAGATATGCTTGCCGCCATCGATAGCCTCAATCCCCAGATGATCATGCTTCGGTACAATAAAAAAATACTCGATCAAAATGCCCTTGAAATAAAAGCACTCCAAAAACCAAGTGTATTTGTAAATGGAGGACTTAACTTTAATTACAATAATAATACAGCGGGCTTCAATTTATTTCAGCAAACCTATGGTCCTACCGCCGGATTTAATATATCGTATCCATTATTTACCAATCCAATAGCTAAACAACAACTGAGTATAATCCGACTGCAACAAAAAAACCAGGACTTACAACTAGAGTCGATGAAACAATCTCTTTGGTCCTTTGCCGCGGATGCCTACCAAAACTTTGAGAATGCAAAAAGCCTAATTGCCCTGGAGGAATCGAATCTCGATATTATTCGTGAACATAATAGTATTGCTATGGAGCGTTTTCGAAAAGCATCCATCACTACGGTGGAATTACGACAAGCCCAGCTCAATCTGGTAGAAGCACAAAACCGGATCATCAATGCCCGCTTTGTATTAAAACAAAGTGAACTACAGATACTGTGGGTAATGGGAAGGCTGGCAGAGTCTGAATAACAGTTTTTATTTTTCCGGCTTCATTGGCGGATTAAATAGTTTATACCGGATACCTTAATCGATTTTATTTGGTTACGGATACCGTATAACGATGGATAATATTATACTCCTTGTTTCTGATCAGAATGGTATAACTCCCTTCTTTCAAATATAAGGGTTTGATATTTTTAGATGAATTTATTTCAATTATATCTGCAGGGATTCCATTTTGTTCATATTCATACTCCCGGAAAGCGAGTACCTGAATTGGGTACTCTTTGATAAGTAACCTGGTATCAGGAATCCGGTATTCCACCTTATCCATAGATAACCAATTGGGCCTCCCTTGTATATATTTTGTAATGGGATGAATGACCATTATATCCGTTTGTTTGGGCATACTGATTCCATTGAATACATTATTTGCCTGATCCAGAAACACAAAAGGAGTTTGTTCATTAGTAGCATATAAAAATAAATGACTGTATTCAGATTTGCTTTTTTCGGAAAACCTTACCTGGTCAATCGTAAAAGGGTCTATGCCTGAGTATTCTTTTAATCTGCCTGCCATTGCTTTTTCCCAGTTTTGTACAGCATTTTCGTAAACGTGATCAAACCCGCAATGGATTATATATTTTCCGGGTGGATTTGATTTCATAAAGAGTTGAATATTCTTTGCCTGTTCTATTTCTCTTTCTTTTCCATTTTTTCCTTCACTGGCTTCATATCCGAAAATAACCATTCCCAGTTTTTTTGCCTCGCTGATTAAATTGCCAAATTCCGGCTCCTTTGTGTAATAGCCACTTTTCAGTATCGCAAACTTCCTCTCATTTATTGCACTATCTGATATGGCTTCAAGTCCTAAGTATCGATATCCATTCTGATACAAACCTTTCAGCAAACTCCGGGTGAAAGTCCGGTGTTGTGTATTATGATGTGCTTCATTAAGGATGATTATTTGTTCTTTTGCAGAACGATGTATGATGTAGTCTACGGCATTTTGTGGAGTAAAATTTTTTAATAATACAGAATCCAGAGCTGAAGGCTGGTAATTTCTGACTTTCATGGCCAGGTCCCAGGCACTCAGGGCCATGGCATGATTACCAATGAAACTATATTTAGCTGCACCGAGCTGATATTTCCAGGGCACGGTATCTCTTGCTATTTCTGTGCTGATGTCATCCGAAAATGAATAAAATGAATATTCCGTTTGTCCGCACAATCGGGAATGTATAATTAAGTTTAGCAAAATAAGGATACTAAAAATTTTCATTTCAGATCTTCGGATATAGGCACAAAGAAAAGCAATAAATTTATCTATGTTATATTTATGCCATACTTTAAATTCATTTGATGAAAGCCTTAATTTGTGAGCAACCAGGTACATTGACTTATACCCATATCGAGCCCCCGGCATTGCTTGAAGGGCGTGCCATAATCAGAATAAACCGAATAGGAATTTGTGGTACTGACTTGCATGCGTATGAGGGTACACAGCCTTTTTTTAATTATCCAAGGATCTTAGGACATGAGTTAGCCGGAGAATTAATTGATTTTGATCACGCTGATGGTTTTATTAAAGGGGAGTCGGTTGCTTGCATTCCTTATTTTAATTGTGGTGTTTGTATTGCTTGCCGTACAGGCAGACCCAATTGTTGTACACAATTACAAGTTTGCGGAGTACATATAGACGGTGGCATGGTAGAATATTTATCTGTGCCTTCATCCTCATTAGTACATGGACATGGGTTGGGCTTCGATGAATTAGCTTTGTTAGAGCCGCTCGCTATTGGAGCTCATGGTATCCGACGAGCAGATGTTCAAAAAAATGAATATGTGTTGGTTATCGGTGCCGGCCCTATTGGTCTCGGTACTATGGAATTTGCACGCATTGCAGGAGGCCGGGTGATCGCATTGGATATAAATGAACATCGTCTGCGATTTTGTAAAGAAAATTTGAATATTCCATATGTGATAAACGGACATTCAGCTACGATCATTGAACAACTGCTTGAAATCACTCACGGTGATATGCCTGCTGTAGTGATCGATGCCACCGGCAGCCTGAATGCAATAAATAAAGCTTTTCAGTATATTGCTCATGGCGGAAGATATGTATTGATAGGCCTTCAAAGAGGAGAGATTTCATTTAGTCACCCGGAGTTTCACAAAAGAGAAGCCACGCTGATGAGCAGCCGCAATGCTACGCGTGCTGATTTTGACCATGTAATTGACAGTTTAATTTTAAATAAAATAAATCCGGATCATTACATCACCCACAAGATACCATTTGATGCATTAA
This sequence comes from uncultured Saprospiraceae bacterium, assembly GCA_964396995.1. Lineage (GTDB taxonomy): Bacteria > Bacteroidota > Bacteroidia > Chitinophagales > Saprospiraceae > JADJLQ01. Next base: position 1,489 of record CAYNIG010000024.1, on the reverse strand, counting down.
AACATGAATTCGACGACTTGCTTGATCCCCGAAATCAGGTAATCAAAGCGATGGTGGAAATCTGACCTTATATTCGAAATTCTATTCAGGCATATGAAAAAAATAATATTACTTCCATTGATTTTTATCATAAGGCTTGGCATATCTCAACCCAATGCCAATTTAAAACTATGGTATGATAAGCCGGCAGGCGATACTTGGGAAAATGCGCTGCCAATAGGTAATGGAAGATTGGGTGCTATGATCTATGGAAATACAAACAGTGAAACAATCCAACTCAATGAACATACCGTATGGAGCGGCAGCCCAAATCGCAATGACAATCCTGAGTCGTTGATAAAACTTGATTCCATACGACTTCTCATCTTTGAAAAAAAATATAAAGAAGCGGAAGCGTTAGCTAACCGGGCTATCATTACAAAAAAATCACATGGGCAAAAATTTCAGCCTGTCGGTAATTTACATTTAGTATTCGACGGACATGATAAGTTTACCAATTATTATCGTGAATTAAATATAAGTAGAGCGGTAAACATAACTAAATATACCGTAAACAACATTACATACACGCGTGAGACCTTTGCCTCATTATCAGATAGAATAATAATAATGAAAATCGCGGCAGATAAACCGGGGAAAATTTCATTCAATGCATATTACCGGTCGCCCCATCTTAAAAAAGCAATGGTAACCACTTCTGCTCAAGACCTTATTCTGTCAGGCATTACCAGTACGCACGAAACAGCAGAGGGCAAAATAAAATTTAAAGGCATCACCCGTATTAAACTGGAAGGTGGAAAACTGCAAAGAACGGATACTTCACTGATGGTAAACCATGCTAACTCAGCTACTCTGTTTATATCCATAGCTACCAACTTTACAGATTATAATGATATCAGCGGAAATGAGGAAGAAAGAGCAGTAGATTATCTAGAGAATCCCTATAAAAAATCATATGGAGTATTGCTCCGTTCCCATATTCTTGCGTATCAAAAATATTTTAACAGAGTACAAATCGACCTGGGTAATTCTTCAGTTGATCCCCTGCCTACTGATCAACGGCTTCAGCATTTTAGGAATAATATTGATCCTGATTTTGCAGAGTTGTACTATCAATATGGACGGTATTTATTGATTTCTTCTTCACAGCCCGGCGGTCAACCTGCCAATTTACAAGGGATATGGAATCACCGGTTTAGTCCGCCATGGGATAGTAAGTATACCATAAATATAAATGCTGAAATGAATTACTGGCCTGCCGAGCGAACTAATTTGTCAGAACTTCATCAACCATTTTTACAGCTGATCAAAGATCTGTCTCATACAGGAAAAGAAACGGCTAAAGTCATGTATGGTGCCCGTGGATGGGTAGCACATCACAATACCGATATCTGGAGAATAAATGGAGCAGTAGATGCTGCATTTTGGGGTATGTGGCCCTCCGGGGGTGGTTGGTTGTGTCAGCATTTATGGGAACATTATTTATACA
>CAYNIG010000023.1:0-29523 GCA_964396995.1 uncultured Saprospiraceae bacterium | reverse complement strand
CCGGACATTTGCCCGATGTGATGAGGGTATCCAAAACGCTTGGATAATATGTTCCCTGTGCTACTTTGATCGTATCAATATTACTACATAATCGCGCTATTATCAATGCCTCTTGCAAATTTGTAAAAGCATTTGACCACGTACTCCCATCACCTGATCCTTTTGCTATACTATCGACATACAAAACATGACCTGCAAAATCATCGCAGTCGATATAGTTCGATTCATATGCACCAGCATCCACCATAAGGTTAAATATTCTGGGAAGTCCATCTAGTTCAGGATTACTTGTGTTGTCATTATTTCCCATATCTATGGCAAGAGACATCGGTAAAAGATGGTAGTCACCCCCAGAAAAAGGAGCCAAACTACCTGAAGGAGCATTTACAAAAAATGGATTGGTTAGAAATTTAGTAGACCCCAAATCTTTTAAACAATTGGTACAATTGGAATTTAATGCATTAAGATCTTCATCGGTAATTGAGTAGGAAATTTTAGATGTATCACCTGGTCCATTTAAAAAATGATAAATATTTCCACCCTGGTTAGCAGAAAGGACGGAATTTTGAATACAAATGCGGCTATTGCCAATACCTGTCCTGCGATGGTAGATACCTCCACCATCCATTACCGCCTTATTTCCTGAAATTACAGTATTTATAAAATGAGCTTCTGCATGAGTTTCACCTAAGTTTTCTCCCGAATTAATTGAGACCCCACCACCTGAATTGCCTGCTGCATTTCCTTTAATCAGACAGTTGTAAAAATTGACATAATTGGAATCCCCAGGAGATTCAGAATAAATTAAAATGGCTCCGGCGTATTCTTTTGCTTCGTTATGATCAAAGACAGAATTATAAAAATTGACAGTCTTGTTTGAGCCCCAAATAAAGGCTGCTCCACCTGAATTGGCATCATTCTCTGTGAGATGACAATTTTTAATATCAATCGTGCCCACATTATCAAATAATCGGATACCACCATATCCCTGGGCAATGGTAAAACCATCGAGAATGACCTGACTGGCATCCCTTATAAGTACAAGATATCGCGTATTGTTTATACTATCACCATCATGTTGGATTTCTCCACAAAGGATGGATGGATTACAATCCCAATCCCTGGCTTCACTTCCACCGGAAAGATAACCGCCTAATATCACGACACTATCCGGAATAGCAAAAACGATAGAGGAGTCAGGCAAATAAGTACCCGTTGTAATTCCACTACAAGGATCGATCACAAAAATACTATCGCTCGGATAGTAGGTGCCTTGAGCTACTTTAATAGTATCGATATTCGAGCAATATTTTTTTGCTAATAATGCATCTTGCAGATCCGTAAATGCATTGACCCATGAACTGCCATTTCCTAACCCTGAAGCAGCAGAATCAACATACACTACATTGGTAAACGTTTCGCAGGTCACATCCTGTAGTTCATAAGGCCCAATATCTATGGTGCCATTTGAAATTCTGGTAGAACCTGACAAATCAGTAGTTAAAGGATTGCTTGCATTGTCTCCCATATCTCTTGCAGGAGAAAATGGCAGTAAACGAAAATCATTTGCAGTGGCATTTAAAAACAAAGGATCTATGCCATCACTTTGAAATTTATTATTTATTGAAGTAATCCCTCCTCCCCCATCAATAACAGAAATGGATGGGTTCGAAATATTATTAGAAGTACCCTGGATTATTGAATTCAATACGGTAGTAAAACTGGCAAAATTGTAGAACACCGGACCGTTTGGAGCTGTATTTTGCCAAAATATGCAATTAATCAATGTTGGATTACTGGCTCCACCTCCACCAGCATTATTCAGTGCGCCTCCTCTGTCATTTGAATGATTATTGGCGAAAACACAATTTACTAAAAGTGGGGAACTATTATTTCCGTTATTTTCTCCATAATTGTACATAGCCGCTCCATCTCTGATTGCATTATTTTCAGAAAAAATGGTATTGTAGATCTTGGGCAAACAAGTTCCAACATTGTACATGCCACCACCACCATTAAAAGCGTGGTTCTTTAAAAAGGCACAATTTTTTATAGTTGGGTTTGAATATCTGGGTTGCATACCATTATTAATCCACCCACCACCGACATTGGGACCAAAACCTTGTGAATACCCAAATGTTATGACAAATCCATCCACAGTTGTTATATCACTAACATTAGTGGTACGGATCAGGCCAGGTGTGTTTTCCCCATCTAAAATTCCGTCCTTATCAATATCGCCACTCAGAATAGTTTTAAAGCATTCTAAATTACGTAAGGTTGAATCATTTCCTGCTTGATTACCACCGAAAGATCCAATCAATACCAATGAATCATTGATTAGAAAAAAACTGTCCCGGTTGGAGCCTGGGTAATAAGTACCCTGAGCTACCTTAATGGTGTCAATAAAATTACATTGTCTGTCTGCTTCTAATGCAAACTGCAAATTAGTAAATGCATTTGCCCAACTGGAACCATTATTTAATCCAGACACCGCCGCAGAATCAACATAAACAATATTTGAAAATGCAGCGCAATCAAACATCATAGCTGCTAACGCAGTGGGATCATTAGATGCTCCTGTAGAAGGATCATCGCTATTTTGTACTCCCAAATTAGAGGTAACCACAATCTGATCATTAAGCTGATTGGCACCAAGTGGATTGAATACATTATTCACTACCACTTTGTATTGAATGATGAGTTGTTTACCTGCAGGAAGCTCCGGAATGGTAAAAGGGAACGAGAATTGAGCGGAAACCGTGGTATTAATTACAATTAAAGTCAAATAAAATAATAAATATTTTTTAAATGAATTCCAACTTATCATGGCCAATAATTTAATCCTTAAAGGTGAAATATATATTTTGAGGTTAAATTTTGAGGATTGCATATTTATATCTTTATCTATTTTTTAGCAGACACTACGGTTACCAATGAGGTCGAACATGATGCTCCTCCAATAAATCCCCCACCCCCAATCCCTACAGTATTTGAGGCTGCTGCAGTAGTTATAGAGGTTTGTCTTCCGAGTATATAAGTCACAACAGCCGCATCGCTGTTATTTGCACCAACATAGTTAGGTAATTTTACTGTAGTGCTTTGTCTTTGCCTTATTCGAACATCGCTATTATTGGGGGGAGTAATTCCCTGTCCGGAACCAGCTAATGTGTTATTAAAAATATCCACACACATTGTAAAAGTCTCACCAGGAACAGTACCGGAATTAACATGGACACCGTTAAATTCTGAATTTATATTGCCCGGATTAGAAATTGTGTTTCCAGAAACTACCGCTTCAAATACCGTCGGATTAGATAAGATTTGACCTGCCTGCAAGAGAATCCCATGATTATTATATTGCCTTATGATATTATTAGAAATGGTAGATTTTACCGTTCCACCCCCTGAGCTTACAACAGCAATTCCACTTGCACTCGTGGAACCCGAATTTAAAATTAATGCATCACCAATTTGATTGTTATTAATAGTCCCAATAGTAGTACCGTAATCACCTATTGCAAGACCTCCCCCGGAAATAGCCAATGCTACTCCGGTAGCATCTCTGAAAGTATTACTTGATATAACATAAGTAAGAGTACCCCGAATGCCTCCAATATTTACCCCTCCACCTCCGGCGACAATAGCCGGATGATTATCCGAACACATATTTCCGGAAAAAATTAAATCACAAGTATTTGTACCCACCTGATTAAATTGAAATAAATCACCTCTGGATGAGGTAAAAAATGAGTTTTGGATCGTAGCATTAATGGAGGCGGTAGATTGAGCTTCGATAAAAATCCCATCACTGCCTAAAGTGGTTGAATTTGCTCCAATAGTGGTTGAACTTATGGTAATTCTATTCAAAGCTCCGGTAGTATTAACTATCCTAATGTTATCCTCCGAAGCACCACTTATATTGCAGGAAGAAATGGTGGCGGAACCAGTCAACTCGGTAAATCGAATAGACCCTTCATTTACGATGTCACCATTTACACCGTTTATTACTGAACTTGCCAAAGTAAATCCAATCACACTACTTCCTCTTATTGCAAAATCGGTAAAGTCATTTAATTGCATCCATGATAATGAAACATTAATAGTGCTGGTTAGACTTATACCTATTCCACACTTTCGTATTGTTCCTCCTGTACCTGCAGTTCCGGTACCCGACACTACCAATCCTCCGGAAGAACCAGTTGAATTTAAAATAATACCATTCGTCGGTCCATTTGCAGCCGTACCTGCAGAGATGCTTTGAAAAGTCAAATTACTTGCCCCTATGGTAGTGTTAGCCACATTTAAAGCAGTTCCAGTCGTAGTCAATATACTATTTCCTGCCCCTTGTACAGAAACGGTTCCCCCTCCAGTCGCAGCAAAACCAATTCCACTGGTACAATCTATATCAAGGCCACCATTTGTAAAATTGATAATAGCACCAGTATTATTTGACAAAGTCACTCCGTTATTACTACCAGTATTTAATGTTTTAGTACTATTTGAAAAAGTTTTAGTGCCGCCACCGCAGTTCTGCACTCGGATACCTGATCCAGTAGAATTTATTGTACCATTCTGAAAAGTAATATTATTGGCATCGTGATCATCTATTTCAATTGCATAACCGGTATTGTCTGATATACTACCTGAGTAGGTAATGCTGGCTGTACTGCCCCCCCCTACATTAAATGCCGTACCGGATGGATTGGCAATACTTGTATTTGAGCTAAAAGAAAATGTTCCCGCTGAACTATTCAGAATATCTACTCCTGCATCTCCCCCATTTAAAGCTGTGGTTCCGTTAAAATTATAGGATCCATCTGCTTCGTTAAATTGTAATCCATTCCCATTGGTGGCATTGATTGCACCCGTCTGAAAAGTCACTGTTCCTGATGTATGATTAGATATCGCGATAGTAGAAAAATTCATATGCTGACTTATCGAGCCATTATAGTTTACAGTACAATTATTTGAAGTCCCTCCAATTTCAAAGGCTGTATCAGCAGGATTAGTAATGTTTGTACCTGAAGAAAAATTAAATGTACCGGAAGAGCCATCCTTGATACTTACTCCGGCTGTACCACCATTTAAAGTAGTAGTGCCGTTAAAATTATAAGTACCACCATCATTTATAAATCTGAGTCCGCATCCATTGGTAACATTCAGGGTGCCAGTATTGAATGTGATAGCATTCGTTGAATGATTGGCTATATAAACCATAGGCGCATTATTGGCTTGGGTGATAGTTGCCATGATGGTCACAGCTACCGAACCTCCCTGAATATTTATAACTGTATCAGCACCAGAGTTGGTAGGTTGTATGGTGCCTCCATTAATATTAATACTTCCTGTACAAAATCCAAGTTGTATAGCTTCTGCTACTCCAGTACTGCTCAATGAGCCAATGGTTACATTTAAGGCTCCACCATTGCGAATGGCTAGGCCCATTACAGGGTCAGTAGTGATTTGAATATTTACTGAAGAGATCAATAAATTTCCGGCGGCACTACCATTATCAATGATAGCTGCTCCACTAGCTGCAAATAATGAACGGTTCTCCAACTGACCTGCTAAGGGTGCCGGTGACAGGATGATAAAATCAATGCCTTGTATCGTATTGTTCATAGCTGTTGTCACTGTACCATTTATTACGGAATTTGCCGTTGTAGCACGTATGGTTCCACCTGAAGGACACAACCAATCTACACCGGCTCCTAAAAGTTTCTGATCATTTTTTAAGGTTATATTTTCATTATACGTGCCAGGGAAAATAAAAATATAATCACCTGCGGCAGAGGCTGCCTGGGCACTAGCTAATGAATTAAATGGGCTATTATAACTACCAGTACCATTTGTCAATACATCGTCTACAAACCACATGGTCTGGGATATATTAAAATAAACTTTTGCTGTATTACTCAATGTACTATGCTCATCTGAAAGTTGGTATTCGAAGGAGTCCTTACCAGCCACTACACAATTAGGGTTATATGTAAAGGAACCATCACTGTTTACAAACAGGGTCGCTCCAGATGGAAGAACAAATGGGTTGCCTACATTTCCCCCTAATCCATTAACAGTGCTCACAAAAAATGAACTACCATGATCAATATCATCATCATCAGTCATAATTCCGGGAGCGGTTACCATAATGGAAGATGTCTGTATCACAGCATATGCATTGGAATCAGCTATAGGTGCATCGTTAATACCTGTTACTTTGACGATAACACTGTCAGTATTGGTACAGGCGCCATCAGTAATTGAATATTGTGCTCTTGCAAAAAACATCTCATCCAGATTTAATGTATCCAGACCCATTGAGCCCGAGGTATGTGTGAAGTTCGCAACCCCGGAGGTGGCTATATTGAATGTCCCGCCATTGATGACCAAATTCGTGTTTGCTCCACCAGCATTTACCATGGACACGGTCAGAGTATTATTTTCTGGATCTGTATCGTTTGTAATGACATTTCCAGCTACAGTAGATCCATTTTCAGTTATAAATAAAGTATCTCGCATTGCCGTTGGACAATCGTTCACCGGTTTAATTTTTAGTTCGCGTGTTACCTGATTACTAATTAATGAACCATCATGTATTGTGATGCAGATTCGTCGGGCATTTGTATTGGGACTATTATTTGAGTTTAAATATTGAATTGCTTCTATTGCTGTTTCATAATTTGCCTTGGTAGTTGATCCATGTAGTTTGAGTGTACCCATTGCCTCATTCCACGTAGCCATGATACCTCCCGGTAAAGCTCCGGTGATCAGCGTGTCTTCGGAGTTTAAATAATTATTGCAAATCTGTATAAAGGCACTGTCTGTATTATCTTCATCGTCGAGCAATGTAAATGCTGCGGTCACCAGGAAAGTATCCTGCATTTCAAATGCACATATGGAATCGGTAGCAGAAAGATTTGATGCTATAAGTGGTGCATCATTTAAGCCTGTGATTTTGATGATCACACTGTCACTGTCTCCACACGATCCGTCTGACATAGAATATTCAAATCGGGTAAAAAACATTTCACCCGCACTCAGACTATCGAGACCTGTAAATCCAGTAGTATGACTAAAATTTAATATGCCGTTAGTCGCTAAACTATTTATAGTGCCTCCTGAAATATTAATCATGGATAATGACATCCCTCCATTGATTTTAGTCACCGATAGCATATTGCTTTCCAGGTCAGTATCATTAGCTAAAACATCAAACATGGTAATGTTATTATTTTCAAGGATACTCACTGTATCTCGCACAGCAACCGGGCAATCATTCAACGGTTTTACTTTGAGCTCCCGGGTCACCTGGTTGCTATTGGCGATACCATCATATACTGTAATGCATATTTCACGTATAGAAGTATTGGGGGCTTCTGCCTGATTTAAGTATTGAATGCCCTCAATTGCCGTTTCATAATCTGCCAGGCTGGCATTGCCCATAAGCATCAGTATACCTGAACCATCCGTCCAGGCTGAGGTAATGCCTCCGGGTAAACTGCCTGGTATCAATGTATCTTCTGTGGCAAGATAGTTGGTACAGATTTCCACTTTGGCGCTAGCGATTACTGTTTCATCATCTGAAATACTGAATGCAGATGTCATTAAGAAGGTATCTCGTTGCTCAAATGCACAGATGGTATCTGTAGCAGGTATATTGGATGCAATCAATGGTGGTTCGTTAAACTGGATCAAGACCATTGCAGAATCATAAAAGCCATCCTGATCCAGCACGGTATATTGAAAAAAATCCGTGGTAGCCCCATTGGTATTGGTCGAATCATAACTAAACGATCCATCTGTCATTACTGTCACAGTTCCACCTCCTATGGTTGGGATAGCACCACCTAGAGGCATACTATTTACTCTTACCACGGTAAGATTGGCATTAAAAGGTGGATTGGGCAGTGGGTCATTCAGATCATAATCATTGGCCAATAAGCCTAGACCGGCTATTACCATTTTAGGATGTACATCATAAGTAAAGGTATCGTTGAATGCCAACGGACTTGCTTTGAGAAAATTGGGATCCATTGTGGTATTGGGATCACCGTTGCGGGTGAGATTCACACCTATCATGGATGAGCCTGATTGATTTTTAAGGATCATAGTGTAGCGGATCGAATCGGCTGGATTGGCAAGCATGTTTAGATTGGGGTCATAGACAAGGGTATCATCCAATGTAATGGAAATGGGAACAGGTGGAAATGAGGAAGACCGTTCTTCTAAAGAATAAGGTGCAATGGATAGAATATGTGCATTTGCATCATATAAAAATTGAATATGGGTAGGACGCTCCAAAGTCAATATTATCTCTGAACCATCTTTTAATCCTTTTTGTCCATAAACAGTGCCATTCTGCATTATTTTTATCTTTCTCTTACCTGCAGGTACTGTTAAGTTTAACTTCCATGCACCTTGAATATATTTAAAAGTCGTCTTATCACAATTCTCTGAAAAATCAGTTGCACAACCCATCTCTCTTTGAAAATCCGACAGTAAGACTATGGTATCAATCTGAATTAGTTCAGGTGTTTGAAATCTATAAAAAAAATGAAAATAAAAAAATAAGCTGATTACTATGGCAGTGATATTTTTGAGGAATAACATAATCATATGGTTAAAAACCAATGCCAAATTACAAAATAAATTTAAAATATTAATATATAATCATTTATTATATAATATTGATAACCAATCAATTGAAGCATGTTTTTTTGAAAAATTTTTCCCCGTTTTCTCCTTAAAACAAAATTTTGATCTTTCTTATACACTACTTTATATATTTTGAACAAATGTTGTGTGCCGCAAAAAAATAAAAATGAAATTGATAATCTTTTTAAATATTTGCGATGAATTCTTTCTTTAATATAATAATGTACCTCCCTAAATCTTCGCCATGTCTTACAAGGATTTTCTTACTGATTTCAGGAGTTTTTCAAGGAATCAGCAGTAGCGGACAACTATTACAATACATCCAACCCCTATCAGGCACTGCAGCCTCCACCACTATAAGTGCTATCAAGCACAGCGAAGCAGGAAATGAAAAGAACGCCAATACCATCCCGTCTGTCACTCTACCTTTTGCTATGACTCAATGGACTCCTCAGACACGACTCACCGAAAATAAGTGTATACCTCCCTATTTTTATAAAGACAGTCTGCTATCGGGATTTCGTGGAAGCCATTGGCTCAGTGGCTCCTGTACGCAAGACTATGGTAGCTTTACTATAATGCCTGTGGCAGGAAAGTTAAAAACTCACGCAGCAGAATATTCCATTCCTTTTTCGCACGAAGATGAAATTTCCAGCCCCTCGTATTACAGCCTGAACTCCAGAGATTTTAAAACCGAAATTAGTTCGACACTCAGATGTGGCATAATGAGAATCTCTGCAAAGCATGAGGATACCATGTTTATTTTGATTTCACCTAATAGCGATGAAGGAAAAGGATTTATAAAAATTGACCAGGCAAATGGAGTGATATATGGGTACAACCCGGTACATCGTATCTACCAGGGATGGGGAGAACCAGCAGGTTTTAATGGCTGGTTTTATATCAAAATGGATCAAAAAATTATTTCCTCCGGCACATATAAAGAGAGTGAAATATTTCTCTCAGACCATATCCGCGATAAAAAAGATATCGGTGCTTATGCCGGCATCGATTTAAAGAAAGGAGACCAGGTAGTACTTCGTATAGGCACTTCTTTCAGCAGCCTGGAAGGAGCAAAACAAAACCTGGAATACGAATTAGGTACGAAAGGTTTCGATGAGGTAAGAAACAGATCTACTGAAATATGGGAATCTGCGTTATCCCAATTGTCCATAGAATCAAAAAATGAAAAAGACAAACGAATATTTTATACTGCTCTCTACCATGCAATGCAACATCCCAGGCTAATGTCAGATATGGACGGGTCTTACCCAAGGTTTTCAGGACAATATGAACTGGAAAAAAGTGTAAATGGGAACTACTATGATGATTTTTCGATGTGGGATATATACCGAGCCCAGTTGCCTTTGCTTCAACTATTGCAACCCAATTTGATAAACGAATTCGTACGATCGCTGATATTAAAAGGAAATCAGGGAGGGTGGTTACCCATATTCCCATGTTGGAACAACTATACGGCGGCTATGATTGGAGATCACGTGACCGCTTTTATTGCATCTTCTTATGCAAAAGGAATCAAAGACTATGATTTTCAGACTGCCTATAAACTCATGCGAAAAAATGCATTTGATACAGCAAGTACATTTGAAGAGTATAAAAATGGTTTGAGCCGAAGAGCCTTAAAATCGTATCTAACCTATGGCTATATTCCTATGGAAGATAGTGTAAAAGAAGCCTTTCATAAAAAAGAACAGGTTAGCCGCACATTGGAATACGCTTATGATGATTATTCATTAGCACAAGTGGCTAAAAGCCTGGGTAAAGCAGAAGACTATAAAAATTTGCACCAAAGATCATTGAATTATAAAAATGTTTTTGATCCTAAAACGAGCTTGGTGCGGGGCAGACATATCGACGGATCATGGACCGGATCCATTCGCGCGAATGTCCGTGAATCCTATATTACCGAAGGCACACCCCGTCAATATACATTTTATGTACCTCACGATGTCAAAGGATTAGCCAAATTAATGGGTGGTACAAAAAAACTGGAAGAATCACTCGACAGCTTATTTTTAAATAACGAATACTGGCATGGCAATGAGCCTGGCCATCAAATACCTTTTATGTATAATTACACCTCTTCACCCTGGAAAACACAACGAGCGCTAAATAAAATACTTAGAGAAGAATATAATGATGGACCGGGGGGACTTAGTGGAAATGACGATGCTGGACAGATGAGTGCCTGGTTTGTATTTGCGGCAATGGGATTGTATCCGGTGGATCCGGTTTCAGGCAAATATGTGATAAGCAGCCCCATTTTTGACAAAATCAAAATAAGATTGGACCACGATACTCATTTTGAAATTAAATGTTACAAAGAAACGCAACAGTCAACATTTATAAAAAATATTAAACTTAACGGGATGAAATATTCCAAAAACTATATTGATCATGCCGATATAATTAATGGAGGAAAAATTGAAATATGGTTGCAGGATCTGCCTGGTCAATGGGGATCCAAAAGAAGAAATCGGCCGAGTCGATAAAGAAAAAAGCTTAAACAGCCCCCATTAAGTGTTATCAAAGCCGGTTACACACGATTCGGGTAGGACTATTTTACTTTAGGATAAATTTATTATTTTCATCTTATGAAAAAGAAAATTTTACTTGGATTGGCTGGGGTGCTTATAGTCATTCAATTTATCAGACCAGCTAAAAATAATTCCAATATCCAGACCAATCACATAGCAAATAAATATATGATGTCCCAAGAGGTAAAAGAAATATTTGCCAAAGCCTGTGATGATTGTCATTCCAATAATACCCGCTATCCATGGTACTCTTATTTTCAACCCGTTGCCTGGTGGCTTGACAAACATGTAAAGGATGGCAAAAGACATTTAAATATGTCTGAGCTTGGAGCCAGGAGAATTAACCTTCAAAATCATAAATTGGAAGAGATCATTGAAATGGTCGATAAAAATGAGATGCCACTGAACTCCTATACCTGGGTACATACAGACGCAAAACTAACCGATGTAGAAAGAACATGGATTATCAACTGGGCGAAAAGCTCAATGGATTATATTAAAGCCAATTATCCGGCTGACTCATTGATTATGCCCAAAAGATAATTCAGTTGTTTTTATCCTGGGAAAAACAATACTGCCTTTTGCATTCAATTCCTAAGTATTACAAAACGTTTAGTTAATCCGAGTCCACCCTGGTTTATGGTATAGAAATAAGTACCATTTGAATATTGATCGGTAGGTATTACTATTGTATTTTCACCTTGGCTCAATTGATGTTTTGTTTTGGATATAATTTTACCTGATATATCGCTGACCGTCAGAAAAGAGGAACCCGATTTATAAGCACTTATCTTGATATTTACATTACCAGTTGTGCTCGGGTTGGGAAACGAATTGAGACTTCCTTCAAATCTCTTCGATGCCTGAATATCACTGGTAAGGCATGATTTTGATCCTTTAGGGGCCACAGTGACAAAGTATTTACCTGGGAATAATGCCCCGGGGTAGGTAACATCGAATGTGCCCAAGGCGGTGACTAATTTCAAATTAATGACCAAATCATAAGTTCCAATTTTATTTTCAGCTGTTGCAACACCTTTGATAACTACACACCCTGGATTGTTTTTAAGCATGATACAGGTATTGGGATTGCAAAAATACTTTAAGCCTTTTGGCAGACCGGTCACTGCATTGTTCACATCCAGGCTTGCGCTTTCCAGTCCCAGTGTAATGGGAATGCCACCTACCGGAACAGTTACCATATCAGGTATGATTACTGTGAGTGGATATTCAAATTCTTCATCAATACATGCTGCCCGATCTATACCACCTAATTTGGTACTGTCATTGTAAGGCCTTGGATAAATTCCAGCTGCACTGTCTTTATAAATGGCATTGGGCAGACATACTGGATTTTGTGCAAAGAAATTGTACATTTGAAATAGTGCAAACATCATTAGGAAAAACCGGTTTTTCATGGCTTGAATGGTTTAGTCATTTGTTGAAATCAATCTCCAAATTAAGAATAGTTTTCCTTTTTTCAATCATGATTCATTACTCGTCCTCCCAGACCTCGGGTATAAAAGGGAAAATAATTGATAACAACACCGGAGAAGTTCTGGTAGCTGCTACCATAAAAGCCGGAGACCGAGGGGTGGTAACAGACGAAAATGGAAATTATGAATTGAAGTTGGAGCCCGGTAATTATATATTGGAATACTCTTATGTCGGCTATGAACTAATTAAACGAAACCTTGCTGTTGCCGATAACGAATGGCTCATTCAAAATATCAGCATGCAGTCTGCTGAAAATGTATTGGCGACAGCTGTTATTTCCGAATCACGATATTCCAAACCCATTACAGCCAGTACGATCTCAGTGGAAGTAATAAAAAATTCCCTCATAGATCATCTAAACAGTACATCAGTAGAAAGTGTATTGAATAAAGTACCAGGCATAATTATGGTGGGTGATCAGGCAAATATTCGGGGCGGAGCCGGTTATAGCTATGGCGCCGGAAGCAGGGTGTTGCTGATGATCAATGATGTACCTGCCCTGCAAGCCGATGCAGGCTATTCCAATTGGGATGATATCCCGGTGGAAAACGTAGAACAAATAGAAGTCATAAAGGGAGCTGCCAGTGCCATTTATGGATCATCCGCACTAAATGGATTGGTCAATGTTCGGACTAAATATGCGAAGTCAGAGCCTGTAACAAAAATTTCATCATATTATCTGGCCGTAATGCCCCCTAAAAATAAGTCCCAGCAATGGTGGACCCATGCTCCTTATACGACAGGAATAAATATTTCTCACGCTCAAAAGTTGAATAAACTGGATTTGGTATTGGGTAGTTTTATTCAAAAATCAAATAGTCATAATGAGACCGCTAATTCGACCTATGGCAGATTGAATGGAAGTATAAATTACCGATTTACAGATAGACTCAGTGCCGGTTTTCATTTTAATGCTAACAAAAGGAAAAGCAACAGCTTTTTTTACTGGCGTGATGGGGTGAATGCTATTTACAGACCAGATAGCAGCACTCTCAGTAATTCAGATTCATACCGTTACCATATAGACCCATTTATAACTTATTTTGATAAAAATAATAACCGGCATTCGCTGCGTTCGCGAATATATGTTGTAAATAATAATGTAAGCGGGGGCAAATCCAACAGCAGTACGATGTATTTTAATGAATATGCCTTTCAACGAAATTTTGAAAAGCAGAAATGGGTTATATCTGCCGGCCTGGTGGATATATTCAATGAAAGTAATTCGGATTTGTTTAGCCGCCTACCATTCAAATCAGATAATAAAGCCATATATTCTCAAGTTGAGAAAAAAATAGAAGAAAATACATCTATCACGGCAGGATGGAGGTTTGAAAAGTACAAACTAACCAGACCCGAGGTTTTTGAAGGGGATACCCTGCGTGGAGGTATTAAAAGAGATCAGCGACATTTATTCAGAGTGGGATTAAACTCAAAAATAATGAAAGGTACTTTTTCACGTGCTTCCTGGGGCCAGGGTTTTAGATTTCCTACACTGGCAGAATTGTTTATCGTAACTAATTTTGGATCTACCAGTATATCTCCCAATCCCAAATTGCAAAGTGAGACCGGATGGAACACCGAGTTGGGTTTAAAACAAATTATTGCCCGTGGGAAATCAACTGCCTTCCTGGATGCTGCCATATTCTGGTCCAGGTATGAAAATATGATGGAATTTGTATTTACAGGCTTTGTAAAAGGGTTTCAGTCACAGAATATAGGGCATACTGATATTAAAGGATATGAATTATCTATTGGTGGGAATACGGTGATTAATCGGCATACTATTTCCATCTTGGGTGGATATACCTACATACATCCGGTATTCCGTAATTTTACCGAAGAAGACAACCGCAGATCATCAGCTGATTTTAATATACTCAAATACCGGTCAAAACACATGCTAAAACTGGATCTCGATGATCATTTTGGTAAATGGACAGTTGGTTCCGGTTTTTTATATTCCAGCAGAATGGAGGCTATTGATGCCATATTTGAATTGGTGATCAGGGGATTAAAAGAATACCGCAAAACACATGGAGGCTATTTTATTCAGGATTTTCGAATTGCACGTACCCTGAATAAATTTACGTTCAATCTGATCGGTAAAAATATCTGGAATGAAGAATATACCACGAGGCCTGCGATATCCGAAACACCAAGGAATATTACCTTTAAGATTGATTATTTGCTTTAGATTCCTGCCGTACGAGGTTATATTGGTATTCAGCCATCTCCGATGCAGCTTTAAGTATTCCAATCATTCCAATCCCAAGGGATATCAAACCAAATGACAATTCGGAGACAGGCGATTTTTTAGTTTGTAATAGTCCCCACAAACCAATTGCAATGAATAAGAAAATTTGAAAACCGATCAGTATTAAAAAAAAACTGGTTTTTTTTTGACTTTGATATACTTTGAGGGAGAGCTTATTTTGCACTTTAGTGGTGTCTTGTAAAGTGGATACACCGGTGCCAATGCCCATTAATGTCAATCCGATATTAAAATCATTTAACAGATTTTCAAAATTATTTAATAAGGGTCTCATCATATAATATACCGAAAGCAGCATGACAGGGTACTGAAGGTAACTAATGATTTGAAATAGGGGTTTAATCTTCATTTTACAAATACAGAACCTTTTAGTTATCCCTGTGAATCATGGCAGGAAAAAGCAACCATCCTGTTCCTACAATTTTAATCCATGGATTTGATTCTATGGATGAAATTAATAAAAATGGTACATTTATTGAAAACTATACCTTTATTGACACGATGGAAATTACCATAAATACTCCTGCAGTGCTTTTTCCCGCGATTAGTTTGTTGATGCTGGCTTATACGAATCGGTTTTTGGCCCTGTCAACCCTGATACGAAAATTGCATGATGAATATCAATCAGGAAAGGATGAAAAAATGGTAAAATTACAAATTATGGGATTGAAACGGAGACTCTATTATGTACGATGGATGCAGGGGCTGGGTGTATTTAGTTTTCTGATATGCGTATGCACCATGTATTGCATCTACATCGGTTGGGCAAAAATTGCTCAGGGTATGTTTGCTATCAGCCTGATTTCACTATCTGTTTCACTGGTGTTTTCATTAATTGAAATCATTCAATCCACTAACGCGTTGGAATTAGAGCTGAGTGATATGCAGGGCTTGGAGGATGAGGGTTTTTTTAAAGAGCTTTGGAATAAATACAAAAAAGGAAACAGATTGAAAGGGGGTTAATTTTCATTCGATGGATCAAATATATTTTCATGACCTTCGAAGTAAATTCCTAAGAATTGATTGATCACATAGGGCCCTAAAGAACTGCCTTTCGTCCCAAAACCATTTACTGCCCAAAGATTCGAATGAACAGGATGTCTCAAAATCAATGGTCTTCTGTTTTTTGTGGTAGGCCTGATTCCGCTCAATACCTCTTTTACAGAATACGGTGATTTAATCAATTTGTCTAATTGTGCAGTAAGTTCAACCCTTCCTCTTAAATCGGGCTCCAATGAGTCAAATTCCCATTCGTAAGTGGCTCCTACCCACAAACGGTCACGAACAGGAGATACAATTATTTTATCTTTAATTGAAAAACTCTCCTTCCAGCTTTCTTTTTCTATCAGCATAAATTGTCCCTTATTGGGTATCACTGGTGCCTGGTGAAAATATGGGTTTTGATTTATAAACGCTCCCTCGCAAAAGACGACTGCACCAGCTTTAATTCCTTTATAGTTGATCTTATCCCAATCAAAAACTTGGTTGTAATCAAATGGTTCATTTCGTACAATACCCTGATTTGTCCATGAATCTCTAAAAGCATCACACATTCCTGCTATATTCAATTTGTATCCTTGCAAAGAATAGACAGCTGATCTGTTCCCAGAAACTAAAGTGGATGGGAAAGGAATATAACTTATTTTATTTGAGTATTCATATCGCGAAGCCTGAGCTAATAAATCGTTTTCTTCTTTAACAGATGAAAGACACAAGAGAATTTCGTGTTCTGAAAATACCGTTTGATTTAATTTCTGATTTTGCCTGGTATAAAATTTGACAAAATTTTTTTCCAATTCATCGTAGTTCCAGGATTTTACAAACCTTCTGCCGGTGATGGGATTGATGATGCCTGCTGCTTGTCTCGATGCTGCAAATCTATTTAAATCATCTATGACAATAAATGTTTTTCCAATTTCCTCCAATGCAGAGGCAAGTAATGTACCGGCGAGCCCCTGCCCTACAATAATAAAATCGACATTCAATTTTTTGACTTCCTGATTTTGGGTTTTGGCAATACTAATTCATACGAATGATCGATCAGCTCTTTAATCAGAACGGACTTTAAACGGCCTTCAAGCGATACCGTGTTCCAGTGTTTTTTATTCAGGTGAAAACCCGGTATTATTTCAGTATGCAGTTCGCGCAATTCCAATGCATAATCGGGATCACATTTGAGGCTGACCCTGCATGTTTCATCATTTAATGAAGTGATCGCAAATATTTTTTCATATACTTTGTAAACTAGCACATCAGGCCCGAATGGCATGCTTTCCGTAGCATCCGGTTTACTGAGACAGTAATGACTTAATTCCTCCAGGGTCATATCAATAGATTGCCATATCGAAATATTTTCTCATAGATTTAGAAATCACATGATTTTTACCAAAAATATGAAACAAGGCAATACCCGTTTTTCTTGCTATCTCATCTTTATAGCTCTTATCTATATGCATTGAATCTATGATTAATTGCATTGCTCTATCCTGCCGGCCATGATCCAGGTGGTCACGCGATTCTGAAAGTAATCTACCCAATTTACTTTCGTCGAATTCAGTAATATAAAAGCTGGCTAAGGTACGTATATCGTGTACCTGGTCATAAAACGGATCACCTTCTTTGATATTATTCGTCAATGCTTCAGCTTCTGCCGGATCTGAGAAAACAATATGACTCGCTTTATATACTTTAGCTTTGATATCGTCGGGATTTTGAGCCAGGTATTCGTCTAGATACATTATAAATTCCGGATCAGGAACCTGATTGATTTCTTTTAGTACCTCATCCAACGGAGGTAATTTTTCAGGATCTTGCTCAGATTCCTCGTCATTCTCCTTTGTAGTATCAGGTAAATGCTCGGCAAGCCATTTAGCAATCTGGGGTTTTGGTAAAGCCCCTACAAACTCAGCTATTATTTTTCCCTGGTAAATCATTTTTACTGCCGGAATACTTTGGATATTTAATGCTTGTGCTATATCCTGGTTTTCATCTGTATTTACTTTTTTCAATTCCCATACCCCATTAGCCTCTGTTGCCATTGCTTCTATCACCGGACCTAAAGCTTTGCATGGGCCACACCAGGGTGCCCAAAAATCAACCACCACCGGTACTTCAAAAGATCTATCCACTACTTCTGCTCTAAAATCTTGTACTTCCATTTATTTGAATTTTTATTTTTTTCCTGCTAAAAGATATAATACTGCCATACGAATAGCCAAGCCGTTTTCTACCTGTTGCAGTATTATAGATTGTTTAGAATCAGCTGCATCAGACGAAAGCTCGACCCCCCGATTGATGGGTCCCGGATGCATAATGATGATGGGTTTGTCTATTCTGTTGAGCATAGCTGCATTGATGCCATAGTACTGAGCATATTCTCTCAAACTGGGCAAGTAGGGTATTTCCTGCCGTTCCAATTGTATGCGCAATACATTGGCTGCATCACACCATTGAAGGCTATCTTCTACATTATGACTGATTTCAACACCTAATGATCCTATGTGTTTTGGAATCAAGGTGGGAGGTCCACATACTCTTACTTTTGCACCTAACTTAGAAAGACAAAAAATATTGCTCAGTGCGACGCGGGAGTGTAAAATATCTCCAACGATTACTATTTTTTTACCACGCAATGAACCCAGCTTTTCTTTTAATGAGAATGCATCCAATAAAGCCTGGGTAGGATGCTCATGAGTGCCATCACCCGCATTCACGATATTGGCACTTACCCGTTTTGCTAAATATACCGGTACCCCAGCAGCTGGATGTCTTATCACAACCATATCCACTTTCATAGACAATATATTATTGACCGTGTCCAATAATGTTTCTCCTTTGGAAACAGAAGAAGCCGAAGCGGAAAAATTTATTATATCCGCAGACAATCTTTTTTCTGCCAATTCAAATGAGATTCGGGTACGGGTGGAGTTTTCAAAAAATATATTCGCTATGGTAACATCACGAAGTGTAGGTACTCTTTTAATGGGACGATTGATTACATCTTTAAATTCATCAGCCGTATCAAAGATCAATTCAATATCGGCAGTAGTGATATACTTAATACCTAACAGATGTTTTGTACTCAACTGCGTAGTTTCACTCATATATTGATCAATCCCTTTTTTTCTTAAATAATCTAACTTCGTTTTTTTGAATGTCCGTATCCCAATCCACCACTACATGGGCTTCATCAACTGCATCTACAGTAAATCCAATATAATCTGCGCTGATGGGTACCTCACGATTAAATCGCCTGTCAATCAGCACCAAAAGTTCTACATTTTTAGGTCTGCCAAAATGGTTCAGAGCAGTAAGAGCTGCCTGAATAGTACGACCTGTATAAAGTACATCATCTATTAGAATTACTTTTTTACCTTCCACGACAAAATCCATTTCAGTTTCATTTGCTTTTAGAGATTTTCGCAGTCTGAAATCGTCTCTATAAAATGTAGTATCCAGCTTACCATATTCTGCCTTATTAGAAGGATTTAATTCGGTAATCAGGGTATATAATCTGTCGGAAAGTTCCACGCCACGGGGTTGAACCCCAATCAAACAGGTATTTTCAAAATCACTGTAAATTTCTATCAACTGATGTGCCAATCGCTGTAGAGTCAGGTTAAAACGGGGCTGTCTTAATATTATCCTTCCTCTGTCCATTCAAGTTGTAAAAATAGGTAATCCTTGCTAAATCTAAAGGGTAAATTGTAAAATGCATAATTGGGGATTTGTAAAATATGGTATCGAGGTAAAGGCGGGTATACGGGCGGGCAGAATAATGGAATTCATTTTAAATATATGTGGTGATGAGGTAAGTGGGTGAAGTGCGAAATGGAAGGATAGCATGAGAGTATAAACGGCAAACCTACTGAAGTGCATAATTACCAAATTGCATTTAGCCATTACCTCGAATAGTTTACCGTCTTTCTCCGCCTTGAATGTCAATGTAAACAGTACTTTATCTGATTCAACATCAATACCTGTCTTTTCATTCCAGCTCATGGTGATCAAACCTTCGTTTGCCCATCGATTACCGATATTCTTCTCTGTCATAGATAGCACACCTGGCTCCACATGGTACGCTGTAAATGGTACATTGTACATTGACATCTCCAATTTTGACACCAACGAACGATCATAGGTTCCTCCGCTACTTTAATTATATCTACATTTTCTAAATTAAATATTACTGCAAAACAAATTCAATTGAAATCACCGCTGCACTGATATGAGCAATGGTTTTAAAACTCATCCTAGCTTAAATCATTGGTAAAATCCCAATTTTCTAATTTAAACTATAATAAAATAAAAGAATGAAGAATATAGACTAATAAAAATATGCAAATAACAAGTTGCAAAATCAAAAGTTATTCCCCACTACTATCAGAAAATAATAACACGAAATTAAAGTTGAAATCAAACTTTACGAAACGAAAAAAAAATAGCTGTCCTTAGCTATTTACCCTTTTGCCTCTCCACTGCTCACTAAGATAACCACTTCATCATTCAGTACTTCCACAAATCCTTCAGTGATATTGAAAGTGGATTTTTCATCTTTGCTATTAATCACTCGAATAATTCCTTTTTCAAGTGCTGCAACCACGGGAGCATGTCTTGAAAGTACTTCAAATTGGCCTCCTTTTGCAGGGACTTTTACCGATTTAATATCGCCACTAAATACTTCCTGGTCCGGAGATAAGATTAATAGATGCATAGATATGGATTATGCTTTAGATTCTGCGATTAATCGTTTTCCTTTTTCAATGGCTTCGTCAATCGTACCTACGAGGTTGAAGGCGGCTTCAGGATATTCATCCACTTCACCATCCATGATCATATTGAAGCCACGGATCGTTTCTTCGATCGGTACTAATACTCCCTTCATACCGGTAAACTGCTCAGCTACAAAAAATGGTTGGGATAGGAATCGCTGTACACGACGAGCTCTGGATACAATCAGTTTATCTTCTTCAGAAAGTTCTTCCATACCCAATATGGCAATGATATCCTGCAATTCATTGTATCGCTGTAGAATATTCTTTACTCTCTGAGCACAATTATAATGTTCGTCACCGATGATGAGAGGATCTAGAATGCGCGAAGTAGAGTCAAGCGGATCCACAGCAGGGTAAATACCCAGTGATGCAATCTTTCTGCTCAATACCGTAGTGGCATCCAGGTGGGCAAATGTGGTTGCTGGTGCGGGGTCAGTCAAGTCATCGGCGGGCACATAAACTGCCTGCACTGAAGTGATTGAGCCTCGTTTAGTAGAAGTAATACGCTCCTGCATCAGACCCATTTCAGTGGCCAAAGTTGGTTGGTAACCTACTGCAGAAGGCATACGACCCAGTAGGGCTGACACTTCAGAACCGGCCTGGGTGAAACGGAAGATATTGTCTATAAAGAATAATATGTCTTTGCCTCCTTTAGGATCATTCAGATCACCATCACGGTAATATTCGGCCACGGTAAGACCAGATAATGCCACCCGTGCACGCGCTCCTGGTGGTTCATTCATCTGACCAAACACGAGGGTAGCTTGTGATTTTTCCAATTCTTTTTTATCCACTTTGCTCAAATCCCAACCGCCTTTTTCCATAGAGTGTTTGAATTCTTCGCCATATTTGATTACACCGGACTCAATCATCTCACGAAGCAAATCATTTCCCTCACGGGTACGCTCCCCTACTCCAGCGAATACTGAAATCCCTTCATAGGCTTTAGCAATATTATTGATCAACTCCATAATCAACACGGTTTTACCAACTCCGGCACCACCAAAGAGACCTATTTTACCTCCTTTCATATACGGCTCGATCAAATCAATTACCTTGATACCCGTATATAATATTTCTTTTTCAGTAGATAATTGTTCATAAGCAGGTGGTTTCCTGTGAATTGGATAAGCATTTTTGTCTTTTTTCACTTCGCCTATACCATCAATTGCTTCCCCTACTACATTAAATAATCTCCCTTTGATGGCTTCTCCTGTAGGCATGGCAATGTTTATGCCGGTGTCCATTACATCCACCCCTCTGGTAAGGCCATCCGTAGATCCCATTGCTATTGCACGCACGGAATCTTCTCCAAGATGCTGCTGTACTTCAAGGACCAGGTTTTTACCAGATGCGGTCTTGATCTCAAGTGCATTTAAAATAGCCGGAAGAGTCGAATTTTCGCCTTCAAAACTTACATCAACTACAGGGCCAATTACCTGCTTTACCTTACCTATATTTGCCATATATTTTAATTCTTGATAATGAGAGTATTATACTTATTTTTATTCTAA
Source organism: uncultured Saprospiraceae bacterium (assembly GCA_964396995.1). Taxonomy (GTDB): domain Bacteria; phylum Bacteroidota; class Bacteroidia; order Chitinophagales; family Saprospiraceae; genus JADJLQ01. Next base: position 7,247 of record CAYNIG010000023.1, on the reverse strand, counting down.
AGCGCTGCAAAGATATGATTTGTTTTTGGGATTTTAAAGTGTACATTTTATAACTTTTGCATAATTTTCAGTTGACTATTGTTTTAAATATCCAGGTTTGATTTTTTTAGATGCAAATTTACCTTTACCTTTGCAGCCTGTAAAACCAAATGGTGAATGTAGCTCAGTTGGTTAGAGCATTAGATTGTGGTTCTAAGGGTCGCGGGTTCGAATCCCGTCTTTCACCCCTAAAAAGGCCTTTTAAAAGGCCTTTTTTTTTCCTATAAGTCCTTCACCGAAAAATGTCTGTTTACTGAAAATTATAGTTTAATAAATTTTTTAATACTGGATTGATCACCCTCCCATATCCGAAGAGCATACATTCCACAGGGGTAAGTGGATAATTCTAATTTGTGCACTGATGAAATAAACCCTTTCTGCACGACTTTTGCATCAAAATTTATTATTTCATATCTGACTGGATTGGGAAAAAACGATTTATCCAAATGAATAGAAAGAAATTGGTTAGCCGGATTGGGATATAAACTCCATTTGTGCTGAAATGGATCCTCCCGCAGTGCAACCGTCTTCAAAACGGCTTGCACGGGTACTCTTTCTGATTTGCATTCCAGATCAGGATAAGCCAACTGCCAGTCATAAAAATAATAATAGTTCGCCTGCCCTGCATTGGTACCATAAATATTCAGAGGTCCTGAAACCAATGGATAAGGAATTGTCCCCTCAGTACGATAAAGAAGCGGTGATTTAAAACCAAACACTTTAATAGTTGCTTCATCATTTGTAGTCAATTTATAACCAAGTCCAGCAGGGATATAAAAATCTAATGGAATGGTGGTTTGCCCTTTTTCAATGCGGAGTATTTTAGTGTGTACTATTTTGCCATCAGACGATACCAAATTTATCTCTCTCGTACCCGCCGTATCTGTATAGACTTTTACTGATTTTAATACACAGTCTGCAGTGGCATCAAAAAACATAGCTCCGCTAAAACTATTCGCATGCAATTTAGTAGGACCGGCAAAATTTTTTACACCGCCTGAGAATTCTTTTCCTTTTTCTAAGAGTACAGATTGTACATAAAAAGTAGTGGATTTGCTTAAAGGATTCGTCTGGTATGAATTTCCTGTTCCAATGGAACTTCCACCCTGGTTCTCTGCAAACCAAAATAAGGACAATCCCTCTGCTCTCAAAATGGCCTTGGTAGAAAGGCCCACGGTATCATTTTGAGCTTTCACAACCTTAGGGTTGATCGTACGTATTTGAATAGTATCAGACATTGATGTGCTGCAATCATTTTCCGTAATTGCATAGTACTTACCCGGTTTATCCACTTTGATCACAGTTGCAGTATCACCTGTATTCCATTTGAGTTTAAAAGGAGATCCAATAGCTAAAGTTGAAGCTGACCCATTGCAAATTACCGTATCGGTATATTCTATTTTGTAGCGTGATTTAGGATCATTTACAATGGATACCTCGTTTGAGAACAAGGTACATCCGGTTGCGGTGACCAGTTTTACCTGGTAATCACCTGCACTTTTAATAGTAATATCTTTTGTAGTTGCTCCATTGGACCAACTATAGGAAGTTCCAACCAATGGAATGGTTAATTTGAATGAATCACCCGCTGCACATATCACATTCTTTGAAGGTATGGAGGTAATGAAAGGGTCAAATCCAAAACATTTATTTTCTTTAATCACCAATGTCCGGTCAATAAATGGGCCAACTATTTTTTCATTGAATCCTGAAGGCCACCGTATTACTACAGAATCTATTTTAGTAGCCTTACCAATACCGAAATGCTGGGTCAAGCTATGATGCACTCCATAGCTGTAACCGGAGTGGATTTCACGCATCTGTTTGATTCCACCTGCATAAAGATTTATTCTTGCCCCAATTGCAGAGCGATTTGACTCCACCCCTTCTAAACGAATTTTAATAAAATGATTTTGTGATGAGGTTGAGTTTAGAAATAGGGCATCAGGCCTGTGTGAAGCCTGGTTAAATATTTGGGAGTACGAGGCATAAATATCCTGTCTGCCGTCGTTATTTAAGTCTCCAATAGCGAAAGACTCGATCTGATATAATCCTAATTCTTTGCTGTTGATTAATTCAAATTTATTGGATCCTTTGTTTTTATAAATCTGGTGCTGACTGCCTGAAATGATTAAATCCTGCCAGCCATCGTTATCCAGATCGGCCCAGGCAGCCTGTACCCCAATTGCAGAATAATTAATTCCACTACCCTCTATCTTATTAGAAAACTTACCCGTGCCATCATTTATAAATAACTCTGACGGTGAAAAATGGTTGATCACAAAGATATCCATATCGCCATCATTATCCGGATCACCCGCCACCGCCACCCAGGATTGTGCTCCACTTGCCAATCCATTCTCGCCTGCTGTTTCTATAAATTGAAGATTACCATTATTTTTAAAAAAAGCATTGATTCTTCTGGGATCGGAGGAAGATGTAGCTGAAGATTTACATTTAGCAATATAGAGATCCAGGTCACCGTCGTTATCAAAATCATTCCAGGTACTACCGTAATTTCCAGAATTGTCAGAAACTGGAGAAGTACGAAAATCAATCCATTTTACGGGATTCCCATTTATTTTACCCTGATTATTCCCAGCCCATATCAGATTGGCTCCAATATCGTTACATAAGAAATAATCAAGCCAACCATCTTTATTAATATCGATCAGATTTCCAGCTTGGGCATAGGCCGTTTCTGATGAATCGATGGCTTCAGCTGTATATTGCATACTCCCATTGACAAAACTTCCGTAATATATATACGCTTTGTTTTCATTAGCTGCAAAGACCATATCATTATATCCATTATGATCAATATCTGCTATGGCTGTATTCCAAATCTGGTAAGGAGACACCGGTCCGTAATCAATTATCTTAAAGGATTTACCCGGTCCTGTCTGAAAACAAATACTCATGGATTTTCCATCGGCCAACCTCACCAAATCATCTAAGCCATCTTCATTCATGTCTGAAATGCCTATTACAGAGCCACTGAAATGTGGTTCACCGATCAACTGATCCGTTGTATTTTGAAAATGGATCTGAGCTAACAAATTGACAGATACCAATACACTCAGGCAACTGATAGTAGTTTTCATCGTTTTAATTTAAAATTTCGTTTATACCGTAGCTTATCTAAAATCCAGATGCCTTTTTTTTAACACCTTTTCTATTCAATTCATATTCAATTTATTATATGTAAAAAAACGCATTAGAATTTGTGCTAATATATAAAAAAATATGGATATTTTTAAAATATTGATCCTGACTTGAGGATCGACAGGGTCGAATTTAAAAGGATATAAAATCGATTTAAAACAAAACGGGTGTGCTGAGTCTAAAAATTTAAGCTTAGATTATTTTTATTTGCAATGGAATAGTCACCTCACGATTTTTAAATTGGTGAAGAAGATTCAATCAATGCGATCCGTTCTAATTCAGAATCTGCATTCCATTAGACTTTGATGCACTTATATCCAACTTTAAGATTGGTATGAGGTAAATTAAAGGAGGGATGATGCTTTAAGCAAACAAAAAACCTTCCGTAAAGACAATATATTTCCTCGCATTTTTTAACTCATCTGGGAAGGTACTTCGCCTTGTATTATGATTTAAACCTCCTGAGGTAATAAATGCAGCTTACTTTTTTCTTTTTTTGTTTTTGGAAAACGGGGTCTTCAAAGTCTTCATTATTTTCTTGCCTTCTTTTTTGTTCACAAATACATACCTCACTGATAATCCTTTGGAGCTTGTAAATGCATTGGTCTTACTCGAAAGAAACAATACTGGAGTATAATCCCAGCTCAAATTTATTCGTCCGATACTAAATTCTATTCCGGCTTGTATGGGTATACCGAAGCTGGAATATTTGTGGTTGCCTGTTTCATCATTTACATAATCCCATCTCCAACCGATGCCAGCCCCATAAAAAAGGTTAAAATTGCGGGTAAGTATACTTCTATGGCGATCGTACAAAAGGGATAAACCAAGATTGGAATTGACCTCCCCTTCTGAGGATAGAATCGCTTCAACCGTGGTCTTTTTTAATATTCGTTGCTTTAGCGAAAGTCCATAATCCGATCCCAGCCGTATACCCCCGGTTGTAAAATAGGATTGAGCTGATGAAAAATGAAATAATAAGGTAAAAATCGGAACGATTAAAAATCTTGGATACATCATTTTATTTCGGAATTGTAAGAATGACGACAAAATCAGAAAAAAGTTTACTACGTATTAATATTTTATTTTTAACTGATTTTTGAAGCCCGATAGTATTAATAATATTCAAATGAAAGCAAGAATGTTCTGGTATAATGCTAAAGAAGCATTAAAATTTTATTTCAAAGCAGATACGGTCCATACTATAGACTCTCCATTTTTATTCCCATTATTATTTAATACGTTGGAGAAAAATACGGAGGACGATTTTATCATTAAAATAACTAATCTGAGGAAGAGGCTATTTGTTAGTAAAGAAAAATTCAGAAGGAAAGATTTGGGCCAGGGATCTTCCCTGGTAAATCAAAATGAGGAAGTGAAACTAGGAAGTTGGGCTCAAACCAGCAGTATCTCCAGGCATTATGGAGAATTATTATTTAAGTTAAGTGCATACCTAAGGCCCGACCAGGTGTTGGAATTGGGTACCGCTGCAGGAATATCAGCCGCTTATCTTGCAGCAGGAAATGAGCAATCTCATCTTTTTTCATTGGAAGCGGACCCCTATTTATGTACCCTGGCCAGGAAACACATCAATTCACTGGGATTAAGAAATGTTACCATCAGGCAAGGTGAGTTTGCCGACACATTAAGGCCCATTCTAAATGAAATTAAAACGGTGGAATTGGCTTTTATTGATGGTCACCATCACTCCACGGCCCTACTTAATCAATTGGATATCTTGTATCCTTATCTAAGAAAATATAAAATAGTGGTCGTAGATGATATCCGGTGGTCTGAGGACATGTATTGGGCATGGCAAAAACTGGTTGACGATGAGCGGTGGAATATTGCCCTTGATTTTTTCAGAATGGGCATTTTAATTTACAATACGGATATTAAATACAGGATTGACAAAATGGTGATCGCGAGCAAATGGAAGAGATGGAGCCTGGGACTCTTTCGTTAAATTTATCTCATTTTATATAACCTATTGAACGCCTGCTGCGTTGCAAACTTTCGGGCTCGAGTTTAAATCCACGTACATCATCTATATCAATACAATTGGACGATTCATCATTGGGAGAATGAGCTAATCTCAAAGTTTGATTTTGTATTGCTTCTAACACCAGGGATCGAACGGTACGGGCATTGCCAAAATATTTGTCCCTGTATTGATGAATAAAAGCAAAATACGATTTAATATGATCAAATGCAGCAGTAGTCAATATCATGTTTTGATCCGCTATCATTTTCGTGGCGATCTCGACTAATTCTGATGGACTATAATCATCAAATCTGAATGTTTTATCAAACCGTGAAGCTAAACCCGGGTTTGCTTTGATAAAATCGTCCATATTATCCGGATATCCGGCGGCAAAAACGAAAAATTCACCCCGTTTGTCTTCCATTCGCTTAAGCAAGGTTTGTATCACCTCATGGCCATAGTCTGTAGTATGCGATTTAAAGGAAATGAGCGAATAGGCTTCATCTATAAAAAGAACACCTCCAAGGGCTTCATCAATTTTTTCGGCTGTTTTTATAGCGGATTGTCCTACAAATCCAGCTACCAAACCCTGCCGGTCGGTTTCAATCATATGCCCCCTTTCCAAAATACCTAGAGATTTATATAATTTGCTGAGGATACGGGCTACGGTAGTTTTACCAGTACCGGGGTTTCCAATTAATAAAGTGTGTAAATAAAAATGTTGTAATACTTCTTTTCCGCTTCGCAGATAATATTTCACCACATCTACCAATTCATGAATTTGCTTTTTGATTTCGTTCATTCCTACTAAGGTGTCTAATTCAGCCAGTGTGTCTTCCAGCAATTTTTCATCAATAGGCAAAGTAATTACCCGCTTGTGTTTTTGATCATCCAGGTGTGCCACATCTTCCAATGTAATTTCAGACAATAATGACTTATCCGAATCATTTGGCAACAAATGACGCTGTTGCATGTAGCGCATTCCCAGATTTATTTTTGCCCTGGTAATCAGGTCATATACAAAACGGGCATTACCAAAAGTTTGATTTCGGTTGCGAAAGGCTTCAATGATTAATTCATTTATCCTGATTCGGGCAGCCTCCGTCAGAGTAACCTCTTTCTTTACACAAGCCAGAGCAGCTATTTGAGCCAGCTCATCAGGTGTATAGTCTGCAAATTCATAATATAGTTTAAATCTTGATTTTAATCCCGGATTGCTATCCAGAAAATATTTCATTTCTTTTGGGTAACCTGCAGCTATGATGGCTATGTCGCCAATACCATTACCCATTTCTTTCACCAGTATTTCGATTACTTCCCTTCCAAAATCTTTACTGTCGTCATTTGACCTGGCAAGGGCATAAGCTTCATCAATAAACAATACCCCACCTCTGGCTTTTTCTATGGCATCTTTTACTTTAGGTGCAGTCTGGCCGATATATTCTCCAACCAGATCTACCCTATCAACCTGATGTACATGTCCTTTTGAAAGCAGGCCCATTTTATGATACAACATACCCATTAATGAGGCAATGGTAGTCTTTCCGGTCCCCGGATTTCCAATAAATACCGAATGAATGTTTATTTCTTCTGTTTCTTTGAAACCCATTTGTTTTCTGAGCTGTACAAATTGCAGGTATTGTGCATGTTCTCTCACTTCTCGTTTAATTTTGGTGAGTCCAATATATTCATTAAGCTGGTGCATGAGGTCTTCAAAACTCAGGTCAGGTATGATGTGATCATGCAAATAACCTGGAATTGGCTGATTAGGCAAAAAGACCTGTACCTGGCCTGGTTCGGCCAAATCCTGAAACTCCAGAACAGAGGTAGCTATTACATGGTCCAAAAACAATACTTCCAGATAGACATTTTCTTTTTTCCAATGACCTTTCGTGGACATACCGATGGAAGCAGAATACATTACCTGATCTTCATCTTTCTTTATACTGGCCAATTTGGTAACCTGGGCTTTTAATTCATGCAGTTCATTGAAAAATCGAAAAAACAATTCAGAATGCCATTGGTGGGATCTGTTTTTATTTTTAATTATCATTTCCAG
>CAYNIG010000022.1:0-30918 GCA_964396995.1 uncultured Saprospiraceae bacterium | reverse complement strand
CTCGAAAGAATATTTATAGAAAACCGGGTATATCACGAAATAGAAGAATGCGAAAGCTGGGAAGAAGTGGTAGAAACCATTTATTCTGAATTGAAAAAATATGTAGCTACTCCGTCTGATAAAGCCATAGCAAAGGATAAAAGACTAAAACTATGGCGGGACATCAATGATGAGGATATAACCCGTCTTACTGAAATCAGGATCAAAAGAATATCCAAATACAATAAATTCAAAGCGGACGAACTTATAAAGGAAACTGAACAAAACCTCGAACAAATCCACTATGATCTGAAACATTTGGTGGAATTTACCATCGCCTGGTACGAACATTTACGAAAAAAATACGGTGAAGGGAAAGACCGGAAGACTACTATAAATCAGTTTGAAACCATACAAGCTCACGCGGTGGCTGCCAACAATACCAAACTCTATGTAGATGAAAAAGAAGGATTCATTGGTTGGTCGCTGAAAAAAGATGAGTCCACCTTTGTATGTGAATGCTCGGACATAGATGATGTCGTTGCCTTTCGCAAAGATGGAAAAATGCAGGTTTCCCGAATTGGTGAAAAAGTATTCATGGGCAAGGATATCAAATATGTAAATGTGCGCAAAAAAAACGATGACCGCACGGTATTCAATGTAATCTATACCGATGGAAAATCAGGAAAAGCTTTTGCTAAGCGGTTTCAAATAGGCGGTGTGACCAGAGACAAAGAATATCCGATTGCATCTGATCATAAAGACAGCCGTATAGTGTATATTAGCGCCAATCCCAATGGAGAATCGGAATTGGTAAGTGTCCAGCTTTCACAGGGCAGTTCTGCCAGGATAAAACAATTTGATTTTGACTTTGCTACCGTATCGATTTCCGGTAAAACATCGAAGGGGATTACAGTTACCAAGTATCCTGTAAAAAGAGTAGACCTGCTGGAGAAAGGTAAAAGCTCATTGGGTGCACAAACCATTTGGCTTGACGATACTACTGGAAGATTAAATACAGAAAGCAGAGGTAAATTAATAGGAGACTTTGATACCGGTGATCTCATACTTTCACTCTGGAATGATGGTAGTTACCAGCTCAATGCTATAGAAATGAGTCTGAGATTTAATATGGATGAATTGATCTGGATAGGTAAGTTTTTACCCAAAGACGCTATTGCTGCAGTGTACTATGATGGCGAAAAAGGGTGGACTATGGTAAAACGATTTTTGATTGAAACCACCACCACGGGTAACAGATATAAATTTGTTACAGATCACAAAGATTCTAAACTCCTATATGCTCATACCGGAGATGGACCGGTGATTGAATACAGTTGGAAATCTAAAAATCAAAAATATACCAAGGAATTTAAGGCCGAAGAGTTTATCGATGTCAAGGGTTGGAAAGCACTCGGTAACAGGCTGAGTGAATACAAACTTGCCTCAATAAAAGGAAAAGAAGAAGCATCTGCGAAATCAAAAGGCAAAGATGAAATAGAATTTGAAATAGTGACCGGTACTCAGAAAAAACTATTTTAGAAGTCAGTAGCACTACCTCCCGGAAGATTAAATATAGAAATTGGGCATGTGTTAAGGTTTTAAATGAATAGAATCAAATAGTTTATATTTGAATTTTATCAGAAAACCTATCCTTTTACAAATGACACCCAATACCCTATTATTCAAAATACTTATTGGATTTGGAATAGTTACTTCGCTTTTAATGGCATGGAACAGTGAAGGATTTTATCATTACGACGAACATTATCAGATAATAGAATTTGCCCAATACAAAGCGGGTAAAGCGGTACCGGAAGGATTAGCCTGGGAGTTTCATGAAAAAATCAGACCCGGACTGCAACCTTTCTTAGCCTACCTGATACTCAAAACCTCCTACGGTTTCGGATTAAACAATCCATTCGTGATCGCATTTATACTGCGATTGATCTCATTGGCATTATCCGTTTTTGTTGCATTTCATTTTGGAAAATGGATTGCCAAAGAAACCAAATTACCAACTACCTTTCACGTATTTTGGATACTTGCATTTTTATTTTGGTGCAGTTCTTTTTTGATGGTGCGATTTTCATCTGAAAATTTCGGTGGACTTGCATTTGTTGGCGGTATTCTTCTATTATCTGATTCACGAAAATGGAACTATTTACTGGCAGGATTATTTTTTGGCCTTGCTTTTCAATTCAGATATCAGATGGCCTTTGCTGTTCTCGGCTACTTAAGCTGGTTTTTAATTCGAAGAAAGTTTTCTCTTAAAACATGGTCGTGGATAGCGGCAGGTGGAATATTGGCGACCGGTATTGGTCTTGTACTGGATTATTGGCTATACGGTTCCTTGCAATTCTCAGCTTTTAATTATTTTTCATCTAACATCATCGATGATAAAGCATCTGACTTTGGTATTTCACCCTATTATTTTTATTTTAAATCTTTATTTTTTTCATTCGGCCCGGTCTTGAATGTAGCTGCCATCATTTTATTGGTTTATGGTTTGTTTTTATGGCGAAATCACCCTATTGTCTGGGCATTCATTCTGTTCTTCCTGGGCCATGTGGTAGTACCGCATAAAGAAATGCGGTTTATGTTTCCGATGTGGTTTGTTTTTTTGGGTTTGATTTCTTTCGCCGGTATCCACTTGTACCGTCAAATTAAAATAAAACGCATGTTGCTGATACCGGTACTCTCGGTATTGATAATGATTAATTTCCTGTTGTTCTTTTACCGGATTTCAACTCCTGCACATAAATACATGCCTTATTTCAGGTATGTCTATGAAAAAGCAAAAAACTCGGGAGAAATTCAAATGTATTACGATGGTTTTAATATGTATGGGCCATATGGATTGCGCATTACATTTTACCGCCCCGGTAATTTGGTACAGTTACCATTGGATGAACCTGAACTAGCGGGCCGGCCATTGATATCCAATAATTTATTTTTTCAAAGAAAAGCAATGGACGACAAGTATAAAAGATCAATCCGATCGGTTGCCTTCAACTGTAAAACCTGGGATATGTCCGCATTTAAGTATACCTTTTCTTTACCTCGGAAACAATTTCTTGATTGGAATATTTATAATGTAAGATAGTATTCTTTACTTCAAATCCAGTTGTACCGGGCAATGATCCGAATGCACCACATCCCCTAAATGTTTAACCTCCTTTATCAACGGCAATAACGGATCAGTCACTGATTGGTAATCTATTCTCCAGCCTTTATTGGTGGCCCGTGAATTAAATCGGACAGACCACCAGCTGTATTCTATTTTATCGGGATAGAGGTGTCTGAAACTATCATGAAATCCTGATTCAAACCATTTGGTAAGCCATTCTCGTTCAGGCAAGAGAAAGCCACTGGTGTTTTTATTGCCCTTGGGATTGTGAATGTCTTTTTCAGTATGTGCAATATTGTAATCACCTACTAAAATTACTTTTTTCCTTTTATCGATAATATCTTTTGCCCAGGGCAGTACCTGATCTAAAAACCGGTATTTTACTTTTTGCCTTTCTTCGCCACTGGTACCCGATGGGAAATACCAGTTAATAATGGATAGGTCGGATAAGTCCATTCGGATCATTCTGCCCTCTGTATCGAATTCGGCAAGTCCTGAGCCTTTGATGATATTATCGGGTTTGATTTTGGTAAGTATTCCTACACCGCTGTAACCTGGTTTTTCAGCAGGAAACCAATGCGATTCATATCCTGCTTTTTGTAATGCCTCTATATCGATTTGATCCTCTTTGGCTTTGATTTCCTGCAGGCAAATGATATCGGCCTTGCTGCTTTTGGCCCAATCTGCAAAGGCTTTGTTCATAGCTGCTCTTATGCCATTTACATTATAGGTAACTATTCGCATATCTAACGTGATTTTATAAGGAGGGTTTCTCTGTTGTATCTTTAGACTCAGCAGGTGACGGTGAATCCACTATTTCAATTTCATCTTCGTGCCTGTATTTATTTTGGTCCTTGCTATAGGCTTTAATTATTTCTTTTACCAATCTGTGCCTTACCACATCTTCCGCTGTAAGTTCTACTTTGGCTATTCCATTTATATGAGACAACAAATTAATTGCCTGAGCCAACCCGGATCGTTGATTGCGGGGTAAGTCTATCTGTGATAAATCACCGGTGATAATACATTTCGCAGAAGGGCCAAGGCGGGTAAGAAACATTTTTATTTGTAATGGAGTAGAATTTTGAGCTTCGTCTAATATAATAAAGGCATTATCCAGTGTTCGACCCCGCATGTATGCCAATGGAGCAATCTCTATAATACGGGATTCCATAAACTGAGCCAGCTTGTCGGCCGGTATCATGTCATCCAGCGCATCATACAGAGGTCGTAAATAAGGATCAATTTTTTCTTTTAAATCTCCGGGTAAAAATCCAAGATTTTCACCTGCTTCTACAGCGGGCCTGGTCAATACAATCTTTCGTACAAGTCGGTTTTTGAGTGCTCTCACAGCCAAAGCAACTGCAGTATAGGTTTTACCTGTTCCCGCAGGACCCACTGCAAACAATATATCGTGTTTGTCTGAAGCTTCCACCATCACTTTTTGATTGCGCGTTTTGGCTCTGATGGCTCTTCCTTCACGACCATACAAGATCACTGCATTATCAGCATTGGCTTGTAGTTTGTGATCAAATGGATTGCTCCCGGAGAGAAGGTCTTCAATAGTATGGGAAGTGAGCTCCTGGTGATCTTTGAGGTATCGAACCATCATTTCAAATTTTGACTTTACTTCCTGTGTATCTTTCTTATCTCCCACCAGCTTGAGATAGTTTCCACGTGATGTAATCTGTACATCCGGGAAGGCTTTTCTTACAAGATTTAGTTTAAGATTGTTTTCTCCGAAGAGCTCCAGTGGTTCTACCCCTTCCACAGTGAGGTTGATTTCTGATGTTTTGTCCAAAAGCGTTGAATTAAAATATATTAAAGTTTTAAATAATATGTATTTTTGAGCTGTAAGTACATTTCACATTATCGGTTTCAAAATTACTAAAAAACAAAGATCTAAATGAATTGGGTTTCACTTATTACAGATTTTGGACATTCTGATCCCTATCTGGCCCAACTCAAAGCCAGTGTATGGTCAAAACAACCTGAAGTTCGATTTATTGATATCAGTCATGATATTAAACCGCACGATATCGTAAGCGCAGGTTGGATATTGAAAAATACATTTAAAGATTGCCCATCCGGTACAATCCATTTTGTAAGTGTACTGAATAATTATAATAATAATGCAAGTCATATCCTGTTCAGATATGAAGGTCACTATTTCATAGGACCTAATAATGGAGTATTCAGCCTGGCTTTCGAAAAACTTCCACAGGAAATATATGAAATTAAATCCGAGCCATTTGATGCACACAGTCTGAAGACCATTTTGGTAAAAACCATCGACCATTTTTCAAATCAACGGCTGATAGAAGAGCTGGGTCATCCGGTGAAGAATTTGATCATGCGTATACAATTGCAACCCGTAATCAATAAATTTATGATCAGGGGCTCCGTAATATACATTGATCATTTTGAAAATGTAGTTCTCAATATTAGTAAAGAACAATTTGAAAAAGCCAGAGCCGGAAGGCGGTTTTCCATTTTTATAAAAAGAAATGATCCCATCACGGAAATAAGCCATACGTATCAGGAGGTGGGAGTGGGTGAAACACTTTGCCTATTTAATTCATTTGATCATCTTGAAATTGCAATAAATGGCGGGCATGCTGCCAGTATGTTGGGTCTCGCTGTAGATGAAATGATACAAATTGATTTTGATTGACCTTTCTTTGATGGATTAAATATAAATTCGCCCTCTTCATCTAACCCTTTATGCATTTAGCTATCTTTGTATTTTAAAATGGAAAGGATTCCGGTTTCTGATTACGATATATTAATAGGGTCTATTCAATCTTCGTTACCAGAAGTGCTGAATGGTTTAAAAGAGGTAAATTTCTTTATTCTTACAGACGAAAATACCTATCGTCATTGCTTCCCGATTTTCGAGCCATATTTAAAACACAGGAAATATCACACCTGTACAATCCGGGCAGGTGAAATAAATAAAAACATCAGCTCCTGTATCAAGGTATGGTCGGCTATGACGGATGCACAACTGGACAGGCATAGTATAATGATCAATCTGGGCGGGGGCATGATCACCGATTTAGGTGGTTTCTGTGCATCCACCTATAAAAGAGGGATTGCATTCATTCAGATTCCAACTACTTTATTAAGCCAGGTGGATGCTTCTATTGGTGGAAAGCTGGGTATTGACTTTGAAGGATTTAAAAATCATATTGGAGTATTCAGATTTCCACAGACTGTATTGATTGATCCTGTTTTTTTAAATACCTTGTCTGACCGGGAACTACGCAGCGGCTATGCAGAAATAATCAAACATACTTTGATTGCAGATGGCGATGATTGGCGAAATTTATCAAAAATTACAAATCTCCGGGCGCAAGATTGGACTCCGATCATCAGGCGATCACTCGAAGTAAAAAGAAAAATAGTAATAGCCGATCCGTATGAAAAAAATGAGCGCAAATTGCTCAACTTTGGTCATACTATAGGCCATGCCATTGAGAGCCAATATATGGATACGGCGCATCCATTACTTCATGGTGAAGCCATTGCAGCAGGAATGATATATGAAACAAAACTATCTGCCTTACATCTCGGTCTGTCTGAACAGAAATCAGTCGAAATTATAGCTTACCTAAAAAAAATATATGGAGAGCCGGTAGATTTGGAATTGCCCAAACTGATGCTCACTATGAAACAGGACAAAAAAAACAGTAATGATAAAATAAGCTTTTCATTATTGGAAGATATTGGTACCAGCAAATGGGATATCTTATTGTCCGAAGATGAATTGAAAAACAGCTTTTAAATTTTTAATCCAATACATTGAGCCTTACAGACAGTCATGTGCATAAAGGAATGCGAAAAAAACTCGTGGAAGATTTGCGGACTAAGAATCTGTTCAGCGAAAAAATTTTAAACGCTCTGAATAAAGTACCCAGGCATTGGTTCGTGCCCAAGGGCTTTGAAAACTGGGCCTATAAGGATGTACCGTTCCCTATCGGATCTGACCAGACGATTAGCCAACCCTTTACAGTGGCTTTTCAGACTGAACTTTTGGATATCCATTCCGGTGAAAAAGTATTGGAAATAGGTACTGGTAGTGGCTACCAGGCTGCCATATTGCACGAACTCGGTGCCAAAGTATACACCCTGGAGAGACAGGAAAAACTGTATCACCAAACCGCTGCTTTTTTAAAGTCGGTAGGATACCATGCTATACGTTGTTATTTAAAAGATGGATTCGAAGGCTTGCCAAAGCAAGCTCCCTTTGACAAAATATTGGTTACTTGTGGCGCCCCCTATATACCTTCAAATTTGATAGACCAATTGCATCCGAATGGCCTGATGGTGATTCCGGTCGGCGAAGGAGACGAACAGGTAATGAAACGAATTCGTAAACTGCAAAATGGAAAGACGGAAGAAGAAACTCATGGCATGTTTAGATTTGTTCCGTTTCTGGAAGGCATAAATAAATAGAAAATGTAAATGTAAAATCACCTACTCATGTTTGATTCGATTAATTTGGTATTAATCAGGAATTAATTAACTTTATCATTCTTTAATAAAAAACCTTTAAATCATGGATCGCAGAAATTTTGTAAAATCAGCAGCTGCCCTCGGAGGCTCAGGCCTGATATTAAATTCTATACAAGCTGAAACACTGGGTTATTATGGAGTGGGTGATGAAATCAAAATAGCGGTGATAGGCTGTGGAGGCAGAGGTACCGGAGCTGCTATTCAGGCTTTGTCCACAAAACAAAATGTAAAATTGGTTGCCATGGCTGATGCTTTTGCAGACCGCATCGAAGAAAGTGTTAAGGCTATAAATAAAGAAATTACTGACTCCGGATTGGATAAAATGAAATTTGCAGTGACACCAGACAAGCAGTTTGTCGGATTTGATGCATATAAAAAAGCTATTCCATTGGCAGATGTGGTGATTTTGGCAACTCCTCCAGGATTCAGACCAATTCATTTTGAAGAAGCTGTAAATCAGGGTAAACATATCTTCATGGAAAAACCGGTAGCAACGGATGCGGTCGGTGTAAGAAAAGTATTGGCAGCAGCTCAGATTGCCAAAACTAAAAAATTGAATGTAGTAGTTGGTCTTCAGCGCCATTATCAAAAAATATATCAGACTTGGGTAGATGCCATTCAAAATGGGGCAATAGGTGATATCATCTCTTCCAGAGTATATTGGAACGACGGTGGTGTATGGGTGAAACCCCGTAAAGAAGGACAAACGGAAATGGAATACCAAATGCGCAACTGGTATTATTTTAATTGGTTGTGTGGAGATCATATCTGCGAACAACATATTCACAACCTGGATGTTGGAAATTGGGTAAAACAAGCCTATCCTATTACGGCAAAAGGTATGGGTGGCAGACAAGTGCGCACTGGTAAAGAATTTGGAGAGATCTACGATCATTTTGCAATAGAATATGAATATGCTGACGGCTCTCGCATGTATGCTCAATGCCGCCATCAGAAAGGTTGCCTCAATTCCGTAACCGAACAATTTGATGGCACCTCTGGGGTAGCACCTAAACCAGGTGTGTTGACAACCCGAAAAGGCTATTCTCTCATGAAATACGATGACAAAAAAGACGGCAATCCATACCAGGTAGAGCACGATGTATTATTCGAAGCCATCGCTAAAGGAGAATACAAATTTGCAGATGCCGAAAATGGTGCTAAAGCTACACTTACCGCGATTATGGGTCGTATGGCTGCTTATGGAGGTCAATTAGTTGAATGGGATAAAGCTTTAAACTCAAATATCAATCTTCAACCGGCTGCATATACCTGGCAGACCAATCCAAAATCTATGCCTGATAAAGACGGCTGGTATGAAGTGGCTATGCCGGGAAAATCAGTGGTGGTGTAGATTCGGTTTCCAGATTTTCTTACTTCGCAAAAAACATGGTTAATGGTTTGGCTATTCTTTTAGCCCATGCTGTTTCATTGTGCTCAGCATTTTTTTCTATTTTGTATTCCATTTTATACCCATTTGATTCCAATGTTTTTTTCATTTCATCCAAACCAGGTTGAAGTTCTTTTTCCAAACCGAGAGTACCATTATCAAAATACAAAGTCAGATCCTTTTTTGGTCCGGTGTATTCCTGTACTTTTTTTACCATGTCGATACTTCTATACTTAAAGGCAGGAGATAAACAAGCTGCTTTTGAAAACAGATCATTATAATGCCAGGCAAGGGAAAACGCTACTAATCCTCCAAGACTGGATCCCATGGTGGCGGTATTTTTTCTATCCGGCAGAGTATGGTAGGCTGAGTCTATTCTGGGTTTCAATTGTTTTACTATGAATTCGAGGTATTTATTGTCGGCATTTACATCTCCGTATTCCTCTGATCGTTTATCGCTGTTTTCTATAGCTACACAGATTGGGGCTGTAATTTTACCAGCTGACTCTAATGCGGCGATATTTTCATCTATTTTCCACTCCTGCCGTAAAAAGGATTTAGTAGAATCAAATTGGTTCTGACCATCGTGCAGATAGATCACGGGAAATCGCTCCTGATTGTTTTGATCGTAAGCCTTTGGCAATAATACATGTATTTTTCTTGCTTTTACTCCATTAAGGGGTTCAATAGTAAACGTTTCCAATTTGCCATAACTGGTAGTTACCTTTTCGTTTTCCGGGTTTTTCCAATCTTCTATTACGAAATATACTTCGGTATCCCTTACGGCATGAATAATACTATTGGATGGAACTACGCCCCGATTGGAAATGGCTTCTTGGTCATAACTACCCAGGGTGAATTTAAATTCAAGATGGGCACTATCTATATCAAATGTTTTTTCCCATCTGGTTTCTGATCTGCGGTTCATAGCCAAGGCCTTTGGATTCCAGGTGCCAAGTATTTTTTGGTTTCCGGTTAAATAAATGGTATCCGATTCTGCCAGAGGTTCTTCTGTGTCCAGAACGATTTTAACCGATGTAGCACTGTCTGCCGGGATCGATGATTTGCATTGAATAAGCACTACCCATACTAATCCCAGGATTAAATATTTCATAGACCCAAAAGTAAGAATTAAAGTAAATGACCCTTCAGGTAAAGAAATGATTTTTGTCATAAGCTGAGTTTTCTGGGATTCATACAACCGGAACTTATCTAATCTCCGAAGTCTGATTCGGCTTATTAGGGCAACCCCGGATCGGAGAATTCATTGGGTTCTATATTTTGTAATGTGCAAGCCAAATCCTTCATTGGATGAGTTATTCTCATAATCCGGGTTTTAATGTTGCCATTTCATTTCACTTCGGTATGAAAACCATATAGTTTGTAGTTTAAAGGCTTGGCATCACCAATATTGAATTTATTAAATGAGCGCAGTCATAGGTACCGGCTTTTTGTCCATTTTGCAGATGACTTTTTGAAGGATTAAAATCCATGATGACCTATTCCCCAATACTCCGATTTTCTCTTTTTTTAAATCTTAATTGATTCTTGATTTTCAACTGATTAGCTATAAAAAATTGGTATATTTGCGCCCTCAAATGAAGACCTTTCGTAATTTTTGTGTTATAGCGCATATCGACCACGGCAAAAGTACGCTTTCCGATCGCTTGTTGGAAATCACTAAGACTATAGCTGAACGCGATATGCAGGATCAGGCATTGGATAATATGGATCTTGAAAGAGAGAAGGGCATTACCATTAAAAGTCATGCGATCCAAATGAGTTATATCCATACTGATGGGGTTACGTATACATTAAACCTGATAGACACCCCTGGCCACGTAGATTTTGCTTATGAGGTTTCCAGATCCATAGCGGCCTGCGAAGGGGCTTTACTTTTGGTGGATGCCACTCAAGGAATTCAGGCGCAGACTATCTCCAATCTTTACATGGCTATCAATCATGATCTCGAAATCATACCTATTCTGAATAAAATAGATATGGAGGCAGCTATGATAGATGAAGTGAGTGATCAGATTATTGATCTGGTGGGTTGTAAAAAAAGCGATATTCTTTTAGCGAGTGGTAAGACAGGGCTTGGAGTGCCGGAGATCTTAAAAGCGATAGTAGAAAAGATTCCTGCACCGAAGGGAGATCCCGCCGCTCCTTTGCAGATGCTGATCTTTGATTCAATGTTTAATTCCTTCAGAGGCATCATTGCTTATTATCGGATATTCAACGGCACCATCAAACAAAACGATAAAATAAAATTCCTTTCTACTGGTAAAGCGTACAATGCAGATGAGATAGGGGTATTGCAATTAAAACAAGTCAAAAAACAAACACTGAGCGCCGGCAATGTGGGTTATATCATCACCGGGATCAAAGATAGTAAAGAGATCAGGGTAGGGGATACCATTACACTGAGTGATAAACCAGCCGAGCCGATACACGGATTTGAGGAGGTAAAGCCAATGGTATTTGCCGGCATATATCCTGTAGACACTGACGATTATGAAGATCTGAAAGACAGTATACAAAAATTGCAATTAAATGATGCTGCACTGGTGTTTGAAGCGGAGACCTCAGCCGCTTTGGGATTTGGGTTCAGATGCGGTTTCCTTGGAATGCTGCATTTGGAAATAGTGCAGGAGAGACTACGCAGAGAATTCAGGCAAGAAGTCATTACTACGGTGCCCAACGTTTCGTATTATGCCTATACCACTAAAGGAGTTAAACTCGATATTCACAATCCACATGAGCTTCCTGATCCCAATCTGCTCACCAAAGTGGAAGAACCTTATATTGATGCTCAGATTATTTGCAGGCCGGAATATATCGGGGGGATCATGTCTTTATGTATGGAGAAAAGAGGAAGGATCCAAAAACAACATTACCTCACCCCTCAGCGTGTAGAATTGCAATTTGAATTGCCATTGGCCGAAATCGTTTTTGATTTTTATGACAGATTAAAATCCATTTCAGCAGGCTATGCATCCTTTGATTATGCACCCAGTGTATATAGGGAATCAGAATTGGTACGCCTCGACATTAAAATAAATGGAGATAATGTAGATGCTCTATCGGCTCTGGTACACCGGGATAAGGCTGAATCATTGGGGCGTAAAATGTGTAAGAAATTGAAAGATTTATTACCCAGACAACAATTTGTCATTGCAATACAGGCAGCCATCGGTGCGAAAATCATTGCAAGAGAGACCATATCAGCATTGAGAAAAGATGTAACTGCAAAATGCTACGGAGGAGATATCTCCCGAAAGCGCAAACTCTTAGAAAAACAAAAAGAAGGTAAAAAGAAAATGCGCCAGATAGGATCAGTAGAGATACCACAGAAAGCATTCCTGGATGTATTAAAATTGGACGACTAGTCTGAAAAAGAAACTGTCTTGTCGGAACCGGGCATAATGGGCATACCGCCCTTGCCCAAATAAATTTTGCATGTGTAGATGATATTGTTTTGGTGATCACATAGCTTATTTGTATATCACCCGGAATAAAAAATAAATTATTTCTCGGGAAAGAGAAAGCAAAAGCCGTTTTCAATATAGAACCCACAAAAGAATCGATCATACCCTTAATTTCGTGTCGATACATGATTACATTTGCTGGAAGATTTTGAATGATGAAATATATACTTAGCTTTTTAATCCTTGCGGTGATCCTGAATGAATCGCCTGGCCAATCAAGTGAGGTCCTTTCAATTGCCCGGGTATACAAAGATTATTTTAAAATAGGAGTGGCGGTATCACCCCGTGCACTCAAAACGGATGAAGCAGAGCTGATTCGTACGCAATTCAATAGTCTTACTGCAGAAAATGCCATGAAAATGGGGCCGATTCATCCTCGTGATACTTTTTATAACTGGGATGGAGGTGACTCTATCCGGGCTTTCGCTGAAAGAAATAATATGGCAATGCGGGGACATACGCTTTGCTGGCACAACCAGACACCACAGTGGTTTTTCAAAATGAGTGCTACCGATACCACACTGGTTTCGAAAGAAATTTTATTAACCCGCCTTCACGATCATATAAAGACAGTAGTTGCAAGATACAAGGGAAAAATATATGCCTGGGATGTAGTAAATGAAGCCATATCCGACCGGGCAGATGAGTTTTACCGCCCCTCGTTGTTTTATAAAATCATTGGCCCTGAATTTATTGAAAAAGCATTCAGGTGGGCTCACGAGGCCGATCCCAATGCATTATTATTTTATAATGATTACAATGAAATAAATCCGGTAAAAAGAGAAAAGATTTTTAAACTGGTGACCGAACTGAAATCCAAAGGAGTGCCCATACACGGAGTGGGCCTGCAAGGTCATTGGTCTATTTTTGAACCCTCCTACGAAGTATTGGAATCTACATTGAAACGATTTTCTGAACTTAACTTACAAATTCAAATCACCGAACTGGATATATCGGTATATCAAAAAGGGCATGCCAATCGTGAGAGAAGGCCGGAAGATAGCCTTTCGTTATTTACTCCCGAGAGAGAAACTATGCAGATGGAGAGGTACAAAATTTGTTTTGATCTTTTTAGAAAATACAGTAAAAACATTTCTTCAGTTACCTTCTGGAATATTTCTGATCGCAACAGTTGGCTGGATAATTTTCCAGTCAGAGGAAGGAAGGATTATCCGCTTTTATTTGACAAAGATCTGAAACCCAAAAAAGCTTTCGGCGAGGTAGTGAATTTTTCGAAAGTGGAAAATTGATCCTCACACAACAGTAGTCATCTGATTTCTTCTAAATTCGTTTTATAAAATCCTCATTCCGGGTATATTCGTGATGAAGGAACAATTCCTGTCCGTTCTTATCTCCGTTCTGTTCAGAAATTTTTCATTCTTACCATTTTGAATTATCTTGCTTATATTACCAAAAGCATAAATAATGATACTGGCTCTGGATCTCGGAGGTACTAAACTCGCAGCTGCTTTATATACTCCGGAAGGGGAAATAGTGAAAAAATCACTGGTTTATCTTCAATCCCGATCTGGTACGGAAGTAGGTAAATTGATCACAGATCATATTAAAGAGTATTCAACCGAAGGATATAAAATAAATGCAATAGGATTATCAATACCCGGCATTAGTAGAATCAAAACCGGTACCGTGTGGGCGCCTAATATACCGGGTTGGGAGAACTATCCGATTCTTGAAGAAATTAAACTTTGTGTAGGTGATCAAGTAACTGTAGTGGTCGATAGTGACAGAGCCTGCAGCATACTGGGAGAAGTGTGGAAAGGGAATGCAATCAATACTAAAGATGCCATATTTATTACGGTAGGTACAGGAATAGGAGCAGGAATATTGGTCAATGGACAAATACTGAGAGGATCAAATGATATTGGCGGCGCCATTGGTTGGATGGCATTAGATAAACCTTATCAATCAAAATATATCCCTTGTGGTTGTTTTGAATTTTATGCTTCCGGTGATGGTATGGTAAGATTAACACATGAAATGAAAAATACCTCCAAAGAAAATGAGGGGACAGAACTGGCCAATGAATTTACGACTTATGATATATTTAGATTAGCAGAGAGCAAAGATGCACTGGCAATCCAGGTCGTACAGGAATGTATTGTATATTGGGGCATGGCATGTGCAAACCTGATCAGCATTTTTAATCCGGAAAAAATCATTTTTGGAGGAGGTGTATTTGGACCGGCAAAAAAATACCTGGACGATATAAAAAAGGAAGCACAAAAGTGGGCTCAACCCATTAGTATGACCCAGGTTCATTTTTTACCTTCTGCATTGGAGAATCAGGCTGCGTTATACGGTGCAGCCTACCTTGCCCTAAAACCGATAAAATGAAAGCAACTGCCGCCTACTCCAAATTGATCTTTGCCTCAGCTTATATAAGTATGCTGATCTTCGGTATGGGATTGATTACACTTGGATCTGTAGCCATTGGATTACAGGAAAAATTTCAATTGGATAAAATGGCGGCAGGGAGTTTGTTTTCAATTCTTCCCTTTGGTATTGTGGCAGGGTCACTTTTATTTGGACCTGCCTGCGACCGATATGGCTATAAACTTTTTTTGATCATCTCGTGCATACTGATGTTTATTGGATTCCAGGGTATTGCCTATGCTTCTTCTATCATCATATTAAAATGCTGTGTGTTTTTATTTGGAATGGGAGGCGGTGCCTTGAATGGGGCCAGCAATGCATTGGTCTCTGACATCAGCATTAAAAACAAAGCAGCCAATCTCAGTCTGTTAGGTGTCTTTTTTGCGTTGGGAGCATTGGGTATGCCTTTTATCTTAGGTACACTGCATTCAACATTTGATTTTCAATCCATATTGTTTGTGATTAGTTTTATACCCGTTGCCGCCATTATTTTATTTTTTATTACTCCATTTCCTGAAGCAAAACATGGTCAGAGTTTCCCCTTAGCGCAAGGAGTGAAATTATTGAAAGATCCTTTTTTACTGACTATTGCTTTTTTTCTGTTTTGTCAAAGCAGCTTTGAAGGAATTATAAACAACTGGACCACCATGTATTTATATCAGAAAATAAATGCATCTGAACAAAATGCATTATTTGGTTTGTCACTCTTTGTGTCAGGTATGGCCGTAGTAAGGTTATTGGTCGGATCGGTTTTACGGGAATTTTCACAGAAAAAGATTTTATTGGCTTCATTCTTGTTATTGCTGATTGGTGGGGTGGTTTTGGCCTTGGGTACTCACTACCCAGTTTCAATAATTGGACTGATATGCCTGGGGGCGGGGCTTGCTGCCGGATTTCCGATCATGCTTGGATTTATCGGACATGCTTATGCTTCTATCTCTGCTACTGCAATTGGATTGGTATTGACCATAGCACTTATTGGAAATATGCTGATTAATTTTCTGATGGGTATGGTAGCGGAATATTATGGAATTCAGTATCTGACTACTCTATTATTAGGGCTGACCGTCATCATGGCAGCACTTGCCTATAAAATTTTGAATACAAATAAAAATTAAAAAAAGTTATGTTAGCAAAAGAATGGTTGCGCCAGGCGCGTAACATCATGGACCGGATTGAGGAGACCCAACTGAATCCAATACAGGAAGCAGCCAAGATAATGGCTGATAGTATAGAGGCCGGCAGGTGGGTACATACGTTTGGTTGTGGGCATGCTACAATACCAGTAGAGGAAATGTATCCGCGTATCGGTGGGTTTGTTGGTTTTCATCCCATGGTAGAACTTCCACTTACTTTTTTTACACGAATCACCGGAGAGATGGGTGTGCATCAGTTTGTGTTTCTTGAACGGGTTGAAGGCTATGGGGTGGAGATAATGAAAGGGTATAATTTTGATTCTCGGGATACCATGTGGGTCTTTTCTCATTCCGGTATCAATAATGTAAATATAGATATCGCATTAGAAGCAAAGAAAAAGGGAATGAAAGTAATCGCCTATGGTTCTGCAGCAGAGGCAAAAGGCAAAGTATCCAGGCATTCCAGTGGTAAAACCATTTTTGATATTGCAGATCTGGTGGTTGATACCTGTGCCCCGGCAGGTGATGCTTCGGTCGATTTAAAAAATCATGTTGATAAAGTAGGTCCTGTATCTACTATGGCGTTCATCACCTGTGTTTGGATGACTGTGGTTACGGTAGCAGAGATACTGGCTGATCGTGGGGTAAAACTGTTTATTCATCCTTCTCATAATGTGCCTGGTGACGGTACTGCCAAACAAAGACTGGAGGAAGCACTATCAGAATATAAAAGGCGAATAGCCGGAGTGTAAAAATCTGAATAAAAAAAGAGCAGGTTCCCTTTTATGGGTACTGCTCTTCAAAACTCCTGATTTTACAATCGAGATAGATAAAATTACTTATGGTAAAAATGAATAACCATGTCGCATTTTCCACAGAAAATATTTTTCCAGCATTACTTTGACAACATCGTAAAATACATTGGGCAGCATGATGGCAATAGTTCGGGGTTTGAATAGTTTATTTGATACTATCAACACCTCTTTTTTACCCGCATCCATTACACATAATCCTGGTATATCGCCCCATTTTTTCTCTACCAGGTCCTGATTACCATGGATGGTTCGTACGATATTTTCCGCTACTACTTTACCTGTTTCATCACTCGGATATCCTGTTTTGGGAATGGTGTACGGAATTTTTTTAGATACAAATGGAGGATGAACATCCACGGTGAGGCCTGCTGCCCAAATATTTTTATATTTTTTATGTTGATAGGTATCGTATACATCAATGAACCCATTGGCCATCGGCTCCAGCTTGGGTGAATTTTTTATTAAATCTACTCCCACAAACGGAGGCATCAGCATTACAAATTTGGTTTTAATTTCTTCACCGTTGGTCATTACTACACTATCGGCAGTCACTTTTTGAATTGCAACTTGAGTCCTGTAGTGGATGTGAAACATATTCATAAATGCTTTGAGCATGGTTTCGCCACCCGGCATACCATCTATTCCAAAATGACCCAGGTAATCTTCAGGAGTCACCCAGTATAAATCCACTTTTTTCCTGATGTCCTGTTCGCGTAACCATTTTTCCACATTGAAGAGAAATTCATAAGCAGCACCCATACAACCGGCATTTTGAGTAGCTCCTATTACTATGGGTCCGGGATTTTTCTTAAACTCTTCGAGCTTTTCTCTTGTTTTCATTGCCCCTACCGGGGTACCAATGTAACAACTGTGTTCTTTTACCCCTTCTGCAATTTCGAAATTAACTTTTGGACCAGTGGCTATCACCAGCTGATCGTATCCAAATTCTCCTTTTTCAGTTTTCACAATTTGATTCTCGGGATCTATTTCAGTAGCCGTAGTGCATACAAAGTGAATTCCTTTTTTCTCCAATATTTCTCTCCTGGGAATACTGATGTCTTTTACTTCTCTTCGTCTGAAAGGCACCCAGATCAGGGAAGGGATATATAAAAAATCTTCATTCCGGTCTATTACCGTGATCTCCGCTTCACTTTTAAGTTTTCTTTTCAGTTCCAATGCTGCAGTAAAACCAGCAAAATTTCCACCGATTACTGTGATTTTCATGATTTTTATTTATTAAGTTTTAAACTATAATGGTAAAGTTCGGCGGGATTGGCAGAGTCGAGGGTGATGAAGATCAATTCGGTTACCTTTCTTAATGGGCTGAACTTATGACGGTGGTCAGTTGGGATTTTTTAAAACCATGAATAGGAATATTACTAACAGGGAAAAAAGTAAATAGCGAAACAAAGTCATTTAAATCTTCACTTGCTTTCTCATAAGAGTTGAGTAAAGTGTGAAATGGATTTATATTTAGATCACACTACTTTATATATCCCTATCTTTTCTTCTTTACCCTTTAGGTTTGTATCTGCAATTTTCACCGGAGTAAATCGTATATTCTGAAATAATTTTACCAGGGGCTCTGTCAATAATAATTTTTCACCTAACTGACGGCACATGCCTTCGACACGGGATGTGGTATTCAATACATCTCCATTAAACTTGATCGACTTTTTAATTTTTCCGATTTCGCCAATAATCACCTGGCCGGAATGAATGGCAACTTTAAATTCCGGTACTGCCCCATATTTTTCTTTGTAATAGGTTGCTTTTTGTTTGATAACATTTTCAAAATCAAAGATGCATTCCACACATTTCCCTTTTTGGGTCCCTTCTACTATATCCCAACTTACAATCACCTGATCCCCAACGTATTCGACCACTTCGCCATTGTGTTTTTCGATTACCGGTGCTATATCATAAAAAAAATCGTTGATCAGATCATAAAATTTCTCATTACCCAGGCGTTCTGCAATCGTAGTGGAATTATTAAGATCGAGAAAGAGCATCACCCTATCTTCCTGTTTAGGATGAAAATATTTTCCCGACATCATCCTGTTAAACTCCTGCCTGCTGAATCGTTCCGTAACTTGTAAGAAAAAACTACTGATGATTATCAAGGTCATGAAAGGCAATACAGGATGCAATAACGAAATAGATCCCAAAAACGCTTTAGTCCTGGCCAAACCCTCCGGATCATAAAAAGACCTTCCGGACAATACCGTATTAAATAATAAAGAAGTGAGGGACATCAGGATAAAAATCGAAACAGCATAAAAAAGTATCCTCAGAAATATAGCTTCCCAGAATCTATATCTTTTAGAAAAATTCTGGAAATAATAAAATTCAATCAGGCAATAAATCAGCCCCCCCATGCCCAGGGAAAAACAAGCCGCAATCAGATTGTTTTTTAGATTATACCCTGCCATTGCAGGTTCGGTCAATATTCCCGGATAATTGGAAAGAAAAAAATATTCATGCGCGGTAATCAGTACTCCGGCGGCCACCCATACCAATACAATTAATATAACTTTGTTCAATATATTTTTAGTAAACATAATTGTTTATTTAACGTAAGAAATATAAATGACAGAGTGAGTCTTTGTAAGAGAGAGTGTGAAATTAGTAAATAGTTGCATATTTAAACTATTTAGATTGATGCCATCTTGAGGGTTTGATTTATCTTGTATCTTTTTCTGTAAAAAGTAATGAAAAAATATCCGCATGATAGCCGGTTAATGGTTGCCATTGACTGTATTGTATTTGGGTTCGATGGTGAAAAATTGAAATTACTTTTGATTAAAAGGAATTTTGAGCCGGAAAAGGGCAAATGGTCGCTCATGGGCGGATTCCTGGGTAAAAACGAAGACCTACAGCAGGCTGCTAATCGAATACTCTATAATCTCACCGGTTTGAAAGATATTTACTTCGAAGAACTTCAAACCTTTGGCAAGATCGACCGCGATCCCGTGGAAAGAACTATATCTATCTGTTTTTTTGCCCTGATCAATATCCATGATCACGACCAGGATTCTGCTGAAGCTCACAATGCTCAATGGATTGATCTGATCGCCAGACCCAAACTGATATTTGATCACAACGATATGGTGAAATTGGCCATAGAAAGACTTCAATACAAAGCAGCCTTGCACCCTATTGGCTTTGAACTATTGCCACAGAAATTTACTATACCTCAGCTGCAAAAATTATATGAGGCCATTTTTAATATCGGGTTGGACAGGAGGAATTTTAGCCGCAAAATACTTTCTACTAATTTATTAATTGATACCGGAAAAAAAAATCAACTCTCCACCACCAAAAAGGCTATTCTGTATAAGCTGGATGTGAAAAAATACCGAAATCAATTGTTTGCGTTTCACTTTTTTGTTTCAGATGCGTTAAAATAGAAAATTTAAAGTTGGCTAAAAAAAGAGCATGGCATTTTTCGTTTTGAAATAAATGTGTACATTTAACACATTTTAAAATGAGTTTATTTTGTTTTAATTAATATAAACGTGGAATAAAAAACAAGGGTGACTGTCAGATGAAAGCAAGCACATGGATATTGTTTTTTTGTTTTTATGTCTTACCGGCCGGGGATTTGGTTGCCCAGGCTGTTGGTAAAAACCCGGTGATTTTTGCAGATGTACCGGACATGGCAATGATACGGGTCGGCAATACCTACTTTATGAGCAGCACCACTATGCACCTGAGCCCGGGTCTTCCGATCATGAAATCGAATGACCTGATCAATTGGCAACTTCTTAATTATGCCTATGATACCCTGGCTGATATGGATGAGTTGAACCTGGAGAATGGTAAGAATGCATATGGACGAGGTTCCTGGGCCAGCAGTTTTCGTTATAGCAACAATGTATTTTATGTAACTACCTTTTCATCGACTACAGGTAAAACCTATATTTTCAGATCAAAAGATATTGAAAAAGGAAATTGGGAAAAAATATCATTCAGTCCGTCATACCACGATCATACTTTATTTTTTGATGACGATGGTAAGGCCTACCTCATCTATGGAGTAGGCCACTTAAAAATACTGGAACTCAAAGAAGACCTTTCCGGAGTGAAAGCGGGTACAGAAAAAACGCTCATTGAAAACGCAAGTGCACCCGCAGGTGAAAATATTGGCCTGAAGGCAGAGGGTTCTCAACTGTTTAAAATCAATGGTAAGTATTATTTATTTAATATCACCTGGCCCAGGGGCGGTATGCGTACAGTAGTCATGCACCGGGCAGATCGCCTCGATGGCCCTTGGGAAAGCAAACTCGGACTACAAGACCTTGGGGTGGCCCAGGGAGGATTGATAGATACAAAAGAGGGCAAATGGTATGCTTACCTGTTCAGAGATTATGGGGCAGTAGGTCGTATTCCCTATTTAGTACCAGTTACTTGGGAGAATGGCTGGCCGGTATTGGGTGATAATGGTAAAGTGCCTGATGTCCTGCCTTCTTTGCCTTCCAATAAATCACTGATTCCGCATATTGCCGATTCAGATCATTTCAGTCGAAAAAGAAATAACCCTGCTTTGCCACTGGTATGGCAATGGAATCACAATCCAGATCATTCTCTTTGGTCTGTAAATGAGCGGAAAGGTTTCCTGAGACTAAAGTCCGGAAGGATAGACACTTCATTTTTAAGCGCAAGGAATACCTTATCTCAGCGCACCATAGGGCCGAGGTGTACCGGAGCAGTTTCATTGGATATTTCAAAATTAGAGGAAGGAGATTTAGCCGGATTGAGTTTGTTGCAAAAAAATTATGGACTGGTGGCTATCGCTATGGAAAACGGGACTAAAAAAATAGTCATGATCAATGCCGAAAGTGGAAAACCATCTAAGCAAGCAGAAATACCCTTATCTCAGAACAAAATTTATTTTAAAGCCGATTGTGATTTTACTGATAAAAAAGATATAGCATATTTTTTTTACAGCATCGATGGGAAAAATTGGGTACCGGTAGGTCAACCAATAAAGATGACTTATACTTTGCCGCATTTTATGGGTTATCGTTATGGGTTGTTTTATTATGCTACCAAAAAAGTGGGTGGTTATGTAGATTTCGATTGGTTTAAAATCAAAGAGCTGATATAATATATTTAAATGATTACCATATTTTCTTAGGAAAATGAAAAATATAGATTAGAAGTATTAGGTATTAAACTTGGTTTCTTGATTTGTATGATTAGGTTTAGATTTTTAGTATTCGTTTGTATTGCACTGTCGTTTACTCAGGCACAGTCTCAGCTACCTCCCGTAATCAATGTTTCGGGAGGCGCTATCAGGGGAGTGTATGAACAAGGATTGCAGGTATACAAAGGAATCCCTTTTGCTACTCCTCCGGTTGGAAATCTCCGTTGGAAAGCACCACTTCCTGTTGAAAAATGGAAAGGGGTAAAACTTACTGACCGGTACGGACCCAGTCCTTACCAGGGAGGTAATCCAACCGGTGGCAAAAGTGAAGATTGTCTGTACTTAAATGTATGGAGTCCGGCTAAATCAAGTAAAGAAAAATTACCCGTACTGGTTTGGATATACGGTGGAGGTTTTAGCTTTGGATCTACTGCTGAGCCCGTGTATACAGGTGAAAATATTGCCAATAAAGGAGTGGTGTTTGTAAGCATAGCCTATCGTGTAGGCCAGTTGGGGTTTTTGGCTCATCCTGCATTGAGTGCGGAAACAAAAAATAAAGTATCCGGCAACTACGGCTTGTTAGATATGATAGCGGGACTAAAATGGGTCAAAAAAAATATAGGAGTATTTGGTGGAGACCCTGATAAAGTTACCCTATTTGGTGAATCAGCTGGGGGAATAGCAGTAAGTATGTTATGTGCATCTCCACTTGCAAAAGGACTATTTCACGGTGCTATCTCTCAAAGTGGTGGTTCATTTGGACCCCCGAGATGGACGACCTATCCCGGTGAAAACCAAAAGTTGTTGACTGATGCTGAGCAGAGTGGCTTAGAATTCATGAAAAAAGCCGGAGCTAATTCACTCGCAGAATTAAGAAATGTACCAGTTGAAAAACTTCCTCAGGGTTTTGGCTTGCCCGGGGCCTGGCCCATAATAGATGGCTATGTGATCCCTGCAGATCAATATACATTATACGAAAAAGGAAAGTATAATCATACTCCTGTATTGATAGGATATAATTCAGATGAAGGTTTGAGTTTTATGCCTCCCAAAACTCCAAAAGACTATCTTGATAATGTAAACAAAAGATATGGCAAGTACGCAACAGACCTGATCAGGGCTTACCCGGTAGGGGATAGTACAGTACCCAAAACAGCACGTGATGCCGCTTTTGGTTGGCACACCTGGGCATGGGCTGATCTGCAAAGTAAAACCAGTAAATCGAAAATTTTTTATTATTATTTTGATCAGCATCCGGACTATCCTGAGCATTCACCCCAATACGGGCATGGCTCACCCCACGGGCAGGATGTAGCATTTGTATTTGGTCATCTAAATCCTCAGAGTAAACTGGCTACCCCTACTGATAATGCTATTTCTGAAGCAATGATAAGCTATTGGACGAATTTTGCAAAGACCGGAAATCCCAATGGTACAAATGTGCCCCGATGGGATGAATTTACAAAGGATAATCACCGGGTGATGCATTTTAAGCAACGACCTGAGATGGGGCCGGTACCCAGTGAATCATCATTGAAAATATTGAATGAATATTATACCTGGAGAAGAACTGCCGAAGGAAAAGCCTGGGCTAAATAATGAACTTATTTAAATACAATATGCAAAAATCATATTTAATACTAATCCTTTTTGTGATATTAGTGACGAGGTTATTTTCACAACCCGGCAATCAACCTCCATTTATTTCCCCTGAATTTCATAGCGATGGCAAACTGAGTTTTAGATTTTTGGCTCCCAATGCGAAAGAGGTAAAATTGAATGCACAATTTGAAAAAAAACCACTATTGATGACCAAAGACGATAAAGGAGTATGGTCCGTCACCGTGGGACCAGTAAAGCCGGATATATATCCCTATTCATTTAATGCAGATGGTATATCTATAGCAGATCCTAAGAATTCGAACATTTTTCCCAATGAAGGATTTCAAAATAGCCTGGTCGAGATCAATGATACCAAACCACTGGTACATACGGTACAAAATGTACCTCATGGTCTCGTATCGTATCAGTATTATTTTTCAAAGGAATTGGGTGTAAGACCGCTCATCATCTATACCCCGCCGGGCTATACAACAAACGTAAACAAAAAATATCCGGTACTGTATTTATTGCATGGCACTACCGATACGGAAGAGACCTGGACGAAAGTAGGAAGAGCCAATATCATACTGGATAACCTGATAGCTGAAGGTAAAGCCGAGCCCATGATTATGGTAATGCCTTATGGAAGAGCATATCCCAAAATTGCCAAGTCATCAGGAAGTCTCAGAAATTGGGAAAATCTCCAGGAGTTTAAAATTGATTTTTTTGATAACCTGATGCCCTATGTGGAAAAAAATTATCGCACCCTAAATACTAAAGACAACAGAGCCATCGCAGGATTTTCAGGTGGTGGAGGGACAGCCCTTTATTTTGGATTAAATAGGATGGAAAAATTTAGCTGGATAGGTGGTTTTGCACCGGGAATGCTGGAAAACGAATTTGACAGAAACAATGCAGGAGCATTTATTAATCCGGATCAAACCAATAAAAACCTGAAACTATTCTGGATCGGCATTGGCAAAGAAGACGGACTCTATGAAGTGAATCAGAAATATGTTGAAGTATTAAAACAAAAGAATATAAAACACGAAACATTTATCACCGATGGGGGTCATACGTGGATGAATTGCAAACTATTTCTATCTCTTATCGCTCAACGAATATTTAAAAAATAATGAAAATATCACAGGTAATCGCTTGGAGACGCATCACAATACTTTCCTTTTGTTTTATTAAATTGGTTGCTCAGCCCCCTCGCGGACCTTTGGTGATATCACCTAAAGTAAATGCAGACAAAACAGTTACATTTAGTTACCTGTCACCTCAAGCTAAAGAAGTTAAACTAAGTGCTCAATTTGAAAAAACTCCGGTACCCATGATAAAGGGTGATCAGGGCATTTGGTCTGTTACGGTAGGCCCGGTAAAACCGGATATATATCCATACAGTTTTCATGTAAATGGCATTAGTGTAATGGATCCTGCTAATGTGGCCTTTTTTCCTAACGAAAGATTCAAGGCAAGTCTGGTGGAAATACCAGACGATACTCCCACCCTGTATACTTTGCAAAATGTCCCGCACGGAACCATTACTTATGAATATTATCCCTCAGTAGAAGGATCACAAAGTACGGTAGTGGTATATACTCCACCGGGTTATAATAAAGATTTATCAAAAAAGTACCCTGTTTATTATCTCATTAGTGGTACTACCGATACCGAAGAGACTTTTTTTAAAGTGGGTAAGACGCACCTGATCATGGACAATCTGATTGCTGCCGGCAAAGCAACACCCATGATTATAGTAATGCCTTACGGTAACCCTCTTGCAAGAATAGCAGAACAAAAAAGCCTGGCCAAACCAGGTGACTTATTAAACCGGGATAGCGAAGATGCCCTTAAGCGAGCTAAATTGTTCGAAACAGATCTGGTGGATAATATAATTCCCTATATAGAATCAAATTACAGGACTATTGCGAATAAAGACAACCGGGGTATAGGTGGATTTTCAAGAGGGGGTGGGCAGACCTTGCGCACTGCGTTTAATCACATGGATAAATTTTCATGGGTGTGCAGCTATGCATCTTACATTTCACCGGCAGAAATGGATAAACTTTTTTTGCATGTTACTTCAAACCCTGCTAAGACCAATCAGAATTATAAGTTGTTGTGGTCGGGTATAGGTACAGAAGATTTTTTATACAAAGGCACCCTGGAATTTAATGATTATCTCACTGC
This sequence comes from uncultured Saprospiraceae bacterium, assembly GCA_964396995.1. Lineage (GTDB taxonomy): Bacteria > Bacteroidota > Bacteroidia > Chitinophagales > Saprospiraceae > JADJLQ01. The sequence goes on along the minus strand of CAYNIG010000022.1, from coordinate 5,121 downwards.
TAAAAATATACAACTCAACACCTTTATTACAGATGGTGGTCATACGTGGATGAATGTAAAAAAATATCTTATGCAGACTTTGCCTTTACTTTTTAAATAAAATTACAATCTGCGAATGTCATCAAATAAAAAAACAATTTTGGTATTGATCGTTTCTGTCTTGAGTATATTAAACTCATATACCTATGCCCGGCATTCGGTTTTGATTATAGATGGATTCAGCAATCACGATTGGAAACAAACTTCCCTGGTGACCAAATGGATATTGGAAAAAAGCGGACTTTTCAAGGTGGATATTTCTACTATCCCTGCTGATAGTATCCAGAGAATGACCTGGTTACCTTCTTTTAAAGGATATGATGTGGTAATACAAAACACCAATAATATCTGGAATAAAAATCTGACCTGGCCACGGGAGGCAGAGCAGGCTTTGGAAAAATATGTAAGAAAAGGAGGTGGTCTTTACATACTTCATTCAGGAAATAATGCTTTTGCTCACTGGCAGGAATACAATAAAATGATAGGGCTGGGATGGCGACCAATCCATTTTGGTACTTCCATTGAAATAAATCCGGATAAATCTATTACGTATTATAAGCCAAATGAAGGTCAGGCAACCGGACATGGTGACCGATTCAATGCCATAATCGAAATATTCAGTGCACATCCGATAAATAAGGGTTATCCCTCAAAATGGAAAACAGCCAATACCGAAGTATATTATTTTCCAAGAGGGGAAATAAAAAAAGTACAAGTCCTTTCCTATGCATTTGACAGTACTGCTACTAAAAAGTACTGGCCTGTAGAATGGGTGATAAAATACGGCAAGGGCAGAGTGTACAATTCGAGTATGGGACATCTGTGGAAAGGAGAATATTTCCCACCGGCATACCGGTGTATTGGATTTCAAACCACTATGATCCGGGCTGCTGAGTGGCTGGCAAATAAAAAAGTGAGCTATCCCATTCCTGCCCATTTCCCTACCGATAACGAAATAAGTTTAATGGATGCCGGTTTATACAACCCTATAAAAAAGATGGATTAAAATTTAAATTATGAAGATATGAATGGAAAGGTACTTATTGTTTTTATAAGTTTGTATTCCTGTTTTGTATTGGGTCAGTCAAGACCACCTGTAATCAATTCACCAGAAGTACACGCTGATCACTCCGTAACCTTCCGTTATTATTCGAAGATAGCAAGACAGGTTAGTGTAAATGGAGAATTCCTGACCGGCCCGGTCTCCATGACAAAAGATACTTCAGGTATATGGTCAGTTACCATTCCTTCCATACCTCCGGATATCTATCCATATAGCTTTTGGGTGGATAGCATACTCCTGGCCGATCCAAATAATACCTATTTATTCGCCAATGAAAGATTTAAACGCAGTTTGCTGGAAGTAAATGGGGACAAGCCATTGATTCATTCATTTCAAAATGTACCGCATGGTAAAATTCACTATCATACTTATACCTCCCATTCATTAAAATCCAACAGGCCACTGTTGGTTTATACCCCTCCAGGGTACACAATTCGAAAAAAATACCCAGTACTCTACCTTGTTCACGGTGGTTCTGATACGGAAGAGACCTGGACTAAAGTAGGCCGTGCACACCTCATAGCAGACAATCTGATTGCACAGGGAAAAGCCAAAAGTATGATTATAGTGATGCCGTACGGCAATGTACGACCCGCACCTATGCCTGACTTTACCAAAGATGTGGTAAATGATATCATTCCATTTGTGGAGACCAATTACTCAGTCGTCACAAAAAGTAAGGGTAGGGCCATTGCAGGATTCTCCGTAGGCGGAGGCCAAACTTTAAATATAGGTTTGACCAATACCGGTACATTTTCTTATATCTGCTCTTATGCACCCTTTACCGCGACTGAAGAGTTTCAGAAAAATTTTACCAATTGGAATCCGGATGCAAAAAAAATGAACCGGGCCCTAAACCTGTTTACGATCAGCGTCGGTACTGAAGATTTTTTGTACGAAAGTGTAAAGAAAAACATCGCCTTGTTCGAAGAAAAGAAAATCAAACTGGAGCCAATCATTGTGACCGGTGGCCATACCTGGATGAACTGCAAATTGTTTTTGGCTCAGTCTCTTCAAAAATTATTTAAATAAAGAATTGATTATGAATAAATGTTTAATATTGGTATGCAAGGTATTGCCTCTTTTATATTTTATTTCAAATGCTTGCCTGGCACAGGTAAAAGACATCCAGGCTATAGCTGGATTTGATGTATTTAAGCCTGATATAAAACATGGAATGCTGGATAGTATTATCTATGAATCCAGGGTGGTGGGAAACAGCAGGAAAGCCTTGGTCTATACACCGCCGGGTTATTCCAAAGCAAATAAATATCCCGTACTCTATCTTTTGCATGGTATAGGGGGAGATGAAAAAGAATGGCTCAAAGGGGCCAATCCACAGGTAATATTGGACAATCTGTATGCAGATGGAAAACTCAAACCCATGATTGTAGTGATGCCAAATGGCAGAGCTATGAAAGATGATCGTGCAGTTGGAAATATGTTTGACAGAGAAAAGGTGGAAGCTTTTGCCACATTTGAAAAAGATCTGATTTCTGATTTGATTCCGTTTATTGAAAAAACATATCCGGTACTAACAGATCGTGAAAGCAGAGCCATTGCCGGACTATCTATGGGAGGAGGGCAGTCATTAAACTTTGGCCTTGGTAATCTGGACAAATTTGCGTGGATTGGTGGATTTTCATCTGCACCCAACACCAAAACTCCGGAAGCGCTTATTCCTGATCCTGACCGGGCAAAAGAAAAAATAAAATTGCTTTGGATATCGTGTGGAGACAGTGATGGTTTAATTTTATTCAGTAAAAGGACGCACGATTATTTATTCCAGAAAAACATACCTCATATATATTATATAGAACCCGGAGGACATGATTTTAAAGTGTGGAAGAATGGACTGTATATGTTTTCACAGTTTTTATTCAAACCTGTAGATAATTCCGTTTTAAACAAATATACTGTGCTGGGCACACCTGCCTCAACCAATATCCGGAATATTAAATATCCCCAGATCTTACCCGATCATAGAGTCGTATTCCGAATTAAAGCTCCCGAAGCTAAAACTGTGCAAATAAACCTGGGTAGAAAATACGACATGATTAAAGATACAGGAGGCTACTGGACAGTGACTACCGATTCTATAGGCAAAGGGTTTCATTACTATTCACTCATCCTGGACGGTGTTTCGCTTGCCGATCCTGCCAGTGAAACATTTTATGGCATGGGACGCATGGCAAGTGGTATAGAAATACCTTATGCCAATGGCGATTTTTATGCCCTTAAAGAGGTACCCCATGGTGATATTCGAATCAAAAAATATTTTTCGAGAGCAACCAATTCATGGCGCGAAATGTATATTTATACTCCACCGGGATACGATACTTCGACCATAAAATATCCTGTATTGTATTTATTACACGGAGGTGGCGAAGATCAGCGGGGGTGGGCTACCCAAGGTCGCACGGATTTAATACTGGATAATTTACTGGCTGCCGGAAAGGCCAATCCCATGATCATTGCCATGTTGGATGGCAATACCGGCATGCAGGGAGGCATAGCCGGATTCAATGAAAATGCATTGCGGGCTTTTGAAAATGAAATTAAGACTGCAGCCATTCCTTTTGTAGAAACAAATTTCAGAGTGCAGCCTGATGCCAAAAGCAGAGCCCTGGCAGGTCTGTCTATGGGAGGACTTCAAACATTATATGCCGGTGTAAAAAACAATGATTTATTTTCCTATCTCGGAGTCTTCAGCTCCGGCTTTTTTGCAAATAATACCAAACTTTCTGAGTCTACTTACGAGTATATGAAATCAAATCCCGATCTATTAAATAAAAACATCAGGGAATTCTGGATTTCGATGGGCGGTAAAGAAGATATTGCACATGAAAACTGCCAGGTGATGATGAAAAAAATGGACGAGTATGGTGTAAAATACAAGTACAGTGAATATCCCGGTGGTCATACGTGGCCGGTTTGGAGACATGATTTGTTTGAGTTTGCTCAGTTGTTATTTAGGTAAATATCAGGTATTGCAATTTTTACTTATCCAGCAGCCTCTTCTTACTAATCATTTGTTGAATAACGTGTATACTAATCAAGAAGATGTTGCAAAACCTATCCCTGTTTAAAACTCTTTTCCGGTAATTTGGATTATTGCAGAGGATCAAGAAGTAGCCTACCTCCAGCTCTCTCTCACTCCTTCCCAATCCCCATCAATGCCTTTCCGCTCTTCACTCCCAAATGTTTTTCCTCCTCCACCACCAGTTCCCCATTCACCACCACATATCTGAAACCCACTGAATATTGATGTGGCTTTTCAAAAGTTGCTTTGTCCGTCACTGTGTTTTCATCAAATACCACTATATCTGCAGCCATGGATTCCTTGAGCATACCTCTGTCACGGAGTTGGAATTTTTGTGCTGCCAGTGAAGTCATGCGTCGGACAGCTTCTTCCAAAGTAATGAGTTTTTGTTCGCGTACATATCGGGCTAATACCCGCGCATTGGTGCCATAGGCACGGGGGTGTGGCAGGCTTTTAAATGGAATAGGTACACCGGCATCAGCACCTATCATATTGTATGGATATTTTATAAAAGTTTGTACATCGGTTTCGTTCATGCCATGATAAACCATTTGTGCACCACCCGCTTTCATGATGTCGAGAATGGTTTCTGCCTCCTGATAGATATTGGCTTTACGGCCTTTGAGCTTATTGATCTCCGTGATGCTTTTACCATTATAGGATGGATCGGCACTGTGATTGGCCACTACTGCAAAACTGTAATCTTTATATTTGTAGCTGTGTAGCTGCTCCAGCATGCCTTCTATTATTTTTTTATGTTGTTGAGGATCGTTTATTCGTTTTACTAATTCTTCCTGCCCACCCGATAAAGCCCAGTCGGGCAACCGGATTCCCAGATTGGTACTGCTTGCTGTGTACGGATATTGATCTATGGTGACATCATAACCTTGCTTTCTTGCATTTTCGATCAACTTTAAAGTCTCAGTGCTTCGACCCCAGTTGGCACGTGCACTGACTTTAAAATGCGATATCTGTA
>CAYNIG010000021.1:0-31601 GCA_964396995.1 uncultured Saprospiraceae bacterium | reverse complement strand
CAATAAATCAATAGGCGTCAATCTTTTATGATTTCCCCAGCAGACCCTAAATAATGGTCACCATTTCTGAATCATCTTATATTCCATAACGGCAGACTATCCTGATCAGACTTTTAGATTATAAACTGATAATGAGGATACCTCCTCCGGTACCGGTATGGTCAATAACTTTTCATCAATCCATTCTTTGCAATTGTCCATAAGCAGTATGGGGTCATTGTTGTAAAAAGGTTGATTTGGAAAATAAATATCCACCATGGTGGTCCACTTGCCAAATTGCCTGATGAAATGTTGTATCAAAGAATCTCCAGGTATCCAGAAATCAGAAGCCGGATCATGATAAACTATCGCCATCGGGATCACAGGTAACTTGAGTTCTGCGGCTACAGCGAAAGCGCCCTTTTTAAACTCTTTAGTGGTTTGGCCGACATTGGTAGTGCCTTCTGGGCAGAGAAAAATATTCAGATTGGCTTGTAAAGCTTTTTTAATGCCTTCTTTTACTTCACTCCTGCTTTCCTTGTTGTCCCTTTTTACAAATAAAATGCCGGTCTCTTTTGCAGCTAATCCGATCAGGGGATATTTTTCAATTTCGGCTTTACCAATAGGGTAAAAATAAAAATATTGTAATGCCAATAAAGGATCAGAAAAACACCGGTGATTGGAAATGTATAATGCTGGAGTCAGTTCTTTTATTTTTCCATGGGTTTTGACTTTGAATCCCAATATTCTGATAAAAGTTTTTACACAGATTTTTCGTATTCGAAAAGCCCTTTGGATACTTCTTCCGAAAAATAAGGTACTAAGTGTATAAAAAGTTAAAAAAATCATGGTGGTAATCACCAGCAAGATGATTCGCGACCAGGCGATTATGTATTTCATTATTTATACAGGATGCTTGATCGGAATTTACACAAGCATTCGTACAGGTTCTTCCAGTAAAGATTTTAAAGTTTGTAAAAACTGAGCAGCACTGGCTCCATCCACCACCCTGTGATCACTGGATAAGGTGACTTTCATTATTTGACCTATTTCTATTTTACCATCCCTCACAACAGGAGTTTCGGCTATGCCGCCAACCGCTAAAATACAGGAATCCGGAGGATTAATAATTGCGGTAAACTCATCTACACCAAACATACCCAGGTTAGAAATGGTAAATGTATTTCCTTGCATTTCATCTGGTTGCAGTTTCTTTTCTTTAGCCCTGTTGGCCAGGTATAAGACTTCTGCATTGATCTGGGTGAGTGTTTTAATATCAGCATGTCTGATTACAGGTACCAGCAACCCTTCCGGAACTGCAACGGCAACTCCAATATTGATCTGATTATTTTGCCGGATTGCATCACCAGTCCAGGATGAATTAATCATTGGATGTTTACGCAATGCCATGGCACAGGCTTTCACTACCAGGTCGTTAAAAGATAGCTTCGAAGGAGCAACCGCATTCATGGCCAATCTGGCAGACACAGCTTTGGTCATGTCAATCGCCATGGTTACATAAAAATGAGGAGCTGAAAACATACTTTCACTCAGTCTCCTGGCAATAGTCTTTCGCATTTGACTCAGAGGCTTGTCTTCAAAAGCTGCTCCGGAGCCAGGAGTTAAATTAATATTCATCACCGGAGTGCTCGGAGTTTTTATTGCTGTCGCGACTGATGGTGCGGGTGGTGTGCTCTTGTTTTGTAATGCGCTTTCAATATCCCGTTTTACGATTCTGCCTTGATCTCCCGATCCGGTTAAAGTTTTTAAATCAATCCCCTCTTCTTTTGCAATGGCTTTTGCCAGGGGAGAAACCTTGATATGACGATCCTCTGTTGGCACATCCTCAACCATAGTCTTAATATCCTGATGAGTAATAGCGGCCGGTGTACTTGCGGTTTCATTTGAAATTTGGCCTTCCGCTTTGCCGCCAGCACTTTCCAGAGCAGCCTTAAAATCCTCGCCTTTTTTGCCAATGACTGCCAGGATGGCATTGACTGCAATTGTGCCTTTCTCCACACCAATGAAAAGCAGATTCCCATCATAAAAACTTTCCAGATCCATAGTGGCTTTGTCTGTCTCCACCTCTGCCAGTACATCACCTACTTTTATATCATCACCTACCTTTTTGTGCCATACCAGGATATTTCCTTCTTCCATAGTATCACTCATGCGGGGCATTCTGATTATTTCAGCCATATTGATTTTTTTTGAAATTTTCGCAAAGATATGAATAAGTCAGTAAGTGTGGTGGCATAAAGTCTTGCCACTTTGAGGTTCTTACTTCCTCACTTCTTCCCTATCTTTGTCTCTATGCAGTTTTCCTCCAAACTTTTAGAAGAAGCTATGATGGCTTTCAATACATTGCCGGGAGTTGGTAAAAAATCGGCTTTGCGTATGGCTTTGCATGTACTTAAAAAAGATGTGGAGTACGCTAAAAAGCTGGCCAATGCAATTACGAATGCCAAAGAAAAAATTAAATCATGTAGCATTTGTTACAACTATGCAGATGCTGAATTTTGCGAAATTTGCCGTGACAGCAGACGCGACAAACAGACCATATGTGTAGTGGAAGGTACTCGCGATATCATGGCTATAGAAGAGACAAATCAATATAAAGGGGTTTATCATGTATTGGGAGGCGTATTGTCTCCTATTGATGGGGTAGGCCCGTCGGAATTGAATATCGGAGCTTTTCTTGAGCGGATAACACATAGCCCGGTGCACGAAGTGATCTTCGCCATCAATCCTACAATAGAAGGAGAAACCACCATATATTATCTCACCAAACAAATGCAAGCCCTGGCTATTCCCACCTCAGTCATAGCGAGAGGTGTTTCTTTTGGAAGTGAATTGGAATATGCAGATGAAGTGACTTTGGGACGATCCATTATGGCCAGAACTCCCTATCAGATAAAAACTTTAAGCTGAATACATGGACCTCTCGGTCATCATAGTCAGCTATAATGTTAGATATTTATTAGAATCCTGTATTGAAGCTGTAAATGAAGCAATTTCTAATATACAAGGGGAAATCATCGTAGTAGAGAATGCCAGTACAGATGATTCTGCTGACATGATTAAAACCAAATTTAACTATGTAAGGTTGATAGAAAATAAGACTAATTCCGGATTTTCAAAGGCTAATAACACCGGGGTAAAGCTGGCACAAGGTAAACACATACTAATATTAAATCCAGACACTAAAGTAAATAAGAATGCAATTGAAAAATCATTAAAATATCTTACCGACCATAACGATACGGGAATAGTAGGGGTGAGGATGGTAGATGGTACTGGTAAGTATTTAAAAGAATCCAAAAGAGGATTTCCGGACCTATGGTCATCTGTGTTTAAAATTACAGGTATTAGTCTTTTATTCCCCAGAAATAAATTTATCAACCATTATTATATGGGAAATCTGGAGGATAATGAATTGCATGAAGTGGAAGTACTTACAGGGGCTTATATGATGATGAAAAAATCTGTATTTGAATCTGTGGGAGGATTTGACGAAGAGTATTTTATGTATGGCGAGGATATAGATTTTAGTACCAGAGTAAGGCTTACAGGAAAAAAACTGATATACCTGGGTACTGAGCAAATAATTCATCTCAAAGGCAGAAGTTCAAAAAGTGATTCCTATGACCATGTGAAAAGATTTTACCAGGCCATGTCCATTTTTGTGGATAAAAATTACAAAAGTACTTTTTCGAAATGGAGCCTGCATATTGGCATTGCGTTAGCCGGCCTGCTTTCTTTTGTAAAGAGGAAATCAATTTCAAATTTTATCCTGGTGGCAGATGTACTGTTAATTTCTATGGTAATTTGGATTGTAAAAACGTTTTGGGGTAGCTATTGGTTTGGGACCTCCACCTATTTTGATAATCCTGTTTTTTTATGGAATGCCGCCGGATATTTGGCTATCTGGGTGATAAGCCTGTGGGTTTTTGAATCCTCTTCTGCTACCTCATTGAATGTTATTAAACCCATCTGGATAGGTACGGTAATTATATTGATTACCTATAGTTTATTGCCGGAACATTTACGGTCTTCGAGAATGGTGATTGTGTTTAGCTCTGTGGTTTTATCTCTTTTATTCCCAATTTACAGAAGCTTAGTTACTGATCACCAACTTGGCCAGCGAGCATTATTTCTTCACGCAGAAAATAATGTAGAAAAATATACCGAACTCTTCAAGTCACTTTGTTATTCCAATATTTTATCCTTTGTTTGCCATATTCAGGGTGTTATTGGTCTGGAAGATAAATTAAAACGGCAAAAAATAAATAAACTAATTTTTAATCCGGAACAATGGGATAAAGAAGAGGTTTTAAATATTTATAAAACCATTCCTGGTGATGTTGAAGTATGGCATATTATTCCGGAAGTGAAAAAGCATTCCTTTCGAATTCAAAGCGGGAATATGAATTTATCCCTTTTCCGGAATCAGATACTTAAATGGACTGTAAACAGAATAGCCTGCCTCATCATTCTGCCCTTTGGCTGGATGAATAAAAATATCAGGTTGAATTTTTTTCAACTCTTGACCGGTTCAATGTATTGGGTAGGGTATCAAAAGCCCGTACATGAAAATCTGCCTTTTAAAAGAGCAGGATATTGGTATTTTCACGACGAGTTGAATGTAAGTAAATCTCCCGAAGAATTAAACATGGAATATGCTATGAATTATACTCCGGGTATAGACTTAAAAATAATAGTAGATCACCTTACTAAATAATAGCTTTGTATGAATATGAATGAAAGCTGGTATATACAGAAAGCAAAAGACTATCTGACTGAGACTATAAGAATCAGGAGGTATTTACATCAACATCCGGAGCTCTCTTTTGAAGAAAAAAATACTGCCTCATTTATAGAGGAGACTTTACAATCAAGTGGAATTGCAACTACCAGAATCGGAAACACAGGTGTTATAGCTTTGATTGAAGGTAAATCAGACGGCGGCAAAGTAATTGCACTGAGAGCAGATACTGATGCTCTTCCCATAAAAGAAGCGGATGATCGCAATTATAAGTCCTTGCACGAGGGAGTGATGCATGCCTGCGGCCACGATGTTCATACCGCCTCGTTGATTTCGGTAGCGCGTATTCTAAATGAGTCAAAAGAACAATGGGCGGGTAAGATAAAGTTCATTTTTCAACCAGCTGAGGAAAAGTTTCCGGGGGGAGCATCGATTTTGATCAAAGAAGGAGTCCTTGAAAATCCGGCTCCTGAAATCATTCTAGGTCAACATGTATCACCAGAAATGGAATCAGGTAAGCTTGGATTTAAAGCAGGACCCTTTATGGCTTCAGCAGACGAAATTTATATCACGGTACAAGGAAAAAGTGGTCATGGAGCTATGCCCCATACCACCCGTGATACCATATTAATTGCCTCCCATATAATAGTGGCTTTGCAACAAATAGTGAGCAGGAATAATAACCCACTTACTCCTTCTGTACTTACCCTGGGTAAAATACAATCTACCGGAGGAGCTACTAATATCATTCCAGGTGAGGTTAGAATAGAAGGTACTTTCAGGACATTTGATGAAATATGGCGAAAGGAAGCCAAACTGTTAATCCGAAAACTTTGTGAAGGCATTGCTGAATCTATGGGAGGACAAGCAGAGGTTGATATTAAAGATGGATACCCGGTTGTATATAATGATGTCAATCTCATTGTAAAATTAAAATCATTTGCCACTACTTTGTTTGGTACCGAAGCGGTAATGGATTTACCTATGCGAACCACTGCCGAAGATTTCGGATATTATACCCAGGTTTTGCCAGCGGCATTTTATAGATTGGGGACAGCCCGGCCAGGACATGCAGGAGAAAAGAAAATCCATACCCCTGAATTTGATATCGACGAGGATGCATTGGTGACCAGTGTGGCATTTATGAGTTATGTGGCAGTCCAATTTTGTGAAGGAACGGGGAATTAATTTTTTTTAATATGGATAGTGTACGTGAAATGGTATTTAGAAGTGTATTAGTAAATCGTATACAAATTTTATTTATTATAATATATTAAATAAATATATATTAGCATTATATGTATTACAAAAAACTATAATGTATATTGTGCCATAAATAATTTATCTATATGGCAAAAATATTGATCGCCGATGATGAGCGTAGTATTCGGCGTACTTTGAAAGAGATTCTGGAGTTTGAAAAATTTACGGTAGAAGAGGCAGGTGATGGACTGGAGTGCCTGAGTAAGATTAAACAAAGTGATTACGATGTGGTATTACTCGATATCAAAATGCCGAACCTGGATGGCCTGGAAGCCTTGGAGCGAATACAGCAAATAAACCCGGATATCCCTGTAATCATGATCAGTGGCCATGCAAATATAGATACAGCAGTAGAGGCTGTAAAAAAAGGAGCATTTGATTTTATCAGCAAACCTCCGGATCTCAACAGGATGCTTATCACCATACGAAATGCAATGGATAAATCCTGTCTGATAACCGAGAAAAAAGTCCTGCAAAATAAAATCACCCGAAGTCGCATTCAGCAAATGGTAGGAGAATCCTCTGCAATGGCTAAAGTAAAAGATACTATCGAAAGAGTGGGGCCTACTGAAGCGAGAGTTTTGATTACGGGCGAAAATGGTACCGGAAAAGAACTCGTTGCCCGATGGCTGCACGAAAAAAGTGTGCGCAAGGATGGACCCATCATTGAAGTAAATTGTGCAGCAATCCCATCAGAATTGATCGAAAGTGAGTTATTTGGTCATGAAAAAGGATCATTTACTTCAGCTATAAAGCAGCGCCTGGGTAAATTTGAATTAGCGCATGGAGGAACTTTATTTCTGGATGAAATAGGTGATATGAGCCTCTCTGCCCAGGCAAAAGTATTGCGTGCCTTACAGGAAAACAGAATCACCAGGGTAGGGGGTGACAAAGAAATAAAAGTGGATGTACGGGTTGTAGCTGCCACCAATAAAGACCTTCGAAAAGAGATCGAGGCGGGCAGATTCAGGGAAGATTTGTATCATAGACTGGCTGTGATCATAGTGGAAATTCCATCACTCAATCAACGGGAAGACGATATCCCCGCGTTGGTAGATTATTTCAATCAAATTATTTGCCAGGACTATGGTGTTCCTGTAAAAACCTTTACCGGCCAGGCATTAAAAACGATGCAAAAAATGAGGTGGAGTGGTAATATCAGGGAGCTTAGAAACGTGGTAGAGCGATTGATCATTCTGAGTCCCGGAAAAATCACAGAAAAAGAAGTATCGGCCTATGTAATGCCATCAGCTACCCAAAATCATAATAAGTACAAAGAAATATTTGATAAGTTTGAAGATGTGCGCGATCTCAAAGTATATATTGAAAAAGAATACGAGCAATATAAAGCAGAATTAGTTTAATCAGTAAAGTCAAAAAGACATGCATACCAGGGTGCCGAGAGAAATGAAAAAGTGGACCGAGCTTAAAGGTGAAAACTCGTGGACATTATTCAAAGTAATTGCTGAAATGGTGGATGGATTTGAAGTATTGAACAGAGTAGGTCCTTGCATTTCTATATTCGGATCTGCCCGTACCAAGCCTGGTGATTTATATTATGAAAAAGCATCTGAAATAGGTAAGAGACTTACAGATGAAGGTTACGGTGTGATTACCGGTGGTGGCCCCGGTATCATGGAAGCAGGGAATAAAGGGGCATTTGATGCTAAAGGAGTAAGCGTAGGTCTCAGCATAGATCTTCCATTTGAACAGAGTTATAATAAATTCATAGACTTCGATAAACTTTTAAAACACCGGTATTTTTTTGTGCGTAAAGTGATGTTTGTAAAATATGCACAGGGATTTGTGGTGATGCCCGGTGGGTTTGGAACTATGGATGAATTTTTTGAAGTGCTTACCTTAGTGCAAACCAAGAAGATTAGCAGAGTACCAATTATATTATTCGGGGTGGATTATTGGTCAGGACTGAGAGATTGGTTGATTAAAACTATGGACCAGGAATATCATTACATCAATCCCAATGATATGGACTTGTTTCACATTACAGACGATATAGAATCGGTGATTTATCATATCAATACTTTTTATGGAGCCAGAGATGACCGGTATAAACCTAACTATGAATTGTGAAAAATTTATCTTTTGATTTAAATACCGTCATTTTTGTTGGATTTTAATTCGAAAATAATAAGGGGATTTTCGAAATGCCGAATGATTAATTAATATACTCGATTAAATGATCACCCGCCTTGCACATTTTAGTCGCTTCATCCAATAATCTGATTTTTGCAAAACCAATTCACTTACACCTGCGCTACTGGCTGAATGGATGATGGTGATCTTACCTCTTTTGACATGAGTCACCAGTGCTACGTGATCTATTCGTTTGGATCCAAAGAAGACCAAATCACCCGGTTGTATGTTTTCAGAATTAATCTGATGACCAAGGTGAGCCTGGTCGGAAGCCTTACGAGGAAGGGTAATGTTGATTGAATTAAAAATATAAGAAGTGAAACCCGAGCAATCGAATGACTTTGGGCCTGAACTCCCTAATCTATATGGCATCCCTACTAATTTGTCCGCCATGGAATTTAATTTTTCGATTTTGGTATTTCGGAGCCTTACATATTCTTTGTCGGCCTGTATGTTTTTATCAGAAAGCACATGCCTGCTTTGATTACATGCAATAAACAGGGCAAGCGATAAAACCATACATATCGATGTGCGTACAAAAGTCAGGATCATTCCGTGCAAAAGTAGAATGTCTGTATTGCAGATTTTTATAATATGATGTTAACCAATCAGAAGGAACGGTTAAAGCCTTATCTCATTTTAACTCATAACATCCCATATCCGGATTTTTTAAGTCTCTTTTAACATTCAGGAGATCGAGCTGCACACGGTCTATATATTTCGCCTTGTTGTTGACTATCGCATTGGTATCCAACCTGAAATCGAATTTGCCGGCATTAAGGAAAATAGTGTCTTTGTTTGTTGCCCTGATCGAACTTGAATTTCGGGTAAAAAAATCAGGATATTCTTTTTCTTTTAATAAATCTTCTGCTTTGATATAACTATTGATAAAGCTGGTTTTAAAAAAAGAAGAGTCATTTCTTTTCTCATCTATCAATGTGAGTTCATCCTTGCCGTTGCCGGTGAGAATAGTATTGGTGATAGTGGCATTCATAGGGAAAAATGATACCAAATCTCTTTCTTCATCACGTACTATGAAATTATTAAGGGATAGTGCCTCAGCTTCATTATCGTAGTTTGCCAACGTGCAATAGTCTATCCGGTATCCTCCACCGTAAGCAAATTGAATACTATGTGAACCATTGGAATGAATCAAACAATTTTCTACTTGCACTCTGGCATGTACACCGAGTATACCGGCTCCGGCCGTATTGTAGATGATGGAGTTTTTTATGGTGATGTCGCTGGCACTATCAGCATAAACGCCTACTATGGCTGACTTTATTTCAGCGTAACTGATTCTATTAGCCTGGCTTCCCGGACCTATTCTTATTCCAGACCAGGCACCCCATTCGTCTTTTAATTCATTTTCAAGTCTGTCGCTGGATATCAATACTTTTCGTTCAGCAGTACCTTCAATCAGTAATCTTCCGTTTTGCAATACATAGATAATGCCATCATTATAGCGCGTGCCATTGGATTTCGCAAGGCCTCCGTGTATGTATATTCGTGCTCCTGCGGGAATTCGCAGTGTGCAACTGTCAATAAACAAAACGCCATAAATTACATAAGGTTTGGGATCAGACCAGGTCTCTTCCTGCAACTGGCAGGATAATAAAGCCAATGATCCATTAGCATATCTATTCGGTATATAATTTGCATTTTGGCCCCAGGCCTCTAAAATTACTTTTTGACTATTTCCATTGGTAACGAATTCAATCTGATCTGTGACAATAAATGGACTGATGGAAAGCGGTTGATTGGGATTGATAGTGACCTCTACAAATGCGTATATACTGTCTTTGGCTCCAATTTCAATTTCATTTAGTTCCAAGGCATTAGCCGTAAATCCATCCACATTCATTCTAAAAACGGATCCGGAAGATGATTTTATTTTAATGGATGAAATTTTAACAGGCAGGGAAGCGTCGTTGTAAATTTTGAATGATCTGGTAGCAGAACCCACTGAAGTAAATACGGTATCAAACCGGAGCGTATCTTGTGAAAATCGGAGTTTTACATCAGACGCAGTGCTAAACTGTTCTTTATAGCAACCCACAGAATAGATCCCGATAGATACAAAAAGCAATAAAATCAGTCTCCGTTCTATCTTGTCCGGCAATGGCCATTTCATGGTGCAAAAGTAGTTTTTATTTATCCATTGTATGGTCATTTTAAGTGTACTAAAGCTTACTTTAGCATTTAATTATGAAAATAACAGATGTGATCATCCCGGCATATAATGAAGAAAATGCCATCGCAAAGGTGATTGCAGAGATCCCTAAAAATTGGGTAAGAAATATCATAGTTTGTAATAATAATAGCAGGGATAAGACAGAAGAAGTGGCCAGGTCAAATGGTGCTATCGTGGTCAATGAAATGCATCCGGGTTACGGGAACGCCTGCCTGAAGGGTCTGAAATATATAGAGGACATAAAGATAAAACCAGAAATTATCGTATTCCTGGACGGAGATCACAGTGATTACCCGGATAAATTGCCGGATCTGTTGTTGCCGATTACGGATAAAGGTTTCGATATGGTGATAGGCTCCAGGGCTTTAGGGAAAAAGGAAAAAGGCTCGATGACCATACCTCAGCGATTTGGCAATTGGTTGGCTACTCATCTTATTCGCATTATTTATAAATATCACTTTACTGATCTGGGACCCTTCAGAGCGATTAAATATGACAAACTGATCTCGTTGAACATGCAGGATAAGACCTTTGGGTGGACAGTAGAGATGCAAATAAAAGCGGCAAAGCATCAGTTAAAATGCACAGAAGTGCCGGTGGATTATCGTAAAAGAATTGGGGTGTCTAAAGTAAGCGGCACGGTAAAAGGTACTATCTTAGCTGGGTACAAGATCATTTGGACAATAATAAAATTGATCTAGGGTGGCAGCATTAGCTTATTTTTTTGCAGTAGTATATTTAATTGCTTTATTGTTTATAACCGTTTACACGTTGTTTGAATTTCAATTATTGTTTACTTATTTAAAAAGAATTAAAATAATAAAATCGTATGCTCCCGAAGCTGTCAAAGAATGGCCTGTAGTCACTATACAATTACCTCTTTTTAATGAGTTGTATGTAGTAGAAAGGTTGATAGATGATATTTGTAAGATCGACTACCCGGCTGACAAATTGGAAATACAAGTACTCGATGATAGCACGGATGAATCCAAATTTATTGCCCAAAAAAAAGTAGAATATTATAAAGGGAAAGGGGTAGATATAAAATACATTCACCGTACAAACAGGGATGGATACAAAGCAGGAGCATTAAAAGAAGGTCTTGAAAAAGCAAAGGGTGAATTCATTACTATTTTTGATGCTGATTTTTTGCCACAACCGGATTTTTTAAAAAAATGTATTCCGTATTTTCAAAATCCCCGGATAGGTGTAGTGCAAACCAGGTGGGGGCATATCAATGAAGATTATTCCCTTTTGACCATGTTACAGGCGTTCCAGTTAAATGTGCATTTCACTATAGAGCAGACAGGTAGACAATCATCCAATCATTTCCTCCAATTTAATGGTACTGCCGGTACCTGGCGAAAATCTACAATAGTGGATGCCGGTGGATGGCATAGTGATACACTTACTGAGGACCTCGATTTGTCATTCAGGGCCCAATTAAAAGGATGGCAAATTTATTATCTACAGGATATCGTGTCTCCCGCGGAATTACCGGCAGAAATGAATGGTCTCAAATCACAGCAAGCGAGGTGGATGAAGGGTGGAGCAGAGGTGGCCAGGAAATTAATACCGGTGATCCAAAATTCAAATCTAAGCTTTTGGCAGAAAGCTCATGCTATTCTGCTCTTGCTGGGCAGTTCCTTGTTTTTATTTGTATTGGTATTGGCTATTGTAAGTGTCCCGATATCGTTCATCGTTGGAAGGTATGGTATCAATTCTAAAATTTTTGCTTTTGGTCTTCTTGGAACATTGAGTGTACTGATTGTTCACCTGGTAGCCAATGTAGGGATAGCATGGAAAGATAAATCATTGCCCGTTTCCATTCTCAGGTTCATTGCTTTATTCCCGTTATTCCTTACTTTTTCTATGGGACTTTCTTTGCATAACAGCATTGCGGTGATAGAAGGCTGGCGGGGTAAAAAATCAGCTTTTATCCGCACTCCCAAGTTTAACATTAAAAATATAAAAGACAGGCTGAGTCATCATAATTATTTGTCACATACTATTTCGTGGAAGACCTGGATAGAGGGATTGCTGGCTGCCTATTTTATGTATGCGGTGTACTATGGCATTCATTCAGGAAATACTCATTTTTTGATTTTTCATGTCGCACTTTCTGTTGGTTTTTTTGCCATTTTCGTTTATACTTTGATGCACCTGAGTTTGAAAGATTAGATTTATGGTAAGTGAAATGAATTCAATGAACACCTATAGAACATAAATCAAATGCTTCAGGGTAATAAGGCATTACTTTAAAATAGTAATCAAATGGTTTTAATTAAATGAAGGATTATTTATCTAAAAATTCAATTTTTCTGGTTTATGCCTTTTCATTGATTTTCTTGTCCTATTTAGTAAAGCAACAAGATTTTCTTGCCCTTATTTCATTTTATTTAATTGCGTTTACCTCCTATTTAGTATTGGGTGTCTATTATCCAATGTCTGAAGAGTGGATAAATAGAAGTTTTTGGATTAAACTCTTTCTCTTATTTGCATTTCCCCAGGCTTCAGACGATATTTTCAGATTTTACTGGGATGGCATGGTCTGCGTACAGGGGATATCTCCCTATCAATATTTGCCATCAGAACTAGTGGAGAGGAATGATATTTTCATCGATCAGGATGTTTATCAAAAACTTAATTCAAAAAGCTATTATTCTGTCTACCCGCCGATACTTCAATTTGTTTTTGGACTTTGTTATTTTTTGAGTTATAAATCAGTTTATCTGTTTTCTATTCTCTGGAAATTGATTTTGCTGCTGGCGGATTACGGAAGTATCCGTTTATTTAAAAAAATTAGTGTCAGTACAAAAAAATGGTATTGGTTTGCATTCAATCCATTAATCATGTATGAAGTTTTTGGCAATGGTCACGCGGAAGGATTGTTATTGTTTTTACTGGTTGGAGTGATTTGGGCGATAAAACAAGATAACCGAAACCAGGGCTTGGTATTTCTATCTCTTGCCTCCGCTATAAAAATATTCCCTCTTGTATTTTTTCCTTTATTATTAAAAAATGCAGGAATAAAAAAAATAGTAATTCTTTCATCTACTGCTGTTTTATTGTTACTCCTTTTTTTCCTGCCAATTTATCCCTATTTCGATCATTTTCTGGAATCCATTAAACTGTACTTTAGAAAATTTGAATTTAATGGCGGCTTATTCGAAATCTGGAAATGGATTGATTATAGGCGGTTTGGATATGATAATATAGCCGGTATCAGCAGATTTTTATCATTTGGATTTTTACTGATGTTAATGGTATTTTCTCTACGCTATCTTCGATCAAATGAATCAAATCCGGCAAAAACTATATTCTGGATATGGGTATCTTATTTGTTATTATCGAGTACGGTACATCCCTGGTATGTGGTTCCTGTATTTTTGATTAGTTTATTTATTTCTAATTTGTCGGGGATGGTTTGGTCCTTATTGGTGATACTGAGCTATTGTTGGTATGATACTGAACTATTCAAGTATAAATATATTTTTATGATTATTGAATACGGCATTTTAATCATGATGTCGATTTTGGAGATGTTGGGTAAGTTGGATGACATTAAGGTTAAAGTGTTTGAACCCTGATTGGTGAAGAATTGGAAAAATAAATAAATGAAATGAAAGATTTTTAGGATACATATGTAGTGAATATTTAAGATTTGCTAATATAATCCCCAGCGTTAAAATTATTTAACCTCACCGGTTATTCAATGGCTACTAAATTGGATTCATGATACATTACTCTTCCAGATAATCCAGATCTTTATCGTGCGTCTCTGCAATGGTCAATATAGAGTAAAATGAAATTACAAATACAATCACCCCAACCATACCGGCAGCAGCAGTAGCGGTGACGCCAAGTTTTTTTATGAACTGATAGGCCATGGTATCCAATATAGTGGTCCCCCTTACCATATTGGGAATAGTGGTTGCTGCAGTAGCCCTCAGATTAGTACCAAACTGTTCAGCACCAATAGTGACAAACATGGACCAATAACCACCACCAAATCCCATGAGAACGAATAGAAAGTACAAACCATTGGCCGTTTTGACGAGGCCCGATAAATAGATGATGACAAAAAATAATTGGATAAGCAGATAATAAAATACTGCTTTCTTACGGGACTGGAGATACTGGCTGACCATTCCATTGGTAAAGTCGCCAATGGCCAAACCCAGGTACAGCCACATGATGGATAGTCCCGGCACAATGGGTTCAACTATACCAAGAGACTTACCTATCTCATTACTAAACGTGGCACAAACCCCAATCACAAACCAACTTGGGAAACCAAGGCCAATACATTTGAGGTATTTGATAAATCGATCTTTGTCAGAAAATAATTTGAAAAAATTTCCTTTCGATATGTGGGATGCCGATTTAATATTTTTGAAAAATGCAGTTTCGAAAATTCCTATTCTTAAAAATAAAAGTGCAAATCCCATACCTCCACCAACAAAATAAGCGGTACGCCAGTCAAACAACTCGACGGTGATATAAGCTATGACAGCTCCCAATATTCCTACCCCTGCTACTATACTTGTCCCTATGGCCCTCAAATGTTTAGGAATGGACTCTGAGACTAATGTAATACCTGCACCTAATTCTCCCGCCAATCCCACACCGGCTATGAATCGCAATACCATATACGTATTGGCATCCTGGACAAAACCACAGGCAATATTAGCTAAAGAATAAGTAATGATAGACCCAAACAGTACTGAAAGTCTTCCTTTTTTATCTCCCAGGACTCCCCAAAGTATACCACCTGCCAGCATGCCTGCCATTTGCCAATTAAGGATAGCAGTACCAATACTTGAAACTTCCTGCTCACCGAGACCAAGGGCTTTGAGACTGGGAATACGTACAATGCCAAATAATAGTAAGTCATAGATATCAACAAAATATCCTAACGCAGCCACTATAACGGGTAAGCTGAATAAATGCTTTAAATCGGATCCGGTAATTTTCATATTCGGGGCCCAATATAAGGAATGTGCTACGGACTACGTACCACGAACAATGTCGATGTCCGTGGTACATTTTAGGTCGTATGTGGTCCATGGTGTATTGTACGTGGTAAGTATAATTCACTACATTTGAGCTGTGTCCGTAATAGCTTATTTATTTTTAGGCCTGGTGATATTGATCCTTCCCGTACTTAGCTTTCAATCAAAGGAGATATTAGATGAAAGTATAGATATTCCTCCCCGTCGGGACATGTATATACAATCTATCCTTATGCTGTCTATAATGGGATTTTTAGCTGGGCTGGTTGCCTGGAAAGAAGATCTTGAAATTATATGGATTGGACATATGGGGACAAAGGCCATTATTGCAGCTTTTTTATTGTATTTCCTTAGCATTCTGGTGAATGGGATTCAAATGAAATACTTTGCCGGTGGAAAACACGAAGAGGATTACATAATGCCTTCCAACCGGGCAGAGTATGCTCTTTGGTTATTATTATGTTTTTCTGCTGCATGGTCTGAGGAGTTTACCTATCGGGCTGTACTCCCGGGATTGATGGATAAGGCAGGCTTGCTTCCTTTTTTGTCTATAATTTTATCCGCTCTTTCCTTTTCTTTTTCTCATTATACACAGGGCTGGTGGGCTATTCCGATCACCTTTATATTTGCACTTGGATTCCAATATTTGTACAAACTTAGTGGTTCACTTATCATACCTGTTATAGTCCATTTTATTTATAATTTAAGTATAGAATGGATTAAAAGGAAAATGGAGAACAAGCAGGGTTGAAAATCCTGAGCCATTTTTACTTACTGAATTTCAGGTCAGGTTCGCGTCACGATTTACCATATTGGTTATTCTGACAAAATCATCTACAGCCAACTCTTCAGGCCGTTTATCGAAAAAACTATTCTGAAGCTGGTCAACGGATAAAAATGGTTTTAGTGAATTGCGAATCATCTTTCTCTTTTGCAAAAAGCAAGATTTAATTACTCGTTTAAATTCTATTTCATCACAATCCAGTTTCCATTTTTCTTTCCGCGTAAACCGGAGTACACCTGATTTTACTTTAGGTGGCGGATTAAAATTGCCCTCTTTTACTGTAAAAAGGTACTCGACATCATAATACGCCTGGGTGAGTACGCTTATAACGCCATATTCCCTGCTCCCGGGAGCATGAGCAATGCGTTCGGCCATTTCTTTTTGGAACATCCCTACCATTCCCGGGATGACATCCCGGTGATCAATCATTTTTATTACGATCTGAGATGATATATTGTAAGGAAAATTACCTATAATAAAAATGGGATTGCCATTACTTATTTTCCATAAATCGACTCGCAAATAATCTTCGGCAATGATGTGTACCTGATCGAAATTCGCATCTCTCCTAAGTATCTCTATCATATCGCGATCGGCCTCCACTAAATAAAGATTGGCATATTTCCCGGTAAGGTATTTGGTGAGCATCCCTTTGCCAGGGCCTATCTCTAACAACGTATTAATTTGGTTAAATGAATTCAGGGCTTCAGCTATTTTTTCGGCTATGGATTCATTGGTAAGGAAATGCTGACCAAAGGATTTTTTAGCATATGTCATTCCACAATGATACTGAATCTTAGAGAGATAATTTCCCTATCTTCGCCCGAGAATAGAATCAAGAACTCGAATGACAGAAACAAATCCGATTAAAATAGGCATCACGATAGGAGATATAAATGGTGTCGGTCCAGAAGTTATAATAAAAACACTACGTAATCCGAAAATTGCAGATTATTGCATCCCCATCATTTATGGCGCAGGCAAAATCATTTCATATTATAAAAATATAGTCAAAGCAGAGGAATTCGTATATCATCCGGCAAGAAGTAATGAAAAACTGACTCCCGGCAAAGTGTATTGCATAAATAGCTGGCAGGAAAATGTGACGGTAACTACAGGCAAGCTCAGCGAAACCGGAGGGAAATATGCCTTGGTCGCCCTGGACCATGCAATACAGGATATACAGTCAGGATGGCTCGACGGATTGGTTACAGCTCCAATACACAAACAAGCTATGCAAATGGCCGGATTTGCATACTCCGGGCATACCGATTACCTCGCTGATAAATTACATGCAAATGATCATATGATGATGATGATAGGTGAATCCATGCGAGTAGGATTGGTAACCACTCATATCGCTTTCAGCGAAGTGCCATCCAGAATTACCAGTCAAAAGATAAAAGCAAGCATACACACTTTAAATAGCTCTTTACAGAAGGATTTTGGAAAAGATAAACCGGTAATTGCAGTATTAGGACTAAATCCTCATGCGAGTGATGGAGGGGTGATGGGGAATGAAGAAGAGAAAGTAATCATTCCGGCTATTAACGAATTAAAAAATCAGGGTTTTCTGGTGTATGGCCCATTTGCAGCGGATGGTTTCTTTGGTGCGGGTCAATATAAAAAATTTGATGGTATATTGGCTATGTATCACGATCAGGGCCTGATTCCTTTTAAAGCTTTAGAGTTTAAAACTGGTGTCAATTTTACTGCCGGCTTGCCAATAGTGCGCACCTCTCCTGATCATGGTACTGCATTTGATATTGCTGGAAAAAGCGAAGCTGATGAATCCTCTTTTAGAGCGGCACTTTTTGGTGCAATAGATATCGCCCGCCAGCGGAAAAAATACCTGGATGACAGGTCCAATCCATTAAATAGGCATCAGAAGGTATCGGAAGAAAAAATTGAAGGGTGAAGGTAAGTGATGCTTATTGGCTTCAAACCATAACGAATCCCAGGTAAACAATCACCAGTTGCCAGTTACTAATCAACCGTGCTCTCTTTATAGGTACTTTTTGAAATCAAGTTTGTAATTACAGGTGGAGTATCGAAATCTGAAGCACTAAACGTATCATACCGGTACAATTGAAAATCTTCAATCGTCCGTATTAATTTCAAAGCGTATGTTTTATCAGTGGCATAACCGCACGATTTCAGTCCATGAGCCCAAGCTTTATAATCTATTGCATCAAATCCGAATAATACATCGTATTTACCGGAATTCCTGAGAAAGTCAGAATGATCTTTGAATGACGATTCTATATCTTCATACGCCCTAAAACAAGACTCAATTAATTTGCCTTTCGTATCAAAATCATCGTCCTTGTGATAATATTGCATACCGGTCCAGTACGATTTGCATTTTATCCCAAAATGATTATTGCTTTTGGTTGCCAGGGTGCTTCTCCCCAGATTTGACTCCAGCATGGCTTGTGCTAGTTTGATGCTGGCTGGAATACCAACCCTGTGCATTTCATCTATTGCTAATGGAGCAAAACGATCTATATAACTGTAAGCAAGTAATTTTTCATCCAGATTATTTCTAAAAGAAGTTAGAAATAGCCATAACCCCAGGAAACCAACCAATTTGCTCTTCATCATCGCGGCTTAGACAAAAACCATGCCAGCGAAAAACTTATTTTTTACGTTTTAAGGCCGCTTTGGCTGCATTCACGACATTTGAAGTTCCCAAGCCATATTTTGTTAATAATTCATCTGGCTTGCCGCTTTCTCCAAATGAGTCGTTGACGGCTACAAATTCTTGTGGAACAGGTAATTGCCTCGCAATCAAACCCGCAATGGCTTCTCCAAGGCCACCGTAAATCTGGTGTTCTTCAGCTGTAACCACACATCTGGTTTTGCTAATACTATCCAATACAGCTTCAGTATCTAATGGTTTTATGGTATGAATGTTAATCACCTCGCAACTGATGCCTTCCGTTGCCAATTGTTTTGCTGCTTCTACACAGGTCCATACCAAATGGCCGGTTGCGATCAAGGATATATCTGTACCTTGATTCAGTATTTGAGCCTTACCTATCTCAAATGTCAGGTTTTCGGTAAAAACCGGCCATGCGGGTCTGCCAAACCTCAAATATACAGGGCCCATTTTTTCGGCAATGGCAATTGTAGCTAATTTAGTTTGATGTGCATCACAGGGGACTATGACAGTCATGCCGGGCAGCATCCTCATCATACCAATATCTTCGAGTATTTGATGAGTGGCGCCATCTTCGCCTAAAGTAAGCCCTGCATGGGAGGCACATATTTTGACATTTTTATTGGAATAGGCGATAGACTGTCTTATTTGATCATATACACGACCAGTTGAAAAGTTGGCAAAAGTACCTGTAAAAGGAATTTTGCCCACCGTAGCCATTCCGGCAGCCATACCCATCATATTTGCTTCTGCTATACCTACCTGAAAAAACCGATTGGGGAATTCTTTTTTAAAATCATCCATTTTCAATGAGCCCAGTAAATCCGCTGTCAATGCTACCACTTGATCATTGGATCTGCCTGCTTCTAACAGTCCGATTCCGAAGCCATCCCGAGTGGCTTTTTTCCCATTTACTACTAAATTATTTATACCAGTCATGATTTTTCTGATTAATGTGATTTGTAATTAGGATCAAATTCATAGTCACCCAATGTTTCAGGTAATTGAGCTAATGCAGCTTTGCATTGATCTTCATTTGGTGCCACGCCGTGCCACTTATGTGATCCCATCATAAAATCCACCCCATAACCCATTTTGGTTTTCATTAATATTACTATTGGTTTGCCTTTGCCCAAATGAGACTTAGCATCTTGTAAAGCCAACGATATAGTTTCGATATCGTTGCCATTATCGCATAATAATACATCCCATCCAAATGCAGTCCATTTTGCTTCCAGATCACCCAGCGACATTACTGATTCGGTGGGTCCATCTATTTGCTGACCGTTCCAATCTACAGTAACAATAATATTATCCACTTTGTGATGAGCTGCAGCCATTATAGCTTCCCAGTTTTGACCCTCATCGAGCTCACCATCGCCAGTAAGTACATAGGTAATCCCCATATCTTTATCCAGCTTTTTGGCTAAAGCAGCCCCTATACTTACAGAGAGGCCCTGTCCAAGAGAGCCTGAAGCAATTCGCACACCAGGTAATCCCTCATGGGTGGTAGGATGGCCCTGCAGCCTGGTATTCAGTTTCCTAAAGGTGGTGAGTTCTGCGACCGGGAAAAATCCGGTTCTTGCCAAAACACTATACCACACTGGGGAAATATGGCCATTGGATAAGAAAAACAAATCTTCTCCTCTGCCTTCCATAGAAAAAGGCAATTTATAGTTTAAATGCTGGCCATACAACGCTACAAAAAAATCAGTACATCCGAGCGAGCCCCCCGGGTGACCACTCTGACAATAATATACCATACGAACTATATCTCGTCGTACCTGTGAGGCCAGATCTTTAAGTGAACCTATATCTTTTTTCATAAAATGACTGCAAAGAAAAACAATTCTGAGGGTAAGGCAAAACTATCTGATCAAACTTATATTTCTAATTTGTAATGTCTAATCGGGAAATGAGCAAACATTTATGAAGGAATTGATTTGCTTTTGTCATCGAATAACCAATTTAAAGTCAAAATCAATACAAAGATGGCCATGCCTGGAAAAAATGAAAGCCACCAACCCGGGAAGTATTGCCGACCTTCATTTAATAAACTTCCCCAGCTGACTCGCTCCAATTTTAGTCCTAATCCGATGAAGGATAGTGATGCTTCCAGTAAAATGGATGCACTGAATGAAAATAGTGCTGTGACCCAAAGTGTTTCTTTCATATTGGGCCATATATGTCTATAGAGAATGACAAACCAATGGACTCCTATATTTTCTGCAGATAATGTAAAATTCAATTTACTAACCCGGAGAGTTTCGGCACGGCTGATCTGGGCAAACAGGGGCCATCTAATTACGGCCATCATGATTACCAATGAAAATATCCCTGGCCTTTCAATTAAAATGGTCAAAGTCATTAAGATCAATAGTTTGGGAAATGACTCGAAAATCTCAATACCTCTCATCAATATACTATCAATGGGTAAAATTATTTTTTTACCATTTACCTTTAGTATCCTTCCTGTGCCGAAAATAACCAAAACGAAAAGAATACATAGCATGCAGGACATCAATATCCATTGCAGACCGTGAAAGACTGTGGATAAGGTGTATAGTTCAAACAAGAATAGGAGAGTTGCAAGAAAAATAACAATAGCTTGCAAATAATTCAAACTCAATTTATGGTTTTGCCAAAAACCCATCATCATTCCAATTCCTATTCCCGGTATCATTGAAAATAAGGTGGAGACTATTCCAATGATAAACGCATATCTCGTACCATGGATCAAACCAGCTAAAACATCTTTGCCTAATGCATCCGTACCTAAATAATGGATTCCCGTTGATGATCCAGTCAATGGAGCCGAATATCCATTGCTGGAGGGGTCTAATGTATTGGCATGAAAAGGGATCAAGGTCATGATCTTTGAAGTACAATCCTTATAATCGAAAGCCCCGGTATGGTCAGCTATACCGATGAGTTCTAAATAACTTTTGCCAATCGGGTAGACTGCTTTTCCATTACAGATGCAATACAGTGGTTTATCATTGGCAATAAAATCCGCTGCAAGGGCAACAATTAGATATAATCCAATAACCAAAAAACATATTTTTTGCAGAAAAGTGAATGACTTAATATAGATCTTTAGTTTCATTTTGTTTCGGCTTTTATCCGTTGATCAAAACTAAAAATCAATGTGTCAGAAACGAGTTTGCCCAGTATTGTGAATAAAGCAGTAAGTATCAAAACATGAAATACTATAGGCCAATCTTGTAGTACAATAGATTGGTAAGTAAGCCGACCCATCCCCGGAATATTAAACAATATTTCAATCAGTACGGTGCCGCTGATCAATGCGGGAATCTCCATTCCTAATAAAGAAATCAGAGGTAAAAGCGAATTTTTACGTATTTCAGATTGTGTGATTTCCCGGTTTGATTTTCCTTCTGACCAGGCCGCAAATGAATATGGTTTTTTAAATTCTGAATTTATTTTTTGATAAACCAGTCTGGACAGGTAAGCCAGGGAAGGCAATACAATACATACAATGGGTAGCACCAACGATGAAGCATATTTTGACAGCGTTTTTAAAAGAGTATCATCCGATTGAAAATCAACAAAACCAGGTGTGGGAAATATTTGCAATGCAGATGAAACAGTAGATGTGGCGAATAAATAAATCAAAGTCATACCCAGGAAAAAGGAAGGGAGGCTGTCAAATAGAAATAATATTGCATCGATGATCCTCGCAATTGCTTTGGATTTTATCAGAAATAATTTTTCACCAATAAAATAGCCGAGGAAAAATATCAAAAACAAGCTGATTAAACTGAGTGTGAGAGTCCAGTTTATAGCTTCCCCGATTTTGGCCCATACGGGCTTATTGTCTATGGTTGAATTTCCGCTTTTACCCGACAGAAAGTTTTTTATCCACACGTGATATTTATTTTCAAGTCCGTGGTATCTAAATGCCGGGATAAAAACTTTCCATTTTGCCTGTGTAGCATCTAATTTATCCAGCAACGATTTCCAGTTACCATACTCTGCTGATTTACGGATGGAGTCAGTGATCATAAGATCCGCTGTACGTAGTTCCGAAGTGTTTTCAAATTGTTCTATAGTAGATTTAAAATCAGGTTGAAAAAAAGAGATTTCATTTATTACCTGTTGCTCTGCAACCAAATAGTCCTGAATTTCTTCCCATTTATAACCGTGATGTAAAAATTTTTTAATTCTTTCTTTTTGAGGAGATTCCGGAATTTTAAAAATAGTGTCGGGATATGAACTGGGAACCAAAGAGAAGTAAAACTTAGGTATAAATGCATTGGCGTCTGTTTTAGATCTTACCAACGAATGGATATTTTCCGGTTCGCTCAAATAAAACCTTGAGGTAAGGCTTTGCATTAAAAAAAAGCAAATCACACTAATAATAAACAACTCAGGTATGATAATCAATATTCTTCTCAATATAAACCTGAGCACGGGTACTTATATTTTTATTTTAATGAGTTTATTGGCAGGCAACTTTATTTCTATTCTTTTTTCACCGTATTTGATTTTTCTGTTCTGATCATATGCCGATTTCATGCTGAGGGCAGTTAATTTGTTTTCTTTCCATTCGATATTTATTTCGATATTACCCCTTGCTTTAATGCCGTTAATTTTACCATTTTTCCATACTGCCGGTAGCGCGGGAAGAATGTGAATGTAATCAAGATGGCTTTGCAGCAACATTTCAACTATACCAGCAGTGCCCCCAAAATTACCATCTATTTGAAATGGTGGATGAGCATCAAATAAATTGGGATAGGTACCACCACCACCCATTACAATTTCACTTTTGTCAGCAGGGTAGTAGGATATTAATTTTTGTATTGCATCATATGCTTTTTCAGCATTTAATAACCTGGCCCACATTGAAATTTTCCATGATATGGACCAACCGGTACCATTATTGGTTCGGCGAAGCAGGGATTTGGTAGCAGCTTCAAACAACTCTTTGTTTTGAGGAGTAATGGTCTTACCCGGATATATTCCAAAAAGATGAGATAAATGCCGGTGGGTGATTTCTGCATCATTCCAATCGTGATACCATTCTTGCAATACGCCGTCCTTTTTACTTATTTGGTATGGGTAAATATTTTTCAAAGCATGGGCTAAGGTATCCCTGAAAGGTTTATCTATGTTTAAAATGAGTGACGACTCTATTACATTGTTAAATAACTCTCTGACCATACTTAAATCGGAAGTGCTGCCATACAAAGTAGATGCTTTTAATCCATTATTTGTAATGTAGACATTTTCCGGTGAGGTGGAGGGAGCTGTAACCAGGAACCCCTGGGGACCCTTCACCAGTTGATCAAAACAAAACTGTGCAGCTCCTTTAAGTAAAGGATAAGCTTCTTTTTTAAGAAAATCCCGATCAAGTGTAAACTTATAATGTTCATACAGATGAGTGGCTAACCAAGCTCCTCCCATTTGCCAGTTGGCCCATTGCGGACTCCCCTTGCCAAAGTCTCCAACCGGATTAGTCATAGCCCAGATATCTGAATTGTGATGTACAGCCCATCCGCTATTATGGTAATACGTTTTAGCAGTCAAAGCTCCTGTTTTTGAAAGGTTTTGTATAAACCCCATGAGTGGCATATGCAATTCAGGTAGATTGCAGACTTCTACAGGCCAGTAATTCATTTCAGTATTTATATTGACAGTATAGTTACTGCTCCATGGTGGTCTTACATTTTCATTCCACAAGCCCTGAAGATTCATGGGAACATAGGGTGTTCGGGAGCTGCTGATCAAAAGATACCTTCCATAATTAAAATAGAGAGGTATCAATCCGATATCTGTATTGGAAGCTGTATTTTTTCTCATTCGGGTATAGGTATCTTCAGAAGACTCCTTTTGATATAAATCAAATTCAACACGATCATAGTATTTTCTATAATCCAGATTATGCCTATTGAAAATCGAAGTAATATTATGGCGGTTAGAATTAAGTAGATGATCTTCAGCAGCTTTTATTTCGTTTTTACCTTCCTTAAATGGATCCTTGTCAAAACCATTAAAGCTGGTAGCCATAGTAAGCCTGATTTCAATAGTAGTGGCATTGGTCACCTGGATCATAGAGTCTCTGTAATGTACTATGCCATCGGTATTTTTTACCTGTAATACTGAAGCGAAGCGTGTACCTCTGCCTTCTTCATATTCCACTGCATTACTGACTTGTAAATAATTTGGCTGTGATCGCACAGGGGCTCTGCCTTGTAAATATAAAAGGCCGTGATCTATCAAGGTGTGGTGTAATAAAGGGCTGTTGTATTTTAGGTTGATATTTAATTTTTCTTTGCCTTTTGCAGATAGTAAGATTACCAATACCTGATCCGGATGGGATGCAATGTATTTTCTACTGAATTTGGTATTATTAGTTTCGTAATCTACCACTACTTGTGCGTTGCTCATATCCAACCTTCTTTTATATGCAAGGGCTGGTTGACTATGATTAAATTCGATGAATAAATTTCCCAGAGGTTCGTATGCGTTTGAAAAATTTCCCTGAAGCCTGCGTACCAAAGTATCGGCAGCAGCATAGTTTTCTTTGAACAGGGCTTCCCTTATGACGGGAAGATGTGTATATGCATTTGGATTATGATTTGCATTAACCGGTTCACCTGACCATAGGGTAATATCATTAAGAGATAATCTTTCTCTCTCTACGCCACCATATATCATGGCACCCATTCTGCCATTTCCTATAGGCAGGGCTTCTTCAAAATAATTGGCCGGGGCAGAATACCAAAGGGTATGTTGGCTAAAAACATCAGTAACTGATATACCAAAAAGTAAATTCAGAATTAATCGTTTCATTTCAACTTGCTATTTGATTGATGTCTTTTTGCATCTCTTGATTTTTTAAATTCCATATTTTCGACAATGGCTTTTTCTAAATTTATACCGCATTGATTAGCCAGACAAGTCAACACAAATAATACATCAGCCATTTCCCCAGCCAGGTTTTTCCTGGCATTTTTCTCGTCATCCTCCGATTTAAACGATTGATCCCCATACAATCTTGCCATTAATCTGGCTACTTCACCACATTCTTCTGCCAGTATGGCGGTGTTGGTAAGTTCGCTATAATATTTCACGCCTACTGTTTTGATCCAATGATCTACATCCGATTGTAATTGATTGATGGTCATGGTTGGTAGATTATAATGGAATAAAAGTAATAAATTAGCAGAAAGTGATCATATGAACTTCATTTCTTTATTGTCTGTCGGAACAGGTGCTTTTATAGGTGGTATGGTGAGATACATGATATCGGTTTGGATTAAATCGGATGCTAACCGCTTTCCCCTGAATACTTTTTTAATCAACCTGTTAGGGTCTTTTTTAATAGGGTTCATTTTGAATTATTCCCTAAAAAGCGAGATTACATTCAATTTTAAACTGTTTTTAACCACAGGCTTTTGCGGTGGCTTTACTACTTTTTCTGCATTTTCCATTGAGGTCATTCAACTTTGGCAGGCAGGACAACATTCAGTATCGGTATTATATGTTGTGGGTAGCCTGGTGGGAGGTATCCTTTTTGCCTGGGCAGGATTGAAAATAGGGTAGTGCCCTGCAAATTAGTGTAGAATACTAAAAATGGTACGGCCGCACTGTAAGCTTGACTGATAAATAAAAACCAGATTTAGTGATTATTTCAAAACTACAATTTACTTTAATCTTATAGTCATTTTTGACAAGCTATATCTGTACATTTGCCGCTCGATTAATCCTTAAATAGTAAAATGAAAAAACATAATTTTAATCCTGGTCCATCTATTTTACCTGCTTCTGTATTACAGGAGGCCGCCCAGTCAGTAATCGATTATCAGGGAAAAGGACTTTCTATCCTGGAAATTTCACATCGAGGCTCCGAATTTACTGCCATTATTGAAGAAGCGGTTGCTTTGACTAAAGAATTACTTGGATTGAGTGATGATCACCATGTATTATTTACTACCGGAGGGGCCAGTACCCAATTTTATATGATGGCCATGAATTTACTTAATAAAGGGGATATTGCATCCTATACCGATACCGGTACCTGGGCTAATAAAGCTATAAAGGAAGCGAAGCCGTACGGTGATATTAAAGTGGTGGCAAGCTCAAAAGAAGCAAATTACAATTTTATTCCAAAAAACTGGACGCCGGTTCCAGGTTCCAGATTTATGCACCTGACCAGCAATAATACCATTTTCGGGACACAGATACAGGAATGGCCCGATCTCGAAATCCCTATTGTCTCTGATATGTCATCCGATATATTTAGCAAGCCAATACCGGTAGAAAAATTTGGAATGATCTATGCCGGAGCCCAGAAAAATATTGGTCCATCAGGGGTGACTATGGTAATCATCAGAAAAGATATGGTGCGTACTGATCTGGATCATTATTTACCTCCTATGCTGGATTACAAAACATACATAGCTGAAAATTCATTGTACAATACGCCACCCGTATTTCCAATCTATGTAAGTATGCTTACTCTCAGATGGATCAAAGAAAATGGTGGATTGAATGGCATACAAGCTATAAATGAGAAAAAAGCTGCTTTATTATACAATGAAATAGATGCCAATCCATTCTTTAAGGGCACAGTAGCAAAAGAAGATCGCTCGCTCATGAACGTATGCTTTGTATGTGAAAATCCGGACCACGAAGCCGAATTTGAAGCAGATGCTAAAAAAGAAGGTTGTGTAAACTTTAAAGGACATAGGTCCGTAGGTGGATTCAGAGCTTCTATTTACAATGCTATGCCAATTGAAAGTGTGCAGGTATTGGTTGATACTATGAAGGAATTTGGGAAACGAAAAGGATAAGATCCGTTTTCATTTAACTTTATCTTACCCGCTATTTGTAAATTTGCACTTATTACATGCTGCAAGACAAAGAAGAATCATCACTGGAATTTAACGGACAGCAAATTCCATTCGTAATCATACATGAAAAAAGAAGGACGGTAAGAGTAGCATTTGGTTCAAGGGCCATTACACTGAGACTTCCCTCGTCTATGGCCTCCTTCCGCAAATTGCAGCACATAGAAAAAAGCCGGGAATGGGCGGTAAAACAACTTAAGCTAAAACCCGGACTACTCACCAAATTCTTTGGAAAAGAGTACAAACATGGCCAGGTACTTAAAGTGGGACTCAAATCCTATATTTTGAGCTTTGTTCCTCATACACGCAAACTCAACAAGGCAATGATCAAAGGTAATTTGCTCGAGCTTCATCTTTCAGCTGAAAATAAAGAAGAGCATTTATCTGAGCTGATAAGATATCTGATTAGTCGCACTATCGCAAACGATTTTTTTCCAGAAATTGAAAAACGGGTGCACGAACTCAATGCTCAATTTTTTAAGCGAAGAATAAAAGAAGTAAAACTAAAACTAAGCCAAACCAATTGGGGATCGTGCAGTACGCAGGGCAATATCAATCTGTCTGCCAGATTATTGTTTGCACCACAGAAAGTGATTGATTATGTGATTATTCATGAACTGGCTCACCTAATAGAACATAATCATAGCCAGCGATTTTGGGATATCGTGGCAAAAGTGATGCCTGATTATAAAACATATGATGTATGGCTGAACAAGAACAGTCATCTGTGTGATTTTTAACAACTGATGGACTTCCAAGTTCTTACAGTAAAACGGGTTCTATTTGATTTGACCTCCCCCAAAAGGGAAGTATCTTTTCTCCAATGAAATCATCCACAAATACAGTGAATTTTTCTTGGTCACATTAAAGAATGGGCAGGTACTCGTTCTTAATTTTTAGATGGCATCACCAAATCTTGGCTGTACAAAAGATCTATTTCCGGATATTATTTAAATTATTGATTTACAATATAAAATATATTAAAATTATTTTATGGTATCAAAATTTCCAAAACCAGAGTGAGTCCATTATGGAATTATATGAGATAGGTAATTTCTCCTGTGCTTAAGATGAGATTTCCCTTAGGGTTCCGTTTTGTGAATTTCTGCATAACTTTCTCCCATGTCTTCAACATCATTTGACCAACAACTGGAATGGACTACAAAATTGTTAGAATATTCGAATGAGGTACTTTTTGCACATGCTAAACAGAATTATGATCACCTGATTTCTGTAGTTCAATTTCATGAACACCGATATTATATATTAAATGATCCGTTGATCAGTGACTATGAATATGATCAGCTTTATAAGAAATTAGAATTAATCGAGGAAAAGTTTCCCGAATGGGTTAGTGCTGACTCCCCTACCCAGCGAGTATCCAGTGATGTAGCTGAAACCGGAAAAACCGTAAACCATTTACGACCGATGCTGTCGCTTGCAAACTCTTATGATGAAAATGATCTCTATGAATTTGATAAACAGGTAAAAAAACTTTGCAAACTACCGGCTGAAACGAAAATAGAATATTGCGTGGAACCGAAATACGATGGTGGAAGTATAGCCCTGGTATATGAGCAAGATGTATTGATCAGGGCAGCCACCCGTGGAAATGGAGTTCAGGGAGAGGACATGACAGCGAATGCCAAATCATTAAAATCTATTCCTTTAAAAGCTCCATTTAAAAAGATGGGGATTCAAAGAGCAGAGCTCAGGGGCGAAGCTTTGATCAGAAAAGATAATTTTAAAAAAGTAAACCAAACACGACTTGATGAAGGATTGGTGGCGTTTGCCAACGCCAGGAATGCCGCCACCGGTGGTCTCAGAACAAAAGATCCCAATGAAACAGCAAAGCGTGGCATCGAAGCTGTAATTTATCAGGTAGGTTATATTGAGGATAAAAATGGAAAGGAAATAACCAAATTTGATCAGCATGCAGATGGAATTCATGCATTGGAATCACTGGGATTCAAAGTGCCTACTATTGAATTTAAAGTTTGCAATGGAATGGAAGAGGTGATCAGTTTTGTTAAAGATTGGGAAGTAAAACGGGAGGAATTCTATTACGAAATAGATGGTATGGTGGTCAAAGTAAATGAAATTGCCATGCAAGAAACCTGTGGGTACACTTCTCATCATCCCCGTTGGGCTATTGCCTTTAAATTTAAAGCAAAGCAGGCTACCAGTAAGCTGATCAAGGTTGAATACCAGGTAGGTAAAGTGGGAACGATCACACCTGTCGCAAAGCTGGAGCCGGTACAAGTGGCAGGAGTAACCGTATCGTCGGTCTCGCTGCACAATGAAGATTTTATTAAAGCCAAAGATCTGTATCTGGGAGATATGGTCATTGTGGAAAGATCTGGCGATGTAATACCCTATATTGTAAAATCCTTACCTGAATACCGGAAAGGTACTGAAGTTAAAATAGAATTCCCTTCCTATTGCCCCATTGGTGCTGAGCAGGACCAGAAGGTAAAATTAATTCGAGAGGCTGATCAGGCATTCTGGATTTGTCCTGATTGTAAATGCGGAGCACAGGACCTGGAAAAATACATATACCATGTATCCAAGACCGCAATGGATGTGGACGGTTTTGGTCCTTCCATCATGGAAAAATTTGTCCAGTTGGGTTGGATACATAACTTTGCGGATATTTATAAACTTGACTATGATAAAATAGCTAAGTTGGATGGATTTGGTGTCAAATCAGCCACCAAACTTAAGGATTCAATAGAGAGGGCAAAGAAAAATCCCATACAACGATTATTACAAAGTTTGTCCATCCATCATCTCGGTAAGCGGGCATCTCAGCTGATAGCAGAAAAAGTAAGCTATGTACCCAACCTCAAAGATTGGTCAGAGACCGATTTCACTGATATTCATGAAATAGGACCGGTAGTAACTAAGAATATTATGCATTGGTTTGCTGATAAAAGGAATTTGGAGATACTGTATGAAATGGAAGCGGCCGGAGTAAATATGTATCAGACGGAGGAAGACAAACCTAAAGTAATAGCTGGCGATGCACCTCTTGCAGGAAAGTCAATTTTATTTACCGGCTCATTAGCTAAAATGACACGAGAAGAAGCACAGGAAAAAGCAGAGGCTGCTGGAGCTAAGAATATCAGTGCGGTGAGTAGTAAACTAAATATATTGGTAGTAGGAGAAAATGCGGGATCCAAACTGGAAAAAGCAAAAGCATTGGGCACTGTAGAGATCTGGTCGGAAGATGAATTTTTAGCAAGGGTCATGGGGTAGAGTCTGACAAGCAAAAAACACATTGAGAACCAGGTTTTTTCAATTAACAACTTTTTTGGGTTGTTTAGTTTTCTTTGTAGGCCACTTTCATCCGGTACACATTGGTCTCCCTTTTTTCAAATCCCATGCTGCGATACATTTCATTTGCTTCTATTCTTGATGGCCTGGAGGTAAGTTCTACATATTCAGCTCCATTTGCCTTTGCATATTCTATAGCCTGATTCATTAATTTTTTACCTAATCCCTTTCCCCGGTGGCTCTGATCCACTACTACATCTTCTATCCAGCAGCGCATTCCTGATGGAATTGGAAATAAAACAACAGAAAGAATGCCTATTAATTTTTTATGATCATCAAATGCTCCAAATAATTTGATTGCGTTGGAGTGAAACAGTTTTTGTATATGCAGTTGATCTGTTGCTTTTAGGTCAGGGTTTAATTGTTGGAGAAGAAAATTCAGCTCAGAAAAAGATATCTGAGAAGCGTCATGGATTAAAACAATAGAATACATTATTAAGATTTTTCCAGCGAAATAAAAAAGGGGATCAAAAATAAATTTGAACCCCTTTTAATCACAGTGGAGAATATCGGAATCGAACCGATGACCCCTTGCTTGCAAAGCAAGTGCTCTAGCCAGCTGAGCTAATC
>CAYNIG010000020.1:0-31901 GCA_964396995.1 uncultured Saprospiraceae bacterium | reverse complement strand
GGTATGAGTTCTTTGACAAAAAAGTCTTCGTAATTATAGTCAGGCACATTAAAATAGCCCATTACCTTGGTATCTGCATCCGGCATCACGATGATCATAGGAGTGGCTATACCTTCACGGATGGCTTTATCTGTGATGTTTAATACTTCGCCATATTGCACCCAACCGGTATGATTGTCGGTAGCACCATGCAAAAGATACAAAACGGGATAGGACCGGCTGGAGCTTTCATAATCCGGTGGAAAATAAACTGCAAATTGGCGTTCCATCCCGAGGATTTCGCTGTTAACTTTATATGTTTCGACTACTTTGCCGGATTGAGCTATCGAAATAGCGGAAAGGCCAATAAATAATAATGAGAAAATTTTTTTCATCGTAGATTTTTGTTATTGTACGGTGGACAAAATACAACATAATTTTAATCAGAGAGCTGAGTGGTGAGGCAAGCCGCAAGATTCATTTTTTAAAATTGATTCCACCATCAAAGATTAACTTAGAAGTATGAATAAAGAATTATTGCTCTGCCTGTTGTTTTCATCTTTTTTATTGAATGCCCAAAAACAAGAAAAAACTGTTAAAAAGGTTGCCAATTCAATTAAAGAAAATTTTTCTAAAGCATCATCGAAGCAGTTCCGGTATGGATCAGCCGGTGCAGCAACTGATTTTGGTTACAGAATGGGGATAACATCACCGACTGACTCTAAAGCCAGTATTCTATCCTTTAAAATTAACCCCGATGAAAGGGCAGGTGCGGGGCGGGGTCCTGAAATCATTTCACATCAATTTACACACTATGGTTCGTACTCGATAAGATTAAAAGTACCCGATACAAAAATGATCCAGCCCAATGTCGGTGCTGTAGTTGGTTATTTTACCTATCACACAGATACCATACATGGCTTGTCTGAAATAGATTTTGAATGGTTGATTGCGGATCCCCGTGTTATATACATCGGTACCTGGACCGGGAAACGCGGTCAATTGGAGCGCATCGGTCGAACCATTAATATGGCCACCGGAGAAATTTTAAGCACAGGACATAAAATAGGCTATGGGGGCAAAGTCAGTCCTTTTAATGGATTGCAAAACCAGCCTGAAAAACTGACAGCCATAGCTGATTACGATGCTTCAAAGCGGTTTTATACCTATGGATTCGATTGGTACCCGGATCGCATAAGCTGGTGGATGATAAATGAGATTACCAATGAAAAGATAATTTTATGGGATTACCAGGGCTCAAGACTGGGTATACCTCAGCATGCATCCAGGTATCGGGTTAACTTTTGGCATACCAATAACTGGCCGGTTGAAGGAAATCCACTTTCCATAGAAAAGCCAGCAGACAAATATGAAATGGAAGTGGACTGGATAAAATATAAGAGAAGGAAAAAATAATTTTATGATTTTCTCTTTAATATCCGATCGGTAAATTCAAATGTAGCATGATATGTTTTAAGCCAGTTTTTGTGCAACAGAAATCCATGTACTTCATCGGGTAATACTACTTGCTCTACCTGTACACCTTGTTTGCGTAATGGTTCTATGATATTTACTGATTCACTAAACGGCACATTGCGATCATCTTCCCCATGGATGAGCAATACAGGGCTTTTCCATGATTTTAAATGGTATACCGGTGATGATTCGTATGCTTTTTTGGCTAGTTCTGGAAATTTGGCGTAATCATACCAGGGTGCAAAGGTGGGTATTTCATCATTCCAGTTGTGTACGCCATGTATATCTACCCCGGTAGCAAATAGGTCCGGTGCCTGAGCTAATCCATGTGCGGTGAGGTATCCACCATAGCTTCCTCCCCATAATGCAATCTTTGATCCGTCTACATCTGGCCTCGCCTTGAGATACATACCTGCACCTATGACATCTTTTACTTCGCTGGCACCATCAGCACCATAATGTAAAGCTTCCCTGAATTCCAAACCATAGCCTATTCCGCTTCTATAATTAAGCGATAGTACTACATAACCCTGTGATGCAAAATATTGGTTCAGTGCATATGCATTGGAGTAATACTGACTATAATTAAATCCAAGCAGCATTTGTCTCCTTGACCCGCCATGTAAAAAAATGATAGCAGGATGTTTATCACCTGGTTTATGATTAGCGGGCAGAAATACCTGAGCCGGTGCTTGCATACCATCAGTAGCCGTCACCATGGTAGCTATGGGTTGCACCAGTGTTTTAGGAAAATCGGCAGGAAATAATTCTGTCGCAATTTTTTTAATATCAGCATTTTGCCGGATCGCTGGCCACGCAGGAGTAGTAGCTGATGATGTAAAGAAGGCAATACCATTTTCAATTGTCACCGGACTGTACTCAATATTACTGCCGGGAGTTAATAGTTCGTTGATCCCGGTAGTCAAGGTATGTTTCCAGATGTGTCGCCTATCTATATCAGTGATGTTGGTAGTATAATATATGGTCTTACCATCATTGGAAAGTACCACATTTTCGATTTCACCTTTCCCTGGAGTAAGTAAACTGACTTTTTGATTTACCAGATCCAAAGAATACAAATGTTGCCATCCATCTTTTTCATACGGAAAGATGAGTTTATTATCAGCAGCCCACCAAAGCAAATTATCCGCTACAGGAATATCATCTAAAAAAACAGATCCTGGTCCACTTTCTGCTTTCCATATTTCTTTTGAGGTGTGAGATTTTAAATCATGAATCCGGATACTCCAGGGGTTGCTTGTGCGGAGAGGTACAAAAGGAAGCTGATTGTGAATATTGGGTACCCTGATATAAGCCAGTTGATTACCATCCTGCGACCATACCGGATATACATCCTGATCCATGCTGGATTCAGTATAATCTACTGTATTGGTATTAAAATCATATATACCAACAAACGAATGATCACTTCTATGACTTATATAGGCGAGTTTATTGTTATCCGGAGACCATCTGATCTGGGATTGGCTGCCCCTGGATTGAAAGAGCTGGCGAGGTTTTATGGTTGTATCGATTAGTGATGCAATCCAAATCTGCCCATGTAAAACAAAAGCAAGGTTTTTTCCGTCAGGAGAAGGTATGGGATTAGAACCATTTGATATTTTCCGCAGATTTAATCCTTTGGTGTCAATCGTATAGATCATTCGCTCTGTGGAGGTTTGTAGAAAAGCAGGATTGGCATATTCACCCTGATTGTTTGGTGTATTACCGCGTATATAAATTATATTTTTTCCATCCGGTGAAAACAATAGTTGAGGTATTTCTACTCCATCATCACCAGAGTAGTTAGTCAATTTTTTTGCTTTGAAATCAGGCCCAGAAGCTAAGTATATATTTCTTGAACCTTTGTCGTTAAATACCCAGGCAATGGATTTGCCATCTTTTGAATTGACCAGATTGGTCGGGAATGGCGGGGATAAATAAGTTTCAATAGATTGTGAAATGCATACATTTACAGAGATAAGTATACTAAAAATCAATAATCGCATACGTAATGATTTGAAACATTTTATAAACCTGAAAATAGAATTTATTCTTCGTTTGTCCTAATGTATTTTTTTATGGTAAAAGCGGAGAAATAGACCGAAACCTCCCCATCAATAAAATCCTCAATAATATATAGCAATTTATTTCAATTGTATATCATTAGTTAGCAAAATAAAAAACATTAGATTATAATCAATATATAAAAAAATATAAAATTATCCTTAGTAATGATGGTTGTCATTTGTAAATTGTATAGTTTTAACTAATACTAAACTTAAAACCTAAAATGCCTCTGCCTTTTGGCAAAATAAAAACAAATAATTTGTTATCACTATTTATTTCTTTGGTGATAGGCATTTTACTGCACTTTGATACTTTTTCACAAGTACTGATTGCACCGGGAAAAATCCAATTCAGTTATACGGGACACATGCAAAGATGGCAGGTGCCGGGATGTGTGTATAAAATAAAACTGGAAGCCTGGGGGGCACAGGGTGGTGGCTCACTGCTTTGTACTACTAATCCCGATAGCCATACTACAGTGCAGGAAGATGGCGGTTTGGGTGGGTATGCAGCTGGAGAGTATTCGGTAACTCCCGGTCAAATGTTATATATATATGTAGGTGGAAAGGGATCAGTAGGAGCCAATGGTATTTTGGATGGCGGGTATAATGGTGGAGGTGATGGTGGTCTGTTTGGAGGTGGAGGCGGAGGTGCCAGTGATATTCGTACCGATATTAAAGACCTGGATTCCCGAATAATAGTCGCCGGCGGCGGCGGTGGCGGAAATTCAGGTGGCCCTGATGCAGGGACCGGAGGAGCAGCAGGAGGTACCATAGGCCATAAAGGAATTAGTCTGTTTGTGTTTGGGCCAGGTGGCTGCGGCGGAACTCAGGTAATGGGTGGTATGGCAGGTGGCTCTGGTGGCGAATCGGGTCAATGGGGAAAAGGCGGAAATGCAGGTGAAGGAGATAATCAATTTCATATTGCCGGTGGTGGAGGTGGTTGGTATGGAGGGGGTAGTGCTTATGCATCCGGCGGAGGTGGGGGATCTTCCAATATATGGTATCTCTCCAATGCTTTCACTCAAGACTCTGTTCAAACTGGCAATGGCCTTATACATATAAGTCTTATCAATTCAGAAAATTGTGACAATTGTCCACTTATTTGTAATGATAAATTGAATGTGGCTATGCCTCAAAATGAATGTTACCGCACCATTACTGCAGATGATGTATTGATTAAAACCAAAAACGGATGCAGTAGTTTTGGTTATCAGGTAAAGCTAAGTTATCCTTTTGGAACTACTATTTTAAATGGTCATGACCTGGACAGGAGCCATTTGAATTATCCCATACTATACAGTGTAAGCAATGGAGGGTCCAATACTTGCTGGGGTTATGTAAAAGTAGAAGATAAGTCCTCGCCG
The DNA here is from genome assembly GCA_964396995.1 of uncultured Saprospiraceae bacterium. GTDB lineage: Bacteria > Bacteroidota > Bacteroidia > Chitinophagales > Saprospiraceae > JADJLQ01. The sequence continues at coordinate 27,010 of CAYNIG010000020.1, read as the reverse complement.
GTATTAGGCTGTAATGGTACTCAGGTAGTCTCCTGTTTTCAGCTTACCGGCATTTTAAATATCAAGACCCAATACAACGACAATTGTTCTTCCATAAATAAATCTTCTATAGACCTATTAAAATTTACTTCTTTCGGATGCGAAGAAAATTTTATAGGTAAAATTGAACGTACGATAAGTGCCACGGACTCTTGGGGTAACAGATCAACCTGTAGCGATGTGATTTTTATAATTAAAGACTCCATCAAAAATACCAATGCCCCTGATTACATAAATTTAAATTGTAAGCTAACCTGCAAAACAGACAAAGAAACAGGAGCCATTTTAGAATCTGATTACGAAGAAATAATTTTTTCAAAAGATCCAATCAGTCCCTATTATCCTACTCCGGAATTATTATTGAAATTACAACAGACAGATACGTTCAACTCCACCAAATCATGCCTATCTGAACATTTAAGGATTACTCCATTTGTTTATGACAGTGTGTATATCGTAGAAGAGGGTGAATATGTAAAAAAATGGCTGCCCGTATATCAATACCCGGAAGCATCAGGATATTGTAAAATCATTACTTATTACAAAGACCTGGTAATTCAAACCTGCGGAAATGGTTTTAAAATTAGACGGGAATGGAGAATACACAATGTCTGTACAGATGAAGAAAAAGTAATGGTACAGTATATAGAAGTATCCGACAGACTAGCTCCGGCCTTATTCTTGCCCAATGGAGGATCTGATGCCCGGGATGATAGATTATTTTATCGGGCTTTTTTAGATCCTCATGCTTGTCATGCTACCGTAGACTTAAAAAGCCTCATCGTAGAAGATTGTGCTTCAGATTTGAAACAAAACTATACTGTAGAATACCTGGAACATGATGTTCCCGGAGTAAAAGTGGTCCAATCCGGTAGCTTACCAGCCAAAGTAAAACTACCGGCCATTCAGGGTATATATGGAGTTCGCTGTTTTTCGATATCTGTTAACCTTTTTGACCCATGTAAAAATCAATTCGATACTGTGATTCAAGCCTGTATTATTGATGATACCCCTCCCGAAGTGTTGGCGCACAAATCATTGCAAACCACTGTGGACCCTGCAACCTGTTGGTCCCGCATTTATGCCAAAGACCTGGACAATGGCAGTTATGACAATTGTTGCAATGTATTGCATTTTGCCCTGGCTACAGTAGATTCAATTGAATCAGCAAAAAAATATGTCTATGCTGCTATCATTAATCAGTGTGGACTTGCTGATTATAAAGCCAGCAAGGAATATTATGACTTTTATATAGAAGATTACATCAATTCATATATTTTTAAAGACTATCTGGATTTGAATGCCTGCAGCTCATATCATTTAGTGTTGCGGGTTTGGGAAGCATGTGGTATCCCCAGGTTGGATCCACATTCCGGATGGCCATGCAGTGAACATCATTGGTTTTTGTATAATGCAGGATATCCCAGGAGTCATTACAGGGCCGATCATAATCTCAATTTTGGATTTTCTAAAAATGCCAACTACTCCCGATTTAAAGCACCAAAAGATTGCAATTGGCGATATCCTTTGATATTCTGTGATCCATTACTTAAAGATTGGTTTGCTGTAGCCGGATTGGATGATTATCACACTGCCTATATAGGTGCCGGTGCAGCTGAACTATGCAATTTTGATTTTTATTGGCCCCGGCTCGGACAAATGACCTCGGCTAATAATTTTGGAGGTGATCTCGCGCCTGGTAATACATGCAGCCGTATGTTGTACAGCGATGTAATGGTTACCGTCACAGTCGATGATAAAACGAAACCAACAGCAATCGAACCTAAAGATATTTTTGCCTATTGTGATCACGTAATGGCTTCTTATGCGGGTCAGTTTGATTATGCAAATTGTACTGAAAAACACGATCTTTCCGGGTGCAATGACCTCTCTGGTAAGCCCTATAATGAAATTGAATGTCGTATTGAAAATGACGGCCAACTCCTGGATTCAAAAGATCCACTCGGAAATCAGTTTGGATGGTACGGATGTAAATCCTATTTCCCCTCCCATATAGATGAAAATGGCCAACCAATGCCATGTAATGCTGAAAGCGTATCCTCCTGGAGTCCTATCTATTGTCACCACTGGTTGTGTTTAGACAGTACCGATCAAACCGGCATTGTAAATCCATACTTATTATTTTCAAAGCCGGCCTTCTATCCGGCACCTCCATCAGGTAATGGCAAAAACAGTAGTTATGGATTTTGGGATAATTGTTCGTTAGATACTTCCACTCTCAAAACAGAAGACAAAGCGGTGTTGAATGCATGCGGGCAGGGTTGGCTTTCCCGTACCTGGACGATATCAGATAAATGCGGTAACAGCACTTCTGTGGATCAAAAAATAGTCATTTCTCACCGATCAGATTTTGAAGTAATATTCCCGCCTGATTTTATATTGACCTGTGAAGGAAATACAAATCTATTGCCCGAGACTACAGGGAAACCAATTTTTTCTGATACAGAGTGCGAACAAATTGAAATTAGTTATAAAGACGAAATATTTGATATTGTACCCGATGCCTGCTACAAAATACTTCGAACCTGGAGATTGACGGATGCTTGTGCCAATAATCCTGAAAGCATCAGTAACGGAAGTAAAGATATAATAGTGGACGATCGCTTAGTGGCCGATACGTTGCTGCGATCCTGCATCTTTAGATCTATTAAGGATAATGGGGACGGCGTGATGCAGTATATACAAATAATAAAAGTATTGGATTTTACCCCACCCCTTATTCAATTAAAAGACACTTCATTTTGTGCGACTAAAACGGATTGCGGACCAATAAGAGTAGAAAGTATTATTCAGCGAATGGACAATTGTACAGAGCAGGACAAAATAAACTTAAGATGGGAATTGGATGAAAATCCTTTAATATCAGATTTATCGGTAAAGAAGTATAATCCCATAAGCATAGATGCTAAAAGTATAGTAAAAAATGGAATCTTCAGTGCTACCCTTTCTGTAGGCAAGGCTATACTGCATATTATAGCCGATGATAAATGTGGTAATGTAGATACATCCTCTTTTATCATTTCGGTCAGCGATTGTAAAAAACCTTCCCCCTATTGTCTGAATGGATTGGCTACAGTAGTGATGCCTCCGGATGGTAAACTTAAAATCTGGGCAAAGGATTTAAATATTGGCAGTGTGGATAATTGTACTTCATCGAAAGAACTTAGGTTTAGTTTTTCTTCTGATTCAACTAAAAAATTTCTTGAATTTACCTGCGCAGACATACCCAATGGAAAAGAAAAATATCTTGCCTTACCTATGTATGTTTGGGATAATGCAGGCTTGTTTGACTTTTGCAATAGCTATATTTTATTACAAGATGGGTTAGGTAATCTATGCATCGATGTTGTATTGCCCGGGGAGGGACTAAAAGATCCGGTAAATAAATACAAACAATCTTTTGATGGCAATACCATAAGCAATTTTCCCAATCCATTCTCCAATAACACCGTATTTGAACTTACCTTTTCCAAAAACACAAAATATACCTTTACCATTTCAGATTTGACGGGTAGAAGTATACATCATATTGCAGGCTCAGGATTGAGAGGGAAACAAAATATTACTATTCACCGGGATGATTTACAGGGAGCAGGCGTTTATCAATACACTTTGAAGACTACCGAATATACCATTACCAAAAAAATGATTCTTACAAATTAAAAGTAACAGCGTGAATTCGAAAATGGTCCTAATCTTAATCCCTTTTATTATTGCTGCCATTTCGGTGGTATCGACCGGCCAGGTGATTCCGTCAAAAGACCCTTTTGTTATAAGCAATTCCGGGGGCAGGCATCAGAATAATTTTATTGTTTTAGAATGGACATTAGGAGAGGCTTTTGTCTCTTCAAACTTTATACAACAAAAAATGATAACAGAAGGATTTCATCAATCCTGGTTGTATACGAAAAACATTCCGTCACTACAATCTCCGTCTGATCATTACAAAATCACACTTGCTCCCAATCCTACTGACGGATTATTGAAAATAAACATACAAACCAATGAAAAAAATGAGTTGCAATTGAAAATGATTGATGTTGCAGGAAAATTGATATTGAAGCAGAATATATCACCGGGCGTTCAGGATGTTCAATTACAGGTAAATCATTTTGCCGAAGGAATTTATTTGTTGTCTATTACTTCTGAAAAGGGATATCGTATTTATTCTTCTAAAGTAATCAAGTTATGAAAAAAGCATACCTACTATTATTTATTCATTCGGTTCTTTTTGGGGTGGTATATGCGCAGGTGATTCCCAAAGGCATGCAATACCAGGCAGTGGCACGCAAACAGAATGGAGAAATAATACCAAATGAGAACATTGCACTACGGATTACCCTATTTAGTAAAAAGCAGGAAGTAAGAAAAAACCATTATAGTGAATTACATAATCCTAACACAAATGACATTGGTCTTTTCAGCCTTGTATTAGGGGAGGGTAAAACAGAAAACGGTGAATACAATACGATACCATGGAATACCGAAAATATTTGGATTGAGGTAGCAATTAAAGATCCGTTGTCCTCCGGCTTTATCACTTTTAGCCAAAGTAAATTAATGGCAGTACCGTATGCAATTCATTCTATTTCTGCGAATAAATTAATTCAATACCCTATTTCCAGCTTTACTCCACCTGAGCCGGGTGTAATTTCAACTTTCTGGTCCGTGTTGGGGAATGCCAAGACGGATGCCAGCGGAAATATTTTTCGAATCAATTCATTAGGTACCACTGATTTTGTGGACCTGATTATGATCACCAATAATGAAGAGAGATTACGCATTTTACCAGGAGGAGATATTGTTTCTAAATTCAATTTTGAAATTGGGAAAAACCTGAATGTTGGTCAAAAATTATTTGTACTTCAGAATGCTGTTTTTGATGATTCCCTGTTGGCAAAAAAGGAGGTGATATTGAATACCATCAGCGGACAAACCATCAATTACGGTCCCTTTACGGTGGCAGACTATATGCCATCCCTTTTTACCGGAAAGCTGACTGTAGATGGCAAATCATTTTTTAATACCCGATTGAATGTTGATGGTACTACTAATCTCAATAGCAGGCTAAATGTAAATAATATGAGTCCTGTAAAACTTACCGGGACTTTACGTGTTGACTCCACCACTACCCTAAACAGCGCTTTGAATGTACTCAACATTAGCCCTACTATTTTATCAGGTACTTTGACTGTAGATTCTATGGCTACTTTTAATGATAGAGTCAAAATACGTGGATTGCATCAAACGGATACTACTACCGGATCATTACCCAGCGGAGCTATTCAGGTAGGCGGTGGTGCTTATGTAAAGGAAAATTTTTACATAGGCGGACTGGCTAAATTTGAAGGACCGGCTGTCTTTGGTGGAGCTGTAGGCATGTCTGATCTTACTCAATCTACGGATTCTTCCACCGGTGCATTGAAAGTAAAAGGAGGAGTTGGAATTGGACTGAATGTGAATGTAGGGGGTATGGCTATGTTTACAGGTATGACTACTATAAAGGATACGACACATTCATTTAATCCCTCTACAGGTGCTCTTAAAGTATATGGTGGTGTGGGAATCAGAAAAAAACTTCAGGTAAATGGGTATTCTGAATTTAGCAATAAATTCAGAATAAACGGGTTATCCACTTTACAGGGATATCTCAGTGTAACGAATGGCCATAGCTATATAGCCCAGTTTGTAAACACTTCCAATCAAAATGGGATAAGCATTCAAATCGATAATTCGACACCCGGAATAGCAAATAACCTGATCGAATTTGCCAATAGTCAGGGAAATGTGGTAGGTAGAATTGAGGGAGAAACATCCGCTCAACTCCTTCAAAATCCAAAATATTTAAATGACTTAATTTTTTATGATGCGAGGATTAGCAGAGCCCAATACAACGTAGCCGTAACCGCAATAGACCTGGCCGCTGCCATTGCGGGAGTAGCCGCGGCGGCTGGATCAGGAACTGCTTGTATAGGATTTGGAGGATGCTATGCTGCACCGGTGGTTTCATTAATTACCACCGCTTCTTTAAAAGCAACCATCCTGGCTGGTGCGGTGGTGGCCGTGTCTCTTGCCCTGGATATGGCTCATGATGAGAAACAAGCTTATATCGATTATAGAGCAGCCAGAGCAGGCGTCACCTATGAGTCTGGTGCCGGTGACTATGCAGAATGGCTACCCAAATTGAATCTTGGGGAAGCATTGACTGAAGGATATATAGTAGGCTTACATAATGGAAAGGTTTCAAAAAATACAACAGGGGCAACTAAAGTATTAGTAATCTCTTCCAAACCGGCTGTATTAGGCAACATGCCTTCGGATGCTGAAAGGTCAAATTATAGTCGTATTGCATTTATGGGGCAAGTGCCCGTCTGGGTGAGGGGAATAGTCAATGCCGGTGATTATATACTTCCATCCGGCGAAAACAATGGATTTGGAAAGGCCATTTCTCCTGAACACATGACCCCATCAGATTATACCAAAATAGTAGGCATAGCATGGTCATCTTCAGCAAATGATGCATTGAACAGGATTAATGTAGCTATAGGATTGCATGGTAGTGATATCAGTAAAGCAATGGCTTCTCAGGAGGCAATGTATTCAAAATTGAAATCGGATTTTCAGGAATCCAACGTATTGTTGTCCAAATCCGTGAAAGGTTTTAAGAAAGCTGCCAACCAGGCTGGTTTATTTGATGATGCACCTGATCATAGAATAGAAAGCCCTGCTTTGATTAAATCCAATGAAATAAATTCGGAGTCTATAGAGACTTCAAACACCGTTTTTAAAAATCAGTTGGAGGAAGCCTTGTCCTTTGCACAAAAGACATTTGTAATGAATGGAGGAGATATAAAAAAGCATCCTTTTTGGCAACAAATGAATACCGATCCTGAATATAAAAAACAAGTATTTAATAATATCAATGATTATTACCTACAGGAAATTCAAAAAAAATGGGATGCAATACGACAAACGAAAAAAAAGTAAAATAAATCCAATCGATTATGTTTAATCTTTAATTATGGACATGAAAAATTCGATTTTAGTAATTCTGATTCTCCTATCTTTTGTGACCACCTGGTCACAATCTATTCCTCGTGGGATGAATTATCAGGCCATAGCCAGAAATACAAATGGGCAAATACTGGCTCAGGAGAATCTGAATATAAAAATTTATCTTTTTAGTCAGGAATATGGGAGGCGTGCAAATTATTATATTGAAACACATACTATACAGACCAATGCCCTGGGCTTGTTTACTGTAATTATTGGCGAAGGCATACTTCAAGAAGGTGAATTTGATCGAATACCCTGGAACAAAGAAAATATATGGCTCGAAGTGGCCGTAAAAAATAAAAATCAAACTTCCTTTAGCACCGTCAGCAACAGCCAATTGATGGCAGTACCCTATGCCATACATTCTGGCACAGCTGATCGTCTGATCCACAAAAGCCCGGGCTCTTCAGGACAATTTTCTCCACCTGAGCCTGGAGTAGTTTCCAATTCATGGTCCGTATTTGGCAATGCAAAAACGGATGCAGCCGGAAATCCGTATCATATCAATGCACTGGGTACTACAGACAAAATAGATTTGATCATGATTACTGATAATACGGAGAGATTGCGGATTTTATCTTCCGGTCAAATAATCACCAAACTCAATTTTGAAATTGGAAAAAACCTTACTGTAGATAATAATTTATATGTGGTCTTGAGTTCCTGTATACAGGATACATTGATAGGGAAAAGAAATGTATTATTGAATACAATGGGAGGCGCTACCACCAATTATGGCCCATTTACCATTTTGAATCAAAGCCCGGCACTATTTACCGGAAATCTTACTGTCGATCAATCCGTTGATCTCGACACCTCATTGGTAGTTGAGGGAGCAACAGATCTTAATGGAAGGTTGTTTGTCAATAATCAGAGCCCAACAAAACTCTCAGGCACGCTTACCGTAGATTCCGTCACCAACATCAAGGATTCACTGATAGTAAATAATATCAGCGAGACCTATTTTTCCGGCACTCTGCGTGGCGACTCCTGTGCAACATTTAATGACAAAATAAAAATCACCTCGTTGTTTTCGACCGATACTTCAGGCGCAGCACCGAGTGGCTCTTTGCAGTCAGGGGGAGGAGCTTATGTAAGTAAGAACTTAGTTGTAGGGGGTATAGCTAAATTTGGTGGCCCGGCTGCATTTGCCGGACCAGTAGCCATCAATGATCTGACGCAGTCTACCTCCACCACCACTGGTGCTTTAAAAGTTACCGGTGGCGTAGGAATAGGACTTAACTTAAATGTTGGTCAAATGGTGATGGTCAATGGCATGACGACGGTAAATGATCTGACTGAATCTTTGGATTCTGCTTCAGGAGCATTAAAAGTGCATGGGGGTGTGGGGATAAGTAAGGAATTGTATGTGCAAGGAAATGCACTGCTTTCTGATTCTACGTATGCTCAGGGAAACATCAATTTATATGATTCATTAAAAGTAACCAGTAACCAGTCATTTGTAGCCCAATTTCGAAACACCAATGCCCAACAAAATGGCATTAAAATTCAAATTGAAAGTGCTTCTCCGGGTCATTCAAATAATTATGTTGAATTTAGAAAAAGCGGCGGCGGAGTGGTTGGGCGTATTGAAGGGGAAAACGTAAATGAATATTTGACCAATCCTGAATACATCAGACAAATCGCTGTATTGCAAACTGATCTTTCTATTGCAGACCTGGCCGTTGCAGCCGCCACCTTACAATTGGCTGCTTCAGTAGCGAATGTGGTAGCCTCAGCCACATCCAGTACGGTATGTTCGGGATTGGGTGTTTGTGTTACAGTCCCCATCACTTCATTAATTATTCAGGCAGGACTTGATGTGACTGCACGAAGTGTAGCTTTGGCAACCATGGTCGATAGCAAAGATAATGCAGAAGAGCAAATAGCTAATTTTACCAATTATAAAAGCGCACACATCGGGGTAACTTACGAATCTGGTGCCGGAGATTATGCTGAATGGCTGCCAAAAGAAAATGTTGAAGAACCATTTCTTCCCGGTCATTTGATCGGATTGGTAAATGGGAAAATTTCTAAAAAGTTAAACGGAGCACAAAAATTATTGGTGATTACTACCAAACCTATTGTTTTAGGTAATGCCCCTGCCGAGCATTTGCGATCAGCTTATGCAAAAGTTGCCTTTTTAGGTCAGGTACCGGTGTTGGTAATGGGAAAGGTAAAAGTGGGAGATTATATAGTGCCATCCGGAAACGACGATGGTTTCGGCAAAGCCATTTCTCCGGCAGATTTGAAAAGTACGGATTACACTCTGATATTAGGTGAAGCATGGGAAGAGGCGGATGGATCCAGACCTTATCAGCTGGTGCGTGTAGCCATTGGAATTTATTCTAATGATTTAACTAAGGTGATAGAAGAAAATCAAACAGCACTTGAAAACACAGCAGTAGAATTGGCTTCTACTGCAGATATGTTGAAAAAACTTATTCCCAAATACAAAAAAGCTTCCAATTTTGATTACCCACCTATCCCGGTATCGACCTCTTCATCAAACAGAGTGAATTCCGATAGAATGATTTTACCTGCTTCCGGGCAAGATTTTCTATACAAAGAAATCTCCGTTTCCCATATAGAACAATTATTAAAAAACACCGAAAATGTACTTCAGGATCAGGCAGTCAATCTAAATGAAAATCCTTTTTGGCAAGGACTAAAAAATGATCCGTTGTTCAAATCCCAATTTATAAAAAGTCTTCAACAGGTATATAAAAATGAAATTTCTATGCAAATCGAAAAATGGAAGTTAAAAAAATAAAAATATACAGTAACCATCACATTAATTTAATGAATATGAATGTGCATCGAATTTTACTCATATTGGGATTAAGCCTGGGATGGATATCTTTGATTTACACGCAAGTGATTCCCAAAGGGATGAGCTATCAGGCTGTTGCCAGATCATCAGAGGGGAAACCTTTAGCCAATCAGCAAATAGATTTAAAAATTTATTTATTTAGTCAGGAAAATAATCTCAGAAAAGAATATTATATAGAATCACATCAGGTGCATACCGACCCTGCAGGTTTGTTTAATATCATCATTGGTGAGGGACAATCGCTTTCAGGACAATTTGGATTGATTCCATGGAATGATGAAAACATATGGCTTGAAGTAGCGGTAAAAGACAGATTAAAAAATGTATTCAATCAGGTTACCCAAAGTAAATTATTAGCAGTACCCTATGCATTCCACGCCAGTACCACCAATACCATTTCAGGTAGTGAACCAAAACAGGAATTGCATCTTTCGGGGCCGGGAGTAATATCAAACGAATGGTCCGTTTTTGGCAATGCCATGACCGATGCCAGTGGAAATTTATATCATACCAATGCTCTTGGCACAACTGATAAAGTAGACCTGATCATGATTACCGATAACGTGGAAAGATTGCGGATATTAAAGGGGGGAGATATTATTACTAAATTAAATTTCAAGATACTTCAAAACCTCAAAGTAGGAGGAGACCTGAATATAACACAAAGTAGTTTCATTGATGATTCGATCATAGCCAAAAAAAATGTGCTTTTTAACATACTGGGTGGAGCTACATTTAATCATGGACCGTTTTCGGTATTCAAGCAAAGTCCGGGTCTGTTATCAGGTACACTTCAGGTAAATTTAAATACATACTTAAACAGCACTTTGACAGTAGACGGGCCAACAGATCTCAATGACAGCTTGTGCGTAAATAATATGAGCCCAACTTATTTTACGGGTAGACTGCAAGTAGACTCTACTACTAATCTTCAGGATAATCTTTCTGTTTTAAACTCAGGACCAGTAGTACTTACCGGTACATTGGCAGTAGACTCCTGTACCACATTAAACGATAAATTAAAAATCTTGTCTGCCTATTCCACCGATACATCGGGAGCTATTGTAAGCGGTTCACTACAGATAGCAGGAGGTGCATACATCAAAGAAAATCTTTATGTGGGCGGCATTGCCAAATTTGTTGGTCCGGTAGGATTCGGAAGTGCAGTTTCTATTACGGATGGTACCCAATCTACCAATACGATGACAGGAGCTTTGATAGTAGCAGGTGGAGTGGGTATAGGGCTCAACCTTAATATCGGCGGAGCTGCCCGAATAGGTCAAATGGTTACTATAAAAGATAGGACAGAAGCAACCAGCCCATTTGCAGGTGCGCTAAAAGTACTGGGTGGCGTTGGAATACAAAAAAGATTAAACGTTCGGGGTTCGTCCCGTTTTCTTAATAGTCTTTCCGTCTTCGGAGCCACCTCTATGTTTGATGCACTTCAGGTAAATTCCAACCCCAATCAACGATATGTTGCCTTCTTTAGAAATACCAGCAACCAAAATGGCATAAGTATTCAGATAGAAAATAGTGAGCCGGGATGGAGTAATAATTTTATAGAATTTAGAAATAGTGCGTCAGCAGTGATTGGAAGAGTAGAAGGTGAAACGACAGCACAGCATATTGAAAATGCCGGCTATCATCTTGAGATCGCACGCATAAATGGATCGGTCTTAGCTGCCACCACAGCGCAGGTTGTGGCAGATATAAAATTTCTGGTTGCAGCAAAACAATTAATTGGTGCTGCGGCATCAGCTACTCCTTGTATTGGATTAGGGGTAATGGGTTGTGCCCCGATAGTCTCTTTCATTGTAAAGGCATCTGCTGACCTGGTGGCTCAGGGTGTTGCATTGGTGGGATTTGCCTTATCCATTGATGAAACTTTAGACAGGAGAGATGAATTTATTGCGCACCGGGCTGCCCGTACCGGTGTCACTTACGAATCCGGTGCTGGAGATTATGCTGAATGGCTTCCCAAAGCAGATCCGGATGAAAAAATGTTACCAGGTTATATAGTCAGTATAAAAAATGGTTTGGTATCAAAAAAGATTTCAAAAAATGAAAAGCCATTTGTGATTTCTTCAAAACCAATAATATTAGGTAACCAACCCATACACGAAAATATCCGCACTTTTGAAAAAGTTGCCTTTTTAGGTCAGGTGCCTGTCTATGTAATCGGAAAGGTGAATATCGGAGACTACATCATACCCTCTGGTAGAAATGATGGCTTAGGTGTAGCTATTGCTCCGGGTAAAATAAAAATCGAAGAGTATACTCAAATAGTTGGCTTGGCCTGGTCTGCCTCAGAGGACAAAGCACCATGGAGTTTGATTCAGGTGGCTATAGGGTTGCATGGGGATGTTTTAAAAAAAATGGCCATGGAACAAAAACATAAAATAGAGCAGCTTCAGTTAAAAATAAAAAGACGAAACTCTATATTAGCCAAATTGGTTCCCGGATTTAAAGAAGCTGCAGGAATTCAGGACGATGAAATGATTTTTGAAGACAAACCTTTATCAAATGAAAATGTATTTCAAGGTATGGACATTGCGGATTCAAGTGTAATCAACCTTTTATCGTCAATGGTTACAAAAAACCACATATCGGAGGTAGTGGATCAAGCGCTGTTAAAATTCAAACAGGATGCTCATTCATCTGAATCAAATGTGTTTTGGAATAAAATCAGTACCGATCCTATATATAAAGAAAATCTCACAGAACAGGTACATCAGATGATTCAGGATGAATTCACCAAACTCCTTAAAACTCAAACTAACAGTGCGAATGACTAGACTGAAAAAAAATATACTATTCGTATTTGGATTGTTGTTTTACATGGCTCCTGCATTGACGCTGGCTCAGACATCTACAGTTGCATTGCCCTCTGACGGTACTAGTAATCAATCTACTGCTCCGCAAGGTGCTTTTAGATTTCAACGTGGATTCTATCTGGTTAATTCAAAGGAGATGATGCGGTCAGGGTTAAAGACAGGGGACAGCATTAATTGTATCGGATTTACTATTGGAGGAGCCCAAAATGATTCTACTAAAGGGAAATTTAAAGTATACCTTCAAAACACAAATGACACATCCAGTAGAATAGATACCAACTGGATTTATGCCACCGGAATTACCACTAATTATTATTCACCGTCCGGTATTTTTCCTGCTAATTACGAATGGCAGGTAAAATCAAACTGCGCGGGAGGGTTGTTTTCTCCCGGTATTTTATTTTCAAATTTAAACTTACCTTCCTGCCAGCCGCCCACCAATCTTCGTGTGGTAAATACAACCTCCAATACCGCAAGCCTTTCCTGGGTAGCTCCTGCTATGGCTACCATTAAATATTATATCGACTATAAAATAACTGATTCTGCTGTTTGGTACTCAGACAGCTCGGTTACGAATTCCATTATTCTATCCGGTTTGATTGCAAACCGGGACTATGAATGTAGAGTGCGAACAAAATGTAGTGCCACCGATTTTTCAAGTTATTCTACGGAATCTTTTAAAACGGAAAAAACAGATGTTTGCAATGAGCCCGTGCCGCTACCAGTATCAAATATTACTGTTTCATCTGCAACTTTAAAGTGGACTTCTGCTGCCGGCGCAGTCTATTATTCGATCCGATTCAGAATGTTGGGATCGGAAAATTGGAATACGACTCTGTCCTTTACTGATTCAATTAAATTAAATTCCGGATTAGTTGCCGGTACAGGCTATGAGTGGCAAGTGCAAACCAATTGTGCAATGGGTAGCGGCGCATTTGTTGCAGGAAGTTCTTTTCTTATGGCGGGTCCTTTGGTTTGTTATACTCCGGGAAGATTTTCAACGGACAGCATTTCAGAAAATGGAGTTCGGTTCTATTGGGATTCTGTTCCGGGAGTAGCTAGTTATGATTTACGTTACAGGGCAAAAGACATTATTTTTTGGGATAATGCTATTGCACCAATGCATCTTATACACCATGACAGTATTTGTATACCTGACACCATAGGCACCTATTATACCCCATTTAGCTTTTTGGAGCAGGATACCTTCTTTACCTATACCGGCGGAGCATTGTACGTAGCCTGGGAATACAGTCGCCCCTCTGGCCCTCTTTCTTCTTTTAATACCTCATTTACTACACGTACCAATTCTGTTTTAAAAGGGTCATCCGGTCAGGACTCCGTTAACTATATTTTATCTTTCAATACTACCGGAGACACTTCAATGATGACTACAGATACGATAATGTATTTATCCACTTACAGGCCCGAAACCTATTTTTGTTCGCCTAATACTTCAGATAGTGTAGCCGTCCTGGCAGTCTATGCTTTGGGAAAATATGCTCCTAACTATACTACGAATCCCATAACCGCACTGATTAAAAATTATTCATCCTGGTCCAGTACCTATACAGTAAAATTACAAGTAAAGGATATGGCTACGAACCTAATCCGTTACTCCACTCAACAAAATGTTTTGATCGGTCCTGACACCACACAGTTGGTGGAGTTTTCCGGTTGGAATCCCAACCTGATAGAAAAAGATTCAATATTGGTATTTATTGATCCTCTGCCGATGGAAGATGTAATCCAAAATAACCGCGGACATTATCTGCAACAGATTTGTCCTTATATCGTTTCGTATGACGATGGATCAAAATTTATCTCCCAGGCCGGTACAGATACTGCAGGTCTTACTCTGAGTCGCCATACAATGAAGGGCTGCGGTAAAATAAATTCAGTGCAGGTATATCTTACTCAGTCCAGCATTGGGCAAGGGGTGTACGCTGTGGTATTAGATTCAAATAAAATTATTTTAGCTCAGTCTGATTTGTTTATACCGGATTCTACTCAAATTAATGAATATCACCCTTTTTATATGCCGGATTCCCGATTATTAAAAGATGAAATTTATTATGTCGGCTTAGCGCAGACAATGGGTATGCAATCCTATAGGCCGGTTGGAGTTCAATATGAAGGATTAGCCATCAGGGACAGTGTTTATTATCTGGGCAGGATTTCTGGTGATAGCCTTTGGCACCATCCCTATCCGGGCAGGTTGATGATCAAAGCAGAAATTATACCCGGTACATCAGTATCTGCTATTTCCGGTGATCCGTTTTTATGTGCTGGAGCTGTTAGCGATACACTGGTGGCATCGAGCCTCATCGCCAGGTATGCTGATAGTTTAATATCTGTCAGTTCCCAATATTCAAATTCTGATTTTACTGGTCAGAAAGCATTGGGTTTACCTGATGTATATCCAAAATACGGTCCGGATCCACAATCCTGGATTGGAAAGGAGGAAATGAACAGAGAATACATTACCCTTCAATTTTCAAACCCTGATTCTGTAAATTTTATAGATATCTACGAGACATTTAATCCCGGAGCGGTAGACAGTATCTATTTTATAGATGAACTGATGAATACCTATTTAGTTTGGACTCAGCCCGTGCAGCCGGTACTACCTGTAGCAAGAAGAAATAGAATTCAATTTCCTGATCTCACTCCGTACAAGGTAAAAGGGGTACGATTATCGATTAATGCTGGTGCAGTGAATGGCCTCAGTGGTATTGATGCCGTATGTATTGGCAGGATTACTACGCCGGGAGTATTTTCCAGTTTTTTATGGTCAGGTCCTTCAAGCGGCACGGATGATACATTGATCATTTCTGCTCCCGGCACCTACCATCTGACCACAGTGAACTCCGATGGCTGTACCTCTTCCGATAGTATTGTAGTGACTACTCCAGTGGTTGTAAATCCGGTAATTTCCTTGACCGGTGCTATGACTTTTTGTCCGGGAGATAGTGTAAAATTGAAAACGAATATGCCCGGAGGAAATATATGGAGCAACGGACTCACCGGTGATAGCATATATGTAAAATTGCCCGGTACCTATTACGTAACTCATGACGATGGTTCAGCATGCGGCATTTCATCGTCCAATTCTATTATATTAAACCATTTTGCATCGCCCGTAGTAAACATTATTGGAGATACCGTTATTTGTCCTCAGGGGTCGACCATATTAAGTGCTGACGGAGTTTTTACAAGATATCAATGGAATACCGGCGACACGATCTCATCCACTTTAGTTAATTTACCATCTTATGTAGGTCTTACCGTGACAGACATGAATGGCTGCAAGGCTTCAGATTATAGCCTGGTAATTCCAGTCCCCAATCCTACTCCGGTCATTTCAGGCACACTACTCTTTTGCCCCGAAGACTCCACTTTATTACGGGTAAACTCCAACTATAACAGCTATTTGTGGAATACAGGCGCTACCTCAGATTCTATCTATGCCTTATCACCGGGTAATTATACTGTTACAGTAGTTGATTCAAATGGATGTATGGCAAGTACGGGAGTGATGACTTCATTGCGTACTGCACCTATTGCTTCCATTATCGGAAATTCCGGATTTTGCCCTGCAGATTCAGTCAAATTGATTGGTAGCGGCGGACAAACATTTTTATGGTCCACGGGCAGTAATTCAAGCGAGATCTATGCCCATTCTTCCGGGACATACATACTCACCATAACTGATATTTTTGGATGCAAAGATACCGTACACAAGCAGGTACAGGTTTATATACCGCCATCACCCATGATAGCCGGTTCGCTTGCATTTTGTGACGGGGGCAGTTCTACTGTACTCGACGCAGGTCTTGGGTATCAAAATTATTTATGGTCAACCGGAGAAACAAGTCCTTCCATCACGGTATCGCAAATAGGAGATTATTCCGTAACCGTAAAAGATATGAACGGGTGTATTGGATCAGATACGGTCACTACATCCAATAATGGTGCAGTACCCGATGTGCCGGGGCCGATTGCCGGCAATACATTCGGAATGTGCAATACCCTTTCACCGAGTACTTACTCCATAAGCCCGGTAAACAATACCGCTAAATATGTGTGGACTGTCCCGGAAGGTGCCTACATTATGAGTGGACAAGGCACTACCTCTATCGATGTTAGTTTTGATCAGTTTTTTAAAGGAGGAAATATATCCGTACAAGGTTGGAATCCATGTGGACTGAGTCCTGCGTTCAATGGCAGATATCTTTACGTTTACGCTACCCCTGGCAGTGTTCCGGGAAACATTACGGGAACCACATCGGGAGTGTGCAAAATTGGCACAGGTACCTATTCAATTCCGCCTATTACAGGGGCTATTTCGTATTCCTGGACAGTACCTTTAGGTGCTACCATTTTAAGTGGTCAAAACAGCCCGGCCATTCAGGTAAGTTTTGCTTCATCTTATAAGGCAGGCGATATTTGTGTGCAGTATAATACCCTTTGCGGCCCAAGCCCCTTTGAATGTTTAATGGTATTGCCGACTCCGGTATTGGAAAGTGGAATTATAGGGAATACTACCATATGTACCGGTACGCAAAATGAAATGTACAGCGTGGCACCGACAACCGGGGCTACTGATTACGAATGGGCAGTACCATCTGATGCAAGAATCGTTTCCGGACAGGGAACCAATCAGATAAAAGTAAACTTTGGGTCACGATCAGGAATAATTACAGTAATCCCTATTAATCTTTGTGGAAGCAGCACCGGTCAGGTAATTAAGGTAAATACAATTAAATGCAATAGTATAGGTAATATACCACACACTGAAAAAAAACAATTTGAATTTGAGCTCGTCGTTTTTCCAAACCCTTCCGAGGGAGATTTGGTTGTGAAAATAAATGATTTTGGAAGCAAGGGTACATATCGATTATTTATTCAGGATATGGTGGGCCGCCAGGTACATGAAAATAAATTAAACACCGCAGTTTCCTCATCACATAATCTCGATTTAAAATCCCTTGCTAAAGGAATTTATACGATTCATATTCAAAATGAACAAACCATGCATTCCAGGAAGATCATTTTAAAATAGCAAAAAAGAGATTTGTATTTCCCTGTTAGATCTTCGGGTAGCTGCTTGCCATTTTTACTTCGTCCATTTGTTGGGTATGCCTGTTGGTATGACCAGAGATAAAAAGTACAAACTGGTATGCATCCATTTTGGCAAAAGGTAATTCTACAATATGATTTCGCATATCTATATTAGTGGTTTTTACCAGGTTCATCAATGCTTCTCTTTTTGATTTAAATGCATTTAATGCCTCATCATAAGACTTGAACCCCGTATTCAACGGCTCAAAAGGGGGTGCCGTTTTTACTCTATTGGCTCTGCTGGTAATCATTGCTTTTATCTGGTCATCTGTGGCTTTAAGCTCTGCTTTGGCAGCAGGGTTGGCTGGCGCTGACAAAGCTCCATCTAATGCGCTGCGCAAGGCACCTTCTGAAAAAGCAATATGATACAGACAGTCCTGTATAGACCAACGGTCACCATTTTCATGAAAGTTGAGTTGAGCTCCGGATAATCCTTTAAGGCTTTTTTTCATTTCTTTAGTGGACCATTTGAGGTTTTTAAGGGCAGCTTTCCTTTCCTCTTTAGTAAGGCCTTGTGAGAAGAGGAAATGTATCGATGCCAGGGCAATGATCGTGAGTATTAGTCTTTTCATATTTAAATTTTTTTCAAAAGTAAACGTAATTATTCCAACATCATAATTTCATGGGAACCTCTATCAACAGTATTTCGCTTTCATCCTCCCCCGATTTCAATTCAATCTGATCTGTATCCCATATTCCCAACGCATCCCTATCATTCAGTACATGACCTTCTATATTCATATTTCCCTTTAATAAAAAGGCATATACACCGGAATCTGCCGATTTAAATTTATACACGAAGGAATGATTTTTATCCAATATTCCGATGTGAAACCAGGCATTCTGATGTATCCACACACCGACATCATTTTTATCGGGTGATACTATTTGCTGAAGTTTGTTTTTCCTGTCTTCTAATGCAAGACTGATCTGATCATATCTCGGACTTACATTCTTTTTATTGGGTATAATCCAAATCTGTAAAAACTTTACAGGGTGTTCCTTACTGTGATTGTATTCACTATGACTTAATCCGGTACCGGCACTCATGACCTGTACATCGCCTTTTTTAATTATTGCAGTAGTGCCCATACTGTCTTTGTGTTCTAATTCTCCCTCCAGTGGTATACTTACGATTTCCATATTATCGTGTGGGTGTTTACCAAAACCCATTCCGGCTTCAACCACATCATCATTTAAAACCCGTAATGCTCCGAAATTTACCCTCGATGGATCATAATAATGACCAAAACTGAATGAATGATGGCTATCTAGCCAACCAAAACTAGCATGACCCCGTGTATCTGCTTTGTGTAATACAGTTGATGCCATAATAATTTTATAGTTTACTTAAATGTACAAATAAACAAACTTAGCAGATATTAGTTTAAAATCCCTCTGCCCTCACTTTCCATTGACCATCTTTAGGAAAACCCTGAAAACCATTCTTACCCATTTCGGCAATAGCAGTCAAGAATGCGCCATTCCCCGGCAGATAAATCGTGAGCCGGCCATCCTGGTAATTATGCCCATTGGGCAAATAGGTATTTTTTTGAGTATTCATTAATAAGGTTTCTACTGCCAGACCGGGTTTATTTAGTTTGGCAGCAGTGATGGCAATCATGGGATAATCCCACCCCCAGGTACTACTCCAATTCCATTTTTTCAATATGGTGTCTAATGTATTTGCCATTGTTTTTTTATCAACCAGGTCAATATCCGGAATACAGGCCAGTGCTGCCAAAACCGAAGGATGGTCTCTTGTATACTCAGGATTAGTATACGAGTCAGGAGCAGAAAAAGCAGTGAGGTATACTTTGTCTTTTATCGGTAATGGTGCTATATGGGCTAATTTATACTCCCAATCAGTGTGAGGAGGCAGGGATAATCTTTTTTTCCATTTTGCGGCCACAGATAAACCATACTTCCAATACGCCAATTCAAATGCAGGGTTGATACAGCCGTCTCGATCATGACTTTCCTGTGCGGGTATGATACCGGGCCCCAGCCTGTAGTAACCATTAATATTGTCCCACACTAAAAAATCAGACATAAAATCGGCAGTTTCAAATATCAATTGAGCATACTTATTTAATGGGAACGATTTGGGATATAATTGATATAGTTGCTCGCACAGATAAATGACATGCGGTTGTTGCCATATTAAAAAAGATCCTACAGAAGAGGGAGTTTCATTTCCATAAGGATCGGTCATTTTTTGCCAGCGAGCGCCTTTATACCCTTGCCGCGAAGCCATGGCTTTCGCTGCCTGTAATGATTTCAAATACCAGTCTAGGCAGTTAAAATTTTCAGGTGCCTGATGATTAACCTCTGATTTTCTCCAAAGATTAAAATGAGTAGCATGCCACCAATACATTTCCATATGAGGCCGGCCGTACCAGCTATTATAGGTAAGTCCCGTCTCCTGAGGAGGAGTACCAGAATAACATTGTATACGGGTGAGGTATTGAGAGAGTATAATCCGCCTCTCTAATTCATTTGCCCTTGTGTCTTTTGATTGGTGTAAATCCATTGCTGCACCTGATGACCAGAATTTTTTCCAAAAGGCAGCGGCTTTTTTTTCCGTAGTACCAAAGTCTGACTTTGAGGCCTTTTGTGATTTATTCGTAAAATAAAGCCTAAGCTCAAATGTATTGGAAACCGGATCCGGGATGATCAAATATTCATGCTGAGCCTGAGAATGTAAAGTAATGTTATGACTGGTTTCCAATTCTATCCGATACCTGGTCGTATCTATATGGCGCGATATTTCGAATTTATTGTTTTTGATCCTGATCACTTCACTTTGAATATTTTTATAAAATGAAAAATCAGTCCCGGTATCTTTCCATTTGCCGCTAGGGGTCGGGAACTTCAGTTTAAATCGTAATCGTTGCGAGGCAAATAAATCCGATGATATTTTAAATGAAAGCTTATCGGTGTCAGGATCTGCGCAGGTATATACATATACCATTCTTTCAGATACTTTAAACATTGTTTTTATGATTCCTGTCCAGGGGTTGAGTTCTTGTTTTATGATTTTATAGTTTTCCATAGAAACCGGGCTTCCACTTTTGCCGATGATATCAAAACCAATCAATCCAAGTAACAACCTGTGTGGATTAGATCTGAAATACTCTGTGGCCAGATTTTTTCTGATATTTTCATGATTCTGTATACTATAGTTTCTCTTTGTGCCATTATACTCCAGTTCTTTAAAAGTTTCTTCAAATTTATAATTGGAATCATTGGGAAAACTATGCCAGCCCCAATCACATTGAATACTGAGTGGTACTCCATTTTTATAATACTCAGGAAAAGTCTGCATGCCGGTGGCATCCACCGTGGCAGCAAAATTACCGTTACCCACTGAGAGGGAGGCCATGGTATCAAAATCATGTACAATGACTTTATGTCTTTCTACCAGTGCTTTCCGATTTATCTGGGTATAAGCAGGGGTAGATAGTACCAGGAGGAGGAGAATACTTTTTAGCTTTAATTGCATCGAATGCTAAAGTATTAATTATTTTACTAGGCAACTCGTAGTTGGCAATAAAATAGAATTTAATTTAAAGGAGTTCCTATTTCAATATTATAAGGTGACTACTTGATTTATCCCTCTTTGAATTTAGGCCACCACCATTCGATGTTTATAGTGAAGCGGATTTTCACCGGTAATTTTTTTAAAAGTACGATTAAAATAAGAAAGGCTTTCAAAACCACAGGCAAAACAAGTTTGACTCACATTATGATCTGCCAGTAATAATCTTTTCGCCTCGTTTATTCTGAAATGATTGAGGTATTCTATAAAAGTCAGTTTAGTCATTTTTTTAAAATATCTGCAGAATGCCGCATTATTTAAATGAGCTATACCCGCCACTTTGTTTAGTGTAATTTTTTGGGTATAATTTTCTTTTATATAATTATTTACTCTGGTGAGCCGATCCGTTTCTTTTTTATTGTAAAGATTGGTGGGTTCTTTTTTATGAAGTTGTTTAAAATCGTTTGATTCTGCGAGTATTTTTAATATTTTCAGTACTTCCAGGAACTGATCAAAATAAGGCAGCCTGTGGGCATTTTTAAAAAGGCTTGCTATTTTGTTCATAGATTTTACACCAAAGACCAGGCCGTACTTTGATTTTTCTATCAATTTTACTATCGATGATAGCTCCAGTGTAGTAGTTGCATTTTCTAAAAACTGGGGATGAAGGTGTAACACGGTTTTCTGATATTCAGTTTTAATTCCATAATCAAAATTGAGGTGTGGAATATTTGAGCCGATCAAGACGAGGTCAAACTCTTTAAATTTCCCAATATGATCACCTACATGCCGGGTTCCTTTTTTTGCCTCTATCAGTACCAATTCGTATTCGGGATGAAAATGCCAGATGTAAAAATCGTTTAGTTTGGGATTGATCAACCAATTAAAGGAACTGTTTCGCTTACCTTGAAATATATGTTCTAATGTGATTTTCATTATTATATTCAAAAATACGTATTTAAAGTAAAAAATGATCAATATTGTTCAATAACTGGCAAATATCCGTGTTGTATTACCCGGTGGAAATGTATGAGATTTGTATTCACAATAAACAGATAAATAAAAAATGGAAAATGCTAATATGACCATGGCTCCCACTATGATCCCTAATAAAAATCACATCGATAAACCCGGAAATCCATCTACTGCCACCAGCAGTACCATCAAACTCAATGACCGATCCAATGGTAAACCCCTGCGGGTCTTATCGGAAGAGGATTGGCAATACTGGAAACACAATGGATATGTGGTAGTTAAAAATGCGGTACCCCGCGACCAGGCATTAGCTACAGCTAAATTCATATGGGAATTTGAAGAAAAAGACCCTAATGATCAGTCGACCTGGTATACTGCTCCGCGGGCAGAAATGAAAATGAAAGAACTTGCCGGTACCGGCATGGTGGAATGTTATAATAATCAATACCTTTGGAATAACAGGCAAATGCAGAGGGTTTACGATGCATTTGTGGATATATGGGGTACCGAAAAACTATGGGTTACCATCGACAGGGCCAATCTGAATTTTCCCATCAGGCCCGGATATGAATACAAAGGATTTATTCACTGGGACTATGATCCGGAGACCAAACCGGTGAATGTACAAGGAGTACTGGCCTTAGCAGACCAAACAGACGAAAATATGGGTGGCTTTCAGTGCATACCTGAGTTGTATCGCACCTACGATACCTGGAAACTCAGTCAACCTCAAGACCGCAACAGATTCCAACCGGATACATCGGGATTTGAAAATCATTTTCATAAAGTAAAATTAGAAGCCGGCGATTTATTGATATTTAATAGTCTCGAACCTCATGGTATCAGGGCAAACAGATCGGAAGACAAAGTGCGGATAGCTCAATATATATCTATGATGCCGGCTGAAGAAGATAACGAAGCCATGAGGGAATGGCGCATCAAATCCTGGAGAAACAGGTTAGCTCCGGAAGGATATGCTTTTCCGGGTGATCCGCGCAATTGGGAGCAGACTAAGTATGCGGTAGCTGAATTGAATGAATTGGGTAAGAAATTATTGGGATTGGAAAGGTGGTGATGAGTGGCCTGATTAAAAAAGGCAATCGATAGCTTATTTGCTCAATCGTGGATTGCTTCAATTTTGAAGTTTTAAAACTAATTTTAAATTGGTTCTTTTCCTGGTACCGGATAGTGGAACATAATTTTAATACCACTTGACTTAAAAATACAATTCATGAATTATCTGATGGATGGTGTCTTTTTTGAGCATAGATTATTTTCACCAGCTTTGGCTATCTTCAATGCCCATTCTTCATTTACCTACCATCCTGGCTACCAGCAACGAAACAACATTGATGTATACGTATAACTTGTCCCGTAGAACGGGATCACAGATAAAATGAAATCAGAGGGAAGATCGCCGCTTGATAATTTGTGAATTTAAAAAATAGAGCTAAATTTATTTCCGAGATTTGTGCAAGTTTGTACAAATACACTCGTTGGCTGATATTTTAAGAACTAAAAAACAACACTATAAAACTTGAGAGAAAAAAAAGAAAAATATCAGATAATTGAAGCCTTATCCGATATAAGTGAATTTAGTAAATTAGTTGAAAATTTACTTGAAAATAGTGGATTGAAAAATGTGATTAGAAACCAAGACACAACTATTTTCGCTACTCAATCTGGTGTTATAGTCACTAAATATTGTTACATACCCACTCTAAAACCATTAGGAGGGAAGAATAGTGATGTTTTTGATGTTTTTGAAGGTATAAAAAATGATGATAGCATTGATACATTTTGTATTGTTACTAATCAAGATGTAAATTCTAAAAAGGATATATCAGATTATTTTAAACAACAAATCAAAAAACGTTTTCCAACAGTACGAATTGATTTTTGGAGTAAAGAGGATTTGGTTGATAAGATAGATACTCATTATACCAATTTTTGGCAACACACAGATACGTTCTTAAAACCATACGAAGAATTTTATTTAAAAACCATTGAGACGGACTCTGAACTAAGAAATCTCTTAAAACTTGACGAAAAGTATGCAAAAATGCTCAATATCTTTATAGAGCCAAGATTGACTATTTTCGTTGAAGACAAGGAAGGACATCGCCCGCGTCCAAAAAGAATAGAGAGAACTAAATTAGTAAAAAGTGGCTGTTACGTTATTGCTGGTGATGCAGGTACAGGCAAAACAACTTTGTTAAAAGAAATTGGCAAAGAACTAATAGACAATAATCTTCGTATTGAGGGCAAAAAAAACTTACCGATATTTATTAAACATACTGATTTTGCGTCAAATAATTTTGTTTTGGATAGTACAATAGATAGTATTTTACTTAAAACATACAAAGATTTTGATTTAGAAAGGTTATTTGATGTTTATGAAGTCATTTTATTGATTGATAGTCTTGACGAATTAGAGAAAAAACATCAAATGTCAATACTTCAAGATATTGACAAATTACATACAGATTTGGGCGTAAGGTTTATTGTTGCCACAAGAAGTTACGAATACTTGGTAAAAGAATGTGAAATTCAAGAGCCATTACACGTTACAATCCAAAACTTTAACCTTAAACAAATTGAGGCTTTTTTACAAAATTTCTTCAAGTTTGATGAGTTGAAGGCAAATACTTTATTACATTCTTTACACGATAACAGAATATTAGATAAATTACCAATTACACCGCTTACCTTGTCAGTAATTTCAATTTTATACGAGGAAAGACAGTATGAGATTCCTGCAACTATAACCGATATTTATGACAATTTTCATTTATTTTTATTGGGTAGAAATACGGTTCAGAGCAATCTTGAATTTTTAGACATAAATATAAAAGAAAGAATACTATCTATTTATGCCCTTGAAATTTTGCAAAACGCTAAAAGAGAACCTAAAAGTCGACAAGATTTTGTAAATTTCATTGAAAATTTTTTCGCAAAAAGAAATCGTACCATTGATAAAACACAAATCCCCGAGTTAGTGCAATCATTGACACAAGGTACGGGTGTGTTGTATATTGATGAAAATAGTTTAGTAAATTTTAAGCATAATTATTTTATGGAATATTATGCTTCACGAGAAATTTTCAACCATCAGAGAGTGCTATTAGAAGATGAACTAGTAAGCCGCTTTACCGATTTTAATTGGCAAAATACAGCCATTTTTTATGCAGGCAGAACAAAAGATATGCCTGAGTTTTTGAAAAAGATAATTAGTAGATTTAAAGAATATGAAAGCATTATTGATTGTTTAATAGGTATTTCAGGTATGGGATATTTATTGCAAGCATTGTGGCTTACTGATGCCTCTATCCTAAA
Source organism: uncultured Saprospiraceae bacterium (assembly GCA_964396995.1). Lineage (GTDB taxonomy): Bacteria > Bacteroidota > Bacteroidia > Chitinophagales > Saprospiraceae > JADJLQ01. Next base: position 1,251 of record CAYNIG010000020.1, on the reverse strand, counting down.
AGAAGGGATTAAAACAGGCCTCAATACAAGTTTGCAATCTTTGGAACAAATGAAAAAACTTGCCTCTGAAAAAGGAAATTTTTTTAGTGGTGCACAATATCCATTCTTGGCTTTAATTCACACATTACATTTTTACAAGGATTTCACATCAATAACCTTAAAAGACCCTTTAGTTTTAGCTTTTGAAGATTTACTTCAAGAGTTTCAGCAAATGAAAGCAAACAATGATTGGCATAAAACCGCTATTTTATTTCAACTTTTTAATATTAGTTTATGCCTTCATTCTGATAGAATTAAACTGGACAAACAACTAAATACACTTTTTGAAGAAAAGGATATTCTAAATGACCCAATTATATTAATGCTTTTTGACAAAGCTATTGACATAGTTGATGGTGTTCGTAAAGCAAAAGAGTTTAAAAAAGAAATAGGTTTTGACAAGTATGTAAGAAAGCATATCAATGCTTTGAATTATTATATTGAAACACCTACAGAACAGTTACGCTTATCGTCTTTTGACAACATAACTGCTTTAAAAAATATAGAAATTTATACAGAAGGTAAAACAGACCCTCAAATAATAGAACGCGCATACAACATATTAACTGATAACTTAACACCATATTGGAGCATTCGTAGTTGCGGTAATACAGGTTTAGGTAGTGGTGCAGCCGAATTAAGAAAACTGTTAGAAGCAATAGAGGCGACCTTACAAAATGATAAATCAAAAAGTAAAACTATTATCGGAATTTTTGATAATGATATGAAAGGAAATCAAGAGTTTAACGGGCTGAAAAAAGACCTATTTGCCTTTTGGAATAACAGTCAAAGAATAAAGAAACATAAAGAATATAATATTTTTGCTATCAAATTGCCCATTCCAGATAGTAAAGAACACTATTTAAAAGGTAAACTTGAATTTATGTTTTTTTCAATAGAGCATTATTTTCCTATTGACTTTTTACAAAGCAAGGATATTTTAGAGGAAGTAAAAGATTTTTCAGATATCCACGCAATAAAAGATAAAAAGAAACAAACTTTTGCAGATGCAATAAAAAATGAAACGGACACTAAATTATTTGAAGATTTTAAGGTTTTATTTGATGAGATAGATTGCATAACAGGCAACAAGACAGAGTATGCAGAACAATAAAAACACCAGCCAATATTGTGTGGATAACAAAATGCAGGTTTAAGCCGCCAACCTAATGAGGTTTTGGATCATATGCCAATGTCCACTTTCCTTGTGTA
>CAYNIG010000019.1:17832-32081 GCA_964396995.1 uncultured Saprospiraceae bacterium | reverse complement strand
CCCGTTATTCATTATCAATTTTTTTTTAAAAAATGGCAACAATAAAGAAAGCTACTAAAAAAGCTGCTCCTAAAAAAGCTGCTGCAAAACCAGCTGCTAAGAAAGCCGCTGCAAAGCCTGCAGCTAAGAAGGCTGCTAAACCAGCTGCTAAAAAACCAGCTGCTAAAAAAGCTGCTCCTAAAAAAGCTGCTTCCAAGCGCAAACCAAATGCTGCATTCATGAAAGAACTTACTCCCAGTCCGGCACTAGCTGCTGTAATTGGTGCTAAAGGAGTTCCCCGTACCGGAGCAGTAAAGAAAATTTGGGATTACATCAAAGCTAACAAGCTTCAGGATGCAAAGAACAAGCGTATGATCAACGCTGATGCTAAATTGAAACCAGTATTTGGTGGAAAAGCTCAGGTATCTATGTTTGACATGGCCAAATTTTTATCAAAACATTTGAGCTAGTCTCCATAATTTTATTACGACAAATTAGGCAAGGCCGATGGTGCAAATCATCGGCTTTTGTTTTTATAGGGTGATAAATTTAATAATACTTTAGTATTTGTCTGGCTGACTGGGGGATTGTCCACTCCAAATTCTCCCTTAGATTTGAATTCTTTTGCATTATAAAAATGATGAAATCAATTCTATTACTTATATTCTTTTCCACCCCATTTAGTTTATGTTATTGTCAATCACCGGATAAAAAAGTAGGTGGCGGCTGTGAAGATTGCGAACTGATGTATGAAGGCATGCCCGATAAAATCTTTTCATCGGTGGTACTGGCATCACCCACAGAACCAGGTGAAAGAATGCTCCTTTCCGGTACGATATTTAAAAAAGATGGCATCCACCCGGCATCGAATGTGATATTATATGTTTATCATACCGATTATAAAGGCAATTATACTCCGGCCGTAAACCAGAAAAAGGCAAGAAGACATGGCCAATTCAGAGGCTGGATCAAAACCGGGGCAGATGGAAAATATCAACTATCTACTATACGACCTGCGTCTTATCCAAATTCAACTATACCTCAGCATATACATCCGATAGTGAAAGAACCAGGTATTTCATTGTACTGGATAGATGAATTCCTTTTTGATGACGATCCTCATCTAACTGAAAATGAAAGAAAGAGACAAGAAAACAGAGGTGGATCCGGAATCATTAAATTGCATAAGAATAAAGAGGGAGTATGGATTGGTACAAGGGATATCATATTGGGTAAGAATGTGCCTGGTTACTGAGAAATCAAATGGAATAGTAATCTTTACATCATTAAAGTTTGAGCTGGATTACAACAGCTCTGGTTCACATTCCAATATTAATGGTATTGCATTATCCAAGGTAGGTTAATGCTTTGGGAACCGGTTGCGTATAAAAATACAGATCGGTCAATTGTTTCAATTTAGCTGTATTTAGCATTTCAGTAATGATGGTATCAACTGCATCCGGAGACAGAATGATTTCAATGATCTCAAGCTCCCTATTTACTGTAATGGATGACCCTTGGCGGGATTGGCCACCACCGGATTCCTTTCCATAGGTAACGCTTGCGCCGGGAGCTCCGGCATGCATGGCAGATTGAATCAGTGCATCACCCTGACCCCGCTCGACCACACAGGTAAGTCTTTTAAGGTCATTGAGGTATTTGCGTTGTTTTTTAGTTCCTTTTTCTGATTGAATGCGCCAGGCAGATCCTCCCTGTATTTCATCTATTGCTTTGATCATCTGATGCCTGCTCGCCAATTCATTTTTTGCAGTAGCCGTGCTGGGAATGTTTACAATACCTTTTTGAATTGGAATAATATAGATAAATCCCATACCCGGTGTATCCAGCCTACCTTCTTGTATCATAGCCTCAAATACCGGTTCAGTATCGTAATTATCGACAACTAATCGTATCATTTCCTTTTCGGGGCTAATGGCTATTCGCAACAATCCCAACCGATCTCGTATACCTCTACCCTGCCCAAAAACTACGGTCGGCCCTACCGATCCTGCACGTATTGCTGCAGTGGCAATTTCGTCAGCGGTATTTCGCTGAGCGGTACAATAAATTCCAAAGAGATTGTCTTTGTACTGAAGGATCTCGCCTTCGATTTTGGAAACAGATTGATTAAAATCGTATTGCTTTAAAAAGAATGTTTTTTCACATTCAATAGAATAAACAGCGCCTATTCCGTTTTCATCCAATTTGCAGGCAATGGCAATTTGATCCATAAGTGCATCTTTGAGATGATTGGGCACTAACATTTCCAATATTCTTTGTTCCGGGCTTACGGAGGGGGTAAACTGTTGGTACCATTTTTCTTTATACAGCGTACCTCGTGCATTGATGATGATATCGGTATGCAAAGAGGAAGGCAATGATTTTTGCAATATATCCTCTGCATTAGATTTTGGCAGTATGACCGTAATGAGTGAAAAATTATGCTGATATGACAATGCCTCCATAGGATGTTCTATTTTTCCGTTTTCAGATTTTGTCTTGATACTATTTTTCCTATCAAAAGTACAGTCATGATAGGCATCACTGCTGCCATGGTCAGAATACCAAATCCCTCTATCACTCCCGGTACATTCCTGGCAAGTTCAAGACCCATTACCAAAACCAAGGGTACCGAAACCGGGCCGGTTGTCACTCCTGCACTATCCCAGGCGAAATTGACGAATGCCTCAGAGGAAATTAAAGTCAGTGGAATTAATATTATGTACATAGGTAATACGATATAGGCTAAAGGTAGGCTAAACGCAATTTTCATAACACCCAATGCAATGCCTAGTCCGACCCCTAAGGCAACTGTATGAGTCAGCAATGATTTTTTTATAGATCCTACGGTAGCTTTTTCAATGGTGGAACCGAGGGTCTGCAAAGCAGGCTCTGCCAGAGTAGCTGCATATCCAAGGAAAAAGCCAAACAGGATTACAACTATTTTACCACCGTATTCTGTAAAAATTGGTCCATAACTGCCATCCAGGCTCCATGGTTTGATCTTGGCAAACGCAGCAGGAATGTTGCCGCCTAACTGACTCCCGATGGGTGTCAATCCCAAATATATGCCTATCCCAAATATAGATAGACCGATAATGGAGAATAGGATACCTATCGAAATTTCATCGGCCTGGGGTATTTTTTCCCGCAATAAAAATCTCAAAACAATATATAAAAAAAGACAAAGCGGTATAATGGCTTTGATGGCGGAAATAATGGCTTCGATGAGTAAATCCATAAAAGTCATATTGGTATCCCATTGCTTCACATCACCCGATACAGACTTTTTTGTATCCTTTTCATATACTATTTGGGGCTGTTTTATTATGATTTTACCATCTGCCAGGAACACGCTGTCGCTTTCATATGTGATTTTATAAGCACCTTCGATTTTTCCGGTGGCCTGATATTCTTTAAGATCACTGATGGTAAAAGATTCATTGACACTTGTGCCTGCAGTAGATGGGGTTGTTATATCTGATGAGGAAGTTTGATTAACTAAACCATGTTTGGCACCATAATAATCTTTAACACCATGATGATAGAGGGCTAAAATCAGCACCATCAAAACAGGTAATAATGAGGCCAGGGCAACTATGCCAAACCCTTCTCCAGTAGATTTTTTAGTGTTTACTACACGGCATACACCTATACCCAATGATAAAACCAAGGGTACTATGACCGGGCCGGTAGCACCACTGCCACAATCCCATGCCAGGCCAATGACCGGTTGTAGTATATCATTAGAATCTGCATAAATAGTAATGATTACCAGTAAAATGGTAATTGGCAGTACATACCATTTTAACGACCATCCGTATAAAAACCGCAGTACTCCCAATAAGACAGAAAGGCCTACTCCAAATGCGATCGCTACGACTAATTGGTCAGCAAACTCATGCAAAATACTGTAAAGTAATGGGGCTTCATCCGGTTTTACATTGGCTCCTGCTGCTTTGAGGACGGAAATGGCAGGTTCGGCATAAGTGGCCATGATACCTAAGACAAATGAAAAGCCAAGAATCACCGGCAAACTTGATTTAAGCGGTAGCTTTGTCCCTATGGTTTCTCCAAAAGGCATTAATCCCAACATAAGTCCTTCCAGGAACAACATAAGACCGATGATCACTATCAAAACGCCAATAATGATCATCAATGAATAAACCACGGGAAGTTTTAGCACCCAAAGCTGAAAAACAAACAAATAGGCAATAATAATCCACAGTGCCTTCAATTGCTCGACAAATCGATTGCTGATATAAGGCCACAGAATGGCCCATACTTTTGAAAAAGAAAGATGCACTTTGCCACTACCTTGCTTCTGCAGAATTGCCATGGATTGAGGCAAATATAGACAGAGGATGTTAACTTAAGGGTAAAATTTGCTTATGATATTTGCTTTGGTGGAGTAAAGAATGGAATTGCTGTATCCCAGAGTCAATTGATGGAGGCTAAAAGGATTTGGAATCGGGGTGCTGGTAATGGCTTCGAATATTAATGTGTCCTTTGAAAAAGACTTTTCTGAAATTGCAGTTGCTGAGAAAATGGTTCAAAAGGGATCCAATTATCTGCAGCCTTTGCTCATCGATTATAAGGTCAGGATATTGATCATTTCCCGTTTGGTTATTGACAGGATCATCTTTTCAAATGGTTTGACATTAAATTTATATGCCCCATTTTCTGCTTTCTAAGCCAATGGTTTCCCGGATGGTCTTTGCGAATATAAAATAAAGTAATTGCATTGTTCCAGTGTGCCCAGTATAGGGTTTGTTTGCTTACCCTCCACCTGCCACAAACGATTTCCGAAAGTCGCTATACACAGATCATATTCAGACTAAAAAAAAGAAGAGGTGGTGGCTTATCTTGGTTTATCTTTAGTTAAAATAAAATGACAAGCTTTTTCTCCATCTATTTTTTTAATTTGATTAAAGCCCAATTGACGCATATCCATTCCCGACAATAGGTGTTCTCCCGATCCAATAAAAACCGGTGAGATGGCAATATGCAATTCGTCTATAAATCCTGCTTGTAAAAATTGCCGAATGGTGGAAGTCCCTCCACCGATACGTATATCTTTTCCACCAGCTACCGCCTTAGCTTTTTCAAGAGCAACTTCTATACCTTCAGTGATAAAGTGGAATGTTGTTTCTCCCTTCATCTCAATGGAGTTTCTTGCATGGTGGCTAAGTACAAAAACCGGGACATGATAAGGTGGATTTTCACCCCACCACCCTTTCCAATCTTCATTGGGCCAGGGTCCGCGGACAGGACCAAACATATTACGCCCCATAATCCAGGCACCAACATTTTCCATTGATTTTTCTGCCATGTCATTATCCGTTCCTTCAACTCCACCTTCCTTACCCAGCATTTTTTGAAACATTTTTGTTTCAAACATCCACTGGTGAAGCTGTTCCGTTCCTCTTCCCATTGGAAATTCCTTGCTTTGACCGGGACCTGCACCGTATCCATCCAATGAAATAGTAAATGCGGACACTTTTACTTTTCCACTTTTGTGTTGGCCCTGGTGTTTTGATGTATTCATTGTTTCTAAAATAGTTTGAACTTGAATATAAGGGTTAAATATAGAAATTCCTTTTGGAGAAGAATCAAAGTATATATATGAAGAGGTTCAGGAATTTCATTTAAAGGTTAAACCTATTTCTACCAGGAAGTCAATTTTACCAATCGACCTTTAAGTTTAATGATATTTTTATAGTCCCATTGAATTTCGATTGATTTTTTTAGCCAGCGTTTTAAATCCTTGACTTTGATTTCTGTCACCTCTTTGTAAAAAACAGAGGCATCATTAAATTTTTTTCCTACTACGTTCAGAGCGTCTTCCTCAAAAGAGGCACCACTCCAAAACAGTAGTCTGATTCCTGCCTTCTGCTTGCTGTATCCTACTATCGGGTTTCCATCTAAAAACCAAACCGGGTGAGCATGCCAGATTTTATTTTCGGCGTTTTTCATCTCTTTGGAAATGATCAGAGCAAGTTTATTGCAAATAAGAGTATCTTGCTGATTCTGACTTTCGTTGTATTTTTTAATTTCTTCTGTCATATTGAGCTGCAGATTCGAGAAACGAATTTACCCATCAAATCTGATTAAAGAGCTAATATTTACAAATTAACTCCTCATGGTAAGGTCGGGTTATATACCGGTGGTAGTTTTCCTTTTTCTGAAAATTTCAAAATATAATCCTAGTAACAAAAAGTCCCTGCCCGTTTCATCATTTATTTTGTAATCAAATTGATTTACATATCCCATTTGCAAAGTCGTTGATTTTGAATGTTTGTAATTCAAGGAAAACAAAAACCTATTTCTTTCAAAATAGGGTTCATGATCAGTAAAAAACAGTTCGTTACTAATACCAATTTGGAATGGCTTATACCCATCCCGTTGTCTGCCGAAGGCATAAGCTGTCCCAAGTCGGTATCTAAACCGGTTTCGATAGCCGTTGCTGGTGAATCTGAATTCAATTCTATACCGTTGTTCGATATTTAATTTTCCAATCGTTTGGGATAAATGAATCTGAGGCCAGATTCTGAATTCATTGTTGTTTTTAGGCAGGATAAAGTCACCGCCTTCTTTGTATGTTTGGTAAGTGCCCAAAGCTAATGAAAAGGTTGCCTGCTTATATGCTTTATAGTTTACTCCGCCTTTTATTTCGTAATAATGAAAATCATTATAAAACTTTAATGAACGGATCTGGGATTCGCCAAAGGCACTCCATCTTTCATTTCTATTGTATTTAAAATTGAAAATATTCCAGCTGCCTAAATCAACATTTTGCGAAATGAGGTCCTGTTTAAAATGAAAAAAAATGAAAAAAATGAATGTACATAATCTCATTTATTATCTTAAAAAGGATATACCAGGGTGGATTGCCGATTTGAATAATTTATTTGATTTTTTTTACCTCTAAATTTCTCCATCTTACTTTGATACCACCTCCATCGTGTATCTGCAATGCAATTTGTCCTGTTTTACTTCCGATTTTATCATCAGTGAGACTGATCATTTTATGGCCATTGAGCCAGGTGGTGACGGTATTGCCCACCACTTTTATCCGCATTTTATTCCAATCATTCATCTTCAGGTATTTGGTATCTTTATTATCTGCCGGTTTTATCAACCATCCACGACCATAGGATTCATAAATACCGCCTGTACTGTGCCCGGGAGGAGCAACCTCAGCTTGCCAGCCACTGACAATGGTCCCTTCAAAAGAAGAGTGAAAAAACACACCACTATTGCCATTGGCTTCCTGCTTAAATTCCAATTGCAGATCAAAATCTTTGTATTGATCTTTCGTTCCCAGATAACCATATCCTTTATCCGGTCCGCTTTCACATACCAGCTCATTATTTTCTACATACCATTTTTCAGTACCATAGACAGACCATCCATCAAGATTTTTAGTATTGAATAGTTGTATTTTGGATTGAGCCATTATGGATTGGCCAACCATCAGGAGAAATATTATTTTTTTCATTTTTAGCAGGTTTTAAACAAACAGGAGCCGGTTTTAAAGTGAATTAAAAGTAAGGTATTTATTTAAAAGCATTTCTGATTTCAGAAATGCCTACACCCAGTATTTTGAGGGATATATCATTCAGCGAAGCATCGTCACCCATAAAATGATAGGTGGCATGCTTGTGTTGTAAGGTCTCTCCCCCTTTGAGTGCAGCAGCCGGTGACGAAGATTCTATTTCAAAGAAGGGGCCCATCTGGGTACCGTTTTCCAACGGACCATCATTATATGCATTCACTGCATCTCCGGCAAATGGTTTTTCCTGTATTTTCCATTGTGAGTTTACATAATAAGCGGGCATATCCGGTAAGGTGTATTCCACTATGGTAAGTACACCACGCTCTTCATCAAAATAACCGGCAATGGGTTTTGCTCTGTATGTATTAGTACCTATCTTTCCGCGTTGGCGGCCATCGGCTTTAAAATAAATCACTTCGGGATCTATTATCAACCGGTCAGAAGGAATACTTCCGAAATAATCATCGTTTACCACTTTGCCCATGGTATTTTCCGGACCCGGTTTATAGGGCAATACAACTGTAGCTGTGGGGCTTGGTTTAAACATACCCAGTATCCAAATGGAAGGCATACCGGTTTGCTGATTCCATTCATTTTTTCCCTGATTGCGCAATACATTCAAACTGGAAAATCCAACTGATTTAATTTTATTATTATAGATGACTCCGTATTTATATAAGAATGCAGAGGGGGATTCCAATTTGATCTGTCTGCTGAGTACGATATCCATATTGGTATTGGCGTAATTGGTAAGGTTTAATCTTTTAAAGAGAGATACTTCCTCTGATGAAACCGAAACAATCTCGAAACCTTCACTGTCAAATCCATAGGGCACCTGCCAATTTTCATATTTAAATTCGGCTTTGGGTTTAAAATACAATGAGTACTGACCACCTTCCGGCCCCAGCCATATTCTGTCTTCACCGCCGAAAGCATTCATATGATCTTGTAATTCTCCGGATGCAATCAGATCGTAATTCAGCCAACCAAAACTATAACCGTTGAGACCATCGGCACTGCTGGTCAATACTCTACCCTGGAATTCATGACTGACCAATACCATATTTTTAAATTCCTGGTCATATAATAATAAGGGTGTCTTTCTCTGCCTGATAAATTTTAGGTCATAACCAAAAGTATTTCGATCATAGTCTTTAAGGGTTTCATTTAAAATCCATTCTCTCAGGTCAGTAGGGTTATTGATTACCGGTTTTTTCGGTTTGGCTTTTTCCGTTTTACAGGATGTAAGAGCGGATAGCAGTAGTAACAGGATAAATGATGGAATGTATGATTTCATAATATAGTAAACTCGAAATTTGTATTTATAAATTTAATATGTTGTAAGCAAAAGGAGATTAATTGATTTCCCATCTTCCAAATCCACTGCCTTTCGTCAGGGGCTCGGTAAGGCCCCAACTCAGTTTGGCCTGATCAGCATTGGCACTTCCTTTTTTCAATGAGGTTGGAAATTGTTTTTTTAGTTTTTGAAAGTGAATCCCATCCTCAGCATACCAGGCATTTTGGGTTTCAGTAAAAACAGCTAATACACCTATATTCTGTTTTTGGACCAGGCTGGGTACTCCATCCAACAAAGCATGATTGTTGTTTTGTTTAATATGCCCTTTGTTTACATCAGATGATACTACCAGCCCTGTACGTGATGGTCCACCAAATTTATCTATTCCGGTATAATAGATCCAGGTTTGACCATTCATATTAATTACTTTAGGGTCGTCTACCCTATAGGAATCGAATCGGTCTTTGGTCTCACTCGGGGTAATCACCGGAGAGCCGCTATTTAATTTTATAGCCAGTCGGATTGGGCCATCTGCATTAAATAGCAGTTTGACCAGTCCTATATTGGTTTTATTTACATCAGATCCATCTGCATTTGTAAATTGGTCTGAAACACCTACATAATACAGATAGAAAAACTCAGCATCGGTTACTTTTATTACCGTTGGCTTACTTACTCCCCCTGCGTCATAACTACCTGGCAGTCCTTTGTTGATCAGTAATCCCTGATCTGACCAGGTGTGACCCTGATCTCTTGAAAAGGCATAGTGTATAGTACCCCCATATCCTGAGCCAGCAATGGGAGAATTCAATGGTTCTTTAACATAAAATACATAGCTGTATCCATTTTGAGATATAATATTACTGGGCTGAGAAATGGTGGCCTGATCATCCGGTTGCCAGCCAGCCGTATTGGATAAAGTGACTTTTTTATTTGTAAGCATGGCTTCAGCGGCCGTTTTTTCTTTACTATCCTGGCAGGAAAATAAAACGGATGTAAAAAGGAATGCCCATATCAAAAACGATGCATTTTTAATCATAAGAAGCTGCAAAAATAAAGAGTAGGGATCATTATTTGGGTTTTTCTTTCGCCGAAACAAGTTGCAAAAACAATTAATGATCAAAGGGTTACAATATGACTTTTACCGGATACCGTGACCGAAGCGAAACGCAAATCATTCCTTGCTGATCCTATATAGATTGCCACTGTCTGTTACCGTATACAACATTCCATCATGATACGTAATGTCTCTGAATCGTTCTCTTTTATCACCAAGCAGCCATTCTTCCGCCTGTACTTTATTATTTTTAATTATAAGCCTGGAAATATGCCCGCCTCCTAGTCCGCCTATAAACAGGTTATTTTCCCATTCTGCAATGGCCTTACCCTTATAGAAAGTCATGCCGCTGGGTGAAAGGGTAGGATCCCAATAATAGACAGGTTGTTCCATTCCTGATTTTTGCTGAATTGCATCGCCGACGGGTGAACCACCGTATTCTATTCCATAGGTAATCACCGGCCAACCGTAATTTTTTCCCGGTTTGATTATGTTTAATTCGTCGCCTCCCCTGGGACCAAACTCGGCTTCCCATAAATCACCTGTAACAGGATGAATGTCCAGGCTCTGTGCGTTGCGTATCCCGTATGCGTATATTTCAGGCCTCGCCCCGGGTTGATTAATAAATGGGTTGCCGGGAGCAGGTTTGCCTTCTTTGGTGATTTTAAAAATCTTACCAAGGCATGAACCCAGATCCTGAGCTTGTCTTCTGCCTTCAAGAATTGATCTTTCACCGGTACTAACAAACAGGTTTCCATCTTTATCAAAAATCAATCTGGATCCAAAATGCAATCCACTACTGAGTGCAGGAGTGGCCCTGAATATTACTGAAGGGTGGTCTATTTTGTTTTCTGTTTCATTCAATTTGCCTTTAGCTACAGCCATCAGGTTACCATTTTCCTGTGCCTCGGAAAATGACCAATAGATCATTTTATTGGTAGTAAAAAGCGGATCGAGCGCTACATCCAGCATTCCTCCCTGCCCCCCGGACCTAACTTCAGGAAATCCAACGATCTTTTTTAAAATTGTACCATTGGCGTCCAGTATTTGCATATAACCTGACTTGGCGGTTACTAAAAATCGATTATCCGGTAAGGGTATGATTGCCCATGGGCTTTTAAGCTCGCTATTGATCTTTTCTACTTTGTATTTGGCAATAGTTTTGGTGCCGAAAATCCTCGTTTGACCGGGAAAGGCGGGTCGGTAATTTGTATTGGCGGATTGGGTTTCAAGAGGAGGAAGTCTGACGGTATCTGCAGTGTAGGGTTTGACCTGTAAGTGTTCCGGGTTACCTATGGAATTATTAAAAAACAAGCCATGCAGTAGGGCTAATAAATGGATGAGTACTGGCATAAAATGGATATGAAACGTAAAAATAAGAGCTTAAAATAGAAACCGGGCAATAACTTTAATCTGCTCAGGTGATAGAAATTGAATAAAGGAATCCAGCGATTCCGCAGGTTTCATGTGCAGTTATCCGGTTACAGCATCTTTCTTACTTATCTTTTATCCTGCCCCCCGATATTGATCTCTATACCACCGCTGCTTTTTTTAAATCCTTTAATGGAATAAGCAAAGCCGAGCATAATATATCGCCCGAGTACATTGGTTCGTTGTACATCCAGGTAGTTCAATTGGCTGGATCGGGTAATGCCTTTGTTTTTGTTGAGTATATCAAAAACCGACAGGGTGGCTTTTAATCTCTGATCTTTCATGAAATAAGTGGTAATATGAGCTTTCCATAAAGGCACCTGGATAGTTTCTGCAGATCCGGATTGTTTATAGGAAATCCCATCGTATTCGGTGTGAAAAGCCCATTTGTCGGTAGGGGTATATGTAAATTCACCGAAAACATTTGTTTCGGAATATTTTTGATCAAGTGTGGGTTGTTTGGAATACTGGGTATTGCTACCGCTTAGTTTTATCCCCAACAAGGCATCTACTTTTTGTTTTTTGCGATTTTCAATTGAAAATAGAATAGAATTACCAAATCGATTTACCTTATTTTCCTGCGAATTGATAAACAATATACCCTGTGAGGCCTGTGACCGCAACCTCAGCTTGGTAGCTATTTTCAATGGTCTTATAGGTGTGCCGAACTCTATATTTCCCGAAATATTTTTTTCATTTTTTACGTTTACCGGTTTAATTATTCTCCTGAATAAGGTATCTATTTCAACCAGGTCTGTAATCCTGTTTGCAGTATACATTACACCCAAATTGGCAAATAAGGAAGTGAATGAAAACTGATCGTATAAAAAATAACTACCATTTATTCTATGTGCATATTCCGGTTTTAGATTGGGATTTCCCAGGTAGATATTCAATGGATCTGAATTATTTATAGTGGGTTGTAATTGTTGCAATGCAGGCTCCTGTATATAGGTATTGTAATTCAAAGAAAGGTGATTGCCTGCTTTCACATCATAGTTCCAATCTAGCTCCGGTAATAATCTCGTATAATTTACTTTAATCGGGTTTTCAGATGATTGTATTGTTCCATTTAAAGATGAATTCTGAAGGTTTACTCCGACCGAAACATGATACTTTTCTCTGTTTTTAATCCACCTTAATCCGGTGCTCTGCACCTGGTAACCCCTGTTGTAAGCAGTGGATAGTAAATTATTGCGCAGTTCTACACCCGGGTCGATGATATCATAGAAATCGGTATTGGTTCTGTTACGGGAATTGGAGGCAAATGCATTCCACTCAATAAATTTCTTTTTCCCGATAGGTTCGGTATACGCTACGCGTCCGTCGAATTGAAAATTTTTATCGAGATAGAATTGATTTTGAAGTAGGGTATCGGTATACGAGTTTACTACATTATACGTATTCAGTGCATTCAGCAATCCATCCCGGTCGGCATTTCCTGTACGAGCAGATCCACTGGCTATCAAAGATCTTCCCGATTTCCTAAATCTTCTCTGCCAGGTAAGGGATGAATTAAAATTAAACGAATTACCATCCGCATTATAGTTGCGGGCGCTGCTGTTTGCTAATACATTTGATCCGTCCAGCGTTTTGTTATTCAACACACTATTGTAATTATTATTATTCCAGCCTGCTCCGCCTCTCACAATAATGTTTTGAAATGAATCCAATTTTGTTTTTAACCGATAGGTGACCGCATTGCTCGTATTGCCACTGATTCTGTCTTCATTTTCATTGGTCGAGTAGGTTCTGTCTGTAAGCAAACTTTGTTTATCAGAAGACCGGATCAGGGTATTGCGCATAGTATTGAGTAAGTAACTGGCGCTTACTTCCGTTTTAGATCCAAGGGTCTTATTTATATTCAATCCACCAGCGCCTGATCGTTGTACTCCCTGTACATTACCCATTCCTACAGGTAATCCACCACCACCCATACCTCCATCCATGGTAATTCTCATTCTTCCACCACTGCCACCCATCACTGCACCTATACCTCCCATAAATTCCATATAATCCTGAAAAGAAAAGCTTTGTTCGTTTATATTATTTCCCAATCCGATGAGGGAAAGCCGGGTAGTAGGGCTGAATCTATTCAAGTTAAATTTAGTTTTAAAACGTTCATTCGTACCTCCGGCTATTTCGGCATTTCCGAAATGTCCATTTTTTCTGTTTGCTTTTAGTTTCAGGTTGATAGATTTTTCCTCCTGCCCGTCATCCACCCCGGTAAATTCAGCCATATCTGATTTTTTATCAAATACCTGTACTTTATCCACCGCATCTGCTTCCAGGTTTTTAGTGGCGATGCGGGTATCTTTTCCGAAAAACTCCTTTCCATCTACCAATACATTTTGTACATTTTCCCCATACGCTTTTACCGAGCCATCGCGTTGCACCTCTATTCCGGGTAGTTTTTTTAATAAATCTTCCACTGCCGCACCGGGCTGTACTTTAAAAGCTTTTGCATTATATTCTACCGTATCTCTCCCTATTTTCATTGGATCGTATTCACCCAGGATGTTTATCGTAGGAAGGTTTGATTCCTGTATACGCATGGTGATGATACCCAGATCCAAATGATCTTTCGCTGTCCTGATATATTGCCAATGTGTCTCCATACCCAGAAAGGTAATCTGCATGAGGTAATCCGCATCTTTCCTGGCATCTACTTTAAAGTATCCATTATCATTTGTGTTGCCAAACTCTTGTAAGACGGAGTCATTGGGAGAGAGCAGGATCACACTGGCTACCGGGAGTGGGTTGCCAACGGTATCTTGTACAGTACCTCTCACTAATATATTTTGCGCATACAAGCCATTGATAAAAAACAGAAATAGGATTGAATAGATTTGTTTCATTCAATTGAATAGCTGAGATAAATTAAAAAAAAAGAGAATACTCCATCGTACTTTGTACACAGTACTTGT
>CAYNIG010000019.1:0-17732 GCA_964396995.1 uncultured Saprospiraceae bacterium | reverse complement strand
GAGATAAATTAAAAAAAAAGAGAATACTCCATCGTACTTTGTACACAGTACTTGTTCATCATCCATCATTAAATTGTACATCGCAGATCCCACGTGGTCCCTTGTACATCGTCCATTGTACATTGTACATTGAAAATCCTTAGTGCTCCTCTGTCTGCCTGATCACCACTTTCATATTTCCACCTTTGCCAATGGTTCCTCCCATTTCAGCCATTTTCTCTTTTTTGATTTTTTCAAATTCCTCAGAGGTCACTTCTTTCCCTTTGGTAGGTATTATTATTTCGCCTTCTTTTAAGTCTCTGAGTTCTATTTTAGATGCGGTATATACCCTGGAACCATTATCCATATCCACCATCAGGATAGCCCCGGGAAGCCCGTTGAAATTTCCGGGACCCAGGTTAGCTGGAAGTTTTGTGGTAAACCAGGCGACTACGGCATTGGCAGTATCCTGCAATATAGCTTTTTGACATACGTAGTCAAGCAATGTTTTAGACTCACCGGCTATTTTCCAGGTTTGTTTTTTGAAATCTCCTTTTATCAAAAAGTGTTTTCCAAAAAATTCCTGAGAGTGAATCATTTTTTTATTTTGAAGATCATTGTATAAAGTGCTCTCGGGTGTTTTTACTACAAATTTCATCTGTGATCCATTATCTCCTTCACTATTCATTTCGAGATCGGTATTTTTATCAATATTTTTATACACCGATTCTTTTGCATTAAACACCAAAGTCTTATTAACAGTATGCATTTGAGGTATTTTTTTCATCATTTCAGCATCAGCACCTTGAATATCCATTTGTAGTTTTACGCCTTCTGTAAATTGAATCACACCGGAAGTCTGAGCGGTGAGATTTATTGTTAAAATAGCCATCAGGCAAACCGGAAATAAATTTTTCATATTAATGATTTGAGTTTTTTAATTGTGATTTTAAGAATGATGACTCAAAAATACATAAGAATCTATAGAGGACAGGTTAATCAAGGTGGAATCAAGGTTAATTAAGGTTAATGGAAATAATCTGTAATAAATTATTCTAAAAGTCTATCAGGTGATCGCAAACCGAATGCAATGCAGCATCCCTCTATCCAGTTTATTCACTTCAAAAGATCCGTTTAGCAATTGTACCCGCTGTCGTATATGCTCAAGGCCAATACCTTTAAACGCCTTTGTAATATCGTATCCTTTGCCATCGTCTTTTATTTTAAGTTCTACCGCATTTCCTGATTTTACAAAGTCAACGTGTATTTCGTGAGCTTCAGCATGTTTGGTAGCATTATTTATAAGTTCACTGGCGATATAATATATATTCTGTGAAATATGATCTGGTAATTTTATTTCCTCCTCCTTGGTCAATACAGGATGCCAGTGAATCTGAAGGTGGGGATAAGCCCATCGGGCACGTTCGGTGAGATCTTCCAAAGCAGAAGCTATACTGCCTTTTTTAAGTATTAGCGGAGAAAGGGAATGCGATATATTCCTTATTTCTTTGGCTGTCTGACCTACATCATCTATCAGGGGGCTTAGAATTTCTTTTACTTCAGCTTGATTGCTTACGGATTTTATATGCGACAATCTCATTTTAAGACTGGCCAGCGTAAGGCTGATGCCATCGTGAAGTTGCTCTGAAAGTCTTTTCCTTTCTTCATTTTGGCCCTGCAGGAAAGTATGAATAGCCGCTTCTTTTGCTTTTCCCAGATCAATAGCTAATTGATAGTTGGTCCGGTACAGAATATAATACCGGTAAGCTAATACGGTAGATAATACTATAATTTCAGTAACGTAGCCGATCACTAAAAAATTTTCGACCCAGTTCCAACCCGGTATCCATCCCAGGTGCAGTGACACCATGAGCACCAGTGATACGAAAAACATAGTACAAACAATCAATACCCATAACTCCTCCCATTTTTTACTTTTTTTATAGGATGAAAATGCTATATTCCAAATTACCATATCGCCCAGAATTAATCCAACGGAGGTAATCTGGGTAATGATCATAATCAGGCCTGGTGAAATAAATGAAGTATACACATATAACAATCTCATGACCGCAACTAAAATAAAAGCAAACATCATGATTCTAAGCACACGATGCCATTTTGAAAAATTTATTTTGGTATTAAAAAAATGGATCACAAATGGAATGAAAAAAAATCCGGTTGCATATTTGCTCAGTTCCATGGCATAAGATTGAAATTTAACGTTACCAGGCCAAAGCAACTGAAAACCAATTCCCAATAATGCAATCAAATACAGGGAAAAACTGGCTGTATACATCCAATAATAATTTAGCAATTTGCTTTTCGCAAAAAGACAAACTATAAAACTGATGATGAGAAAAAAAGCAATAAATCCGATCAGCGACCCATGCAGATAACTTCTCTGCTTTGATTTTTGAGCGTAAAAATCTGCATCCCAGAGCACAAAAGGTACATGCAGCTGTTTATAATCATTTGAAACCTTAAATATATACGTATTCATTTCCCCGCTATCCAGTACTATTTTATACATTAAGGTGGGGGAGATCGTATTCCTGTGATCAAAAACAAATCGATCACCTATGGTTGATCCGGTATCTATGCTGCCGTTTTCATGTATTGTGTACAGGGTGATCTGATTGAGATTTGGGTTGGCCAGTTCTACCAATAGATGGTGCTTCTTTCCTGATTTGTTTTCAATATTCAATTTAAACCAATAGTCTGATCCGGTAAATCCGGCATTGAACGGTTTTTTATCCGGTTGGTTCCATTTTGATTTTATTATATCCGCTACCGGTAGCTGGTTTGATTTATCTTCTATATAATAGATGTACTTATCCAGGGAGGCTTTAGTTACAGATGAGGTGATGAAGTAATTTTCTTCCGCTTGGCAAACGCAAAAAAGACCATTGCAAAGAATCCAAATCAGTGAAAAGATACTTTTTTTATATAGGTGATTCTGCCGGCGATACTTGAGCATGGTGTAGGTAAATTTAATCAATATTAACCACAATCTTACCATGAGTTGGCAGATTTACCTATCCCCTCAGTAGGGGGTTGGAAGTATAATTCTCTGCGATTTATAAAGGAGCTTTAAAGTATAAAAGAAATTTTTATCTGATTTCTAAATAAAATCTAGGATTATCCGATCACCGCTGCAGCCCGCTTTACCCCCTCAGAAGGGGATAGGAAAAATTCGACAATCAGTTTTAATTTGTTCTGTAAATAAATAACTTATGATTTTTTCCCATTTAAAAAAACAAAACATCCTTGGTATATTCATCTCCCTATTTTTCTATAATATCGGAAACCTCCTGAGCCAAAATCTACAAGTTCCTTCTACATTAAATATTCAAGGGGTGTTGAATAATATCAATGGCCAGCCTGTGACCAATGGTACCTATTCGATCACTTTTAGACTATATACGAGCGCACTCGGTGATGTACCGGAATGGTCAGAAACCCAAAACAGCATCACTGTTCAATCAGGCATTTTCAATGCCATTTTAGGGAAAATAAATCCTTTAAATATTCCTTTTGACCGACCCTATTTCTTAGGAATAAAACTGGGAAATGAACCAGAAATGGAACCCAGGATAGAACTGACCTCTTCTGCCTATAGCCTTTTGGCAAAAAATGTGCAAAACAATTCTATATCCACTGACAAAATTCAAGCCAATGCCATCACTATCGATAAAATTGCCAGTCCGATCATCTCCAGTATCAATGGGGTGACCAACGATGGTGGTAATCTCAACCTGGTAGCGGGAAATAACATTTCACTGGTACCGGATAATGTGAATAAAACCATTACCATTTCCGCTTCTAATGGTGGTACCGGAACTGGAAGTATCTCTTCATTGACCGAAGGAAATGGAATCACCATTCAAAACCCAAATGGTCCGTTTCCGAACATTGGATTGAAACCCAATATATTGCTCGGACCCGGTGGATCACTAGGAATACTCAATCAGAATAATGGAGCGGTAGGCTCTTTTTCATCCGATACCCGACAAAATGGTTTTTTTAGCTTATCCAATGCCAATTTACTAAATACCTTTTTAGTAAGTCATTTTAGTGATGGACAACCTTTTCTTACTATGAATAATAAACTGGGAAGTCAAATACTCGATGTCAAAGCCAATGAGGCCAATAATGCAGAAATAAATCTGAAATCATCCAGTGGTAACAATACACTTCGCCTTTCTGCCAATGAAACCAACGGTGGACTGGTAAACGTATTTAATCAAAACGGCATTACGGCAGCGGGTTTGACAACTACCTCAGCTGGCAATGGCAGATTGATGATCAATTCTTCAGACAATCGGTTATTGATTGATCTTAAAGCAAACAGTGGTGGTGGTGGATTCTTTTCACTATTTAATGATGAATCTACAGAATCAGTGAGATTATCTACCTCTGAAAATCGGGGAGGTATATTAAGTATAAGGAACAGAGCAGGAAATACTGCGGTAAATCTGAGTACTAATGGCGTTGGAGATGGAGGTTTATTTGTAAGCTCCGGATCAAATAAGCCGGTAGGTGAAATCTCTACTAATGTAAACGGAGGAGGTTTGTTTTCAATTTACAATCAGGATCCCGTAGAAGTTTTTAGAATCACCACTAAAGAAAACGGGCAAGGCACTATGCGAATGAATAACCGACTCGGTAATCGTACAGCTGAACTTATGAGCAATGAATTCAGTGATGGGGAATTCACTTTACATTCCGTACTAACCAACCCAACTGTACGCCTGACAGCCAATGAAAACGCCGGGGGGCTGGTAAATGTTTTTAATCCCCAGGGGGATGTTGCGGTGCGTGTAACTGGTGAGGAGTCTGGTTTCATCGGAATTTACAATCGTGAAAAAACAGAAATGATACAGATGGGAATATTGGATGATCAGAATGCCCGCATCACCGTGAATAACCGGTTGGGCAATCCGGCCGCCGATTTATTTTCAAATGAATTCAGTGATGGCGAACTGACATTAAATTCAGTGCTTAAAAACCCCGTACTGCGATTAACGGCTAATGATAATGCAGGTGGACTTATCAATATATTTTCAAAAAATAATAATCTCGCAGCAAAACTGACCGAAATAAACGATGAAGGAGAATTCTCCATCTTTAATAAGGAAAAAGTAGACATTATAAACATGAAATCCTTTTTGGGAGACGGCAGTATAACATTAAAAAATAAGCCGGGCTTTGAAGCAGCCGGTATAAATGGATCCACACTCGGTGGTTTTATTTATGTAGCAGATGGCGCTAAAACAAACGGGCTTAATCTGAGAGGGGTATTAAATGGTGGAGTTGGTGGTGGAGAACTTGACTTATACAATATAGAAGGAAACAAAACCATGCAACTAACCACCAATTTTAATAAAGAAGGTTTGTTACAGATCAGATCAAAATCAGATAAAACCAAAAGCAGGTTAGAGCTGGGCAGTAACGCAAATCAATCCGGCTTTGTAAATATATTTAATAAAAACACAAAAAATATTATATCCCTGGTATCAGAGGCTACCACGAATGAAGGGTTAATTCGTGTTGCTTCCACCTCTGCGGATTCAGTAGACCGACTCAGAATGGGGGGCGATGAAAAACAAAATGGATATCTCAGCCTGTTTAATTCAAAAGGGTTGAAAACTTCCATTGTAGGTCATAATGAATTCGGTGATGGGCATATAGAATTAAAAAATAACCTGGGTAATCTTGGGGGGTATTTTACGGCATTCAGGGATGGTGGCAGCATAGCAGTCACTGATGGTAAACCGGGTACTAATCACAGAGCTACTCTGGGCAGTAATCTTTTTGGTGGGCGCACCACCATCTTTAATACTACTAACCTGATGACGCATGAATCATCAGTACAACAGAATGGTGAAGGTATCTTTCGCATAGTCAATCCCAATGAGATCACTAAAAGCAGAGTGGAGATCGGTGGTACAGGAGCTAAGTCCGGCTTCATCTCGACATTTGATGCAAATAATAAACGGAATATAGACTTACTTGCCAATGCTGAAGGTGCTGGAATCATTACTACCTACAAAAATGATAAAATTCAAACTACACTCAATTCAACTACAGCTGGTGGTGATATACAGGTCTTTAATACCGGTGGATTTAACACATCCCAGATTGGACATTTCGATGATGGCCGTGGGAAAATAGAAGTAGGGCACAGCAACGGTACCAAAGTTGCCCGCATGACTTCCAACAGTGATGGCTCAGGGTATATTGGAGTGGACAATACTGACAAAAATGAAGTTGTGCGTCTTACTGCCAATACGGGCAAAGGGGGTGGCATAGGAGTAAAGAATGCATTGAATAAAGATATATTTACTGTCACTCAGAATCAAAACCATGGTGTGGTATTAGTTCATAATGCAGCCGGCAATAATACTGGCGCTATTGGCCATTTTGAAGATGGCCGCGGGAAAATAGAAGTGGGTCACTCTGATGGCACTAAAGTAGTACGTATGACCTCCAATACCGATGGCTCTGGTTTTATAGGACTGGATAATAATGAGAAAAAAGAAGTGGTGCGAATCACTGCCAACAACGGTAAAGGGGGTGGCATAGGCATCAGAAACAGCCTGGGCAATGATATCATCAATCTCACACAAACCAGTGGTAATGGCACTATACTCGTAAATAATGACAAAGGCAGCTTATTGGCAACCATTACAAATAATACTTCTAATGGTGGATTCATTGGTAATAAAGATCAAAATGGGAAAGATGCCGTATGGCTGACCAATAATGATAAAGGGGGTGGACAGGTGAATACATTTAATGATCAGGGCAATATAATCACTAAACTTACCATGGATGCTGCTTCTCGCGGAAGAATATCCGTGCATGGCAGTGGAGGAAATGAAATTGCCCGTATGACTGCGACTACCACAGGTGAAGGCTCGATTGGTATAGATAATAATACCGGTAAAAACATAGCTGGTATGACCAATAATACAATAAATGGAAGTGGATATGTGTATGCCAATGATGCAAATGGTAAAGAGTTGGCTCGTATGACAGTTAGTTCGTCGGGCAATAGTGGTAGGATAAGCATAGATAATACATCTGGTGTAAATATTGCGGGAATGACTAATAATTCCAGTACAGGTGCCGGATACCTATTTGCCAGTGATGCGACTGGTAAAGATGTGGCAGTCATGACCAATACTTCATTGGGAAATGGCAATATGTCCATATTTAATAAAACCGGTACTAATATTGCAGGCTTGACTATGGGAAATGCTTCTGGGGGTGGTTACTTATATGCCAATCACAGCAACGGAAAAGATGTAGCCCGCATGAGCACCCTTGCTGGAGGTACTGGTTATATGAGTGTAGATAATACCCTTGGAAAGACCGTTTCTTATATGTTGACAAGTACTTTAGATGGTGGTTATATAGGAGTAACCAATAGTGCAGGAAATGATCGGGCCAGAATTACTACCAATGCCAATGGAGCAGGCCATATCAGTGCAAGTAATTCCACCGGTGCCAATGTGGTACAACTCAGCGTAAGTAATAGCAATCATGGTGAAATCTCAACCAGCAATGCCTCCGGGGCAATTATAAATGCTGTTGGTGCTACCGGTACTGCACAAGGCTATATTGCTGCAAATAACAGTGCAGGTCAGGAACGCGCTTTCGTGATGGGTGGCGCAAATGGAGGAGAAATCGGAGTAAATGATAATTCTGGTAAACTCAGGGTACTGATGGCTGCCGCCAGTGGTGTACAAGTAAATGATGTGGATGGATCTTATTTGCAAATTTATAATTCAGGGAGCAGCACCAATATGATTCTCGTTGATAAATTTCAACATCCCAGAGCAGAGGTAAAAAGTGGTACTATACTGGCAAAAGGTCCCAATGGGATAGAGCATTCATTCATGTCCTCAGCTACTGCACCCAATCTGGGCTATATCGGTGTATGCAATTCTAATTTACCCGGTAGTCCTGTAAAAGCAGGTATGTATACTACTGCCGGCAACCAGGGTGTAATTTTTGCAGATGTAAAGAATTTTAAGATGGATTACCCAGGCAAACCCGACAAACAAATATGGTATGGCAGTCTCGAAGGGCCGGAGCTCGCAGCCTATATCAGAGGAACCGGGAAAATAGAAAACGGAAAGGCCACCATTGAATTTCCGGATCATTTTATACAAGTGGCTAACGCCAGCACCATGACGGTAATGGTAACTCCACTTAGCGGGAAATCAAAGGGCCTGGCGGTAGTGAAAAAAACAATTTCTCATTTCAGTGTAGAGGAACTTATGGAGGGTAATGGATCTTACGAATTTGATTGGGAAGTAAAATGTGTTCGCAAAGGGCATGAAGACTTTGAAGTAGTTCGAAACAAATCTGATGAGCCAAAACCATTCATTGAAACATCTTCTATGCCTTCAAATATGATATCCGGAAACGATCGGGTAAATCACAGTGTGGTAAAAGAAGCGATCAGTCCTGCAGGCACTACCAAAAATCAATAACACCAGATTATGAAGTCAATAATTTATTCAATCATTTGCTGCTTGTTTAGTTTATTTCTGCCTGCCCAGACTGTTCTACAGAAAGTAGTCATCAGCAACGGAGGCCAATGGACCGGTAATGCTCTTTACCGGGCTAATCTTACTGTAGGCCAGAGTATAGCAATGAAAATCGAATCAGAAACGGGAGATGCTTGCATTGGATTCTGGTATAAAGTAAAAGAGGTGCCGCTATCTAATACTAAATTGGAAAAGTTTAATTTTCCGCAAAGTATTGAACGAACTCCCCGGATTACGATTTCAGAATTAAAAGTATATCCCAATCCGGTGTTTGATCATGCACAGATTGAATTTGAATTGGCGGAAAAGGGAGTGATAAGACTGAATATAATAGATGTACAGGGAAAGGAAGTGGAGGTGATTATAAACGAATATTTACTGGAAGGCAAGTATAGGCTAAATTATAGTCCGTTGAATAAATTATCGGGTATGTATAACCTTGTATTATCCACAAAGGGTGAAAGAATTCATAAAAGTTTGATTATTGTCAGGTAGGATTTAGTTGGTAATGCATTGAGATTTGAAAGTTAATTAAAGGCAGTTAGGGCTTGCTCATTTACTAAAATTTAAAAAAACTCGCCATGGCAATCAAACTATTTTAATCGCTATTGCTTACATAATCAACGCATCTCATTTTTAATTATCCTACATGCACTAAAATACTACCAAGGTCCGTCCTTTTTTACCTGGTAAAACTTTTTGCCTTGTGTACCCATCATACGGGCATCAAATCGATAAAGCCCTGATCCCGCACCCCACCACATAATTCCTGACCGGTCCTGGTACATACTTTGTACACAACAATTTATTCCGTCTTTGGGCGTAAACACAGTAAATGCCCTGGGGTCAGATTTATCCAACGATGGATCAAATCGGGTCGTACTGCCCCTGGCTGTAACCCAAATGATACCCGATTCTTCAATGTATAAGCCCCAGAATTCTGTACCTCCCAGTCCGTCTTTGGCAGTATACTCTGTAAATGATTTATCACCTGCATTTAATGCCGAGGGGTCATATTTACAAATGCCGTTTTTCATCACAAACCATATGTATCCGGCTTTATCCTCGGCCATACCACCCGCATAGTTATCACTCAATCCATCTTTATCAGTAATATTGATAATGGCTTTTTTACCTGGCCTGCTTGCTGATGATGGGTCATATCGGAAGACACCATGAGCTGAAGAAGCAAACCAGATATTTCCATTTTTATCTTCCATGATGCCTTTAATATTCACGGGAGGCAGGTCTCGAAATAATGAAAAACTGGGTTCCCCTTTTTTGTCAGCTGTGGCATCATACCGGTACACACCGCCGTGTGTGCCCACCCAAATAGTACCCTCTTTATCAACCAGTATTCCTTTCCTGGTAATATCCAAATGGTTTAATCCATCTTTCTGATTGTAATTTCTAAATCCTGTATGTTTATTATATTTATATACCCCCTGGTCTGTGCCAAACCACATGTTTCCATTTTTATCTTCATTTATTGCATACACGGTGTTGTTGATAAATCCATCCGGATGTGAAAAATAGGTCAATGTTTTTACCCGTGCGTCATACCTCACCACACCCTCACCAATGGTGCCAAACCACCTGTTGCCATCCGAGTCCTGAAAAATACTTCGTATGTACTGACTTACCAGGGTAGTGTCAAAATCAGGTGCTATAGCAACTGATTTAAAATTTTTTATAACAGTGGTTCCGGAGCTGGAATTAAATAGTGCCTTAGTCGAATCTGTACTGATTTGTCCACGACAGGAGTGTATAAAAAGCCAGAAGAATATCAAAGTAGAAATGGAATGGTAGTAAAAGTATTTATTCATTATTCTTAAAACGTTTAATTTATTTTTGCTTTTTATTCCTAAAACAGGCTCACTTTTTTATATCCAACACGCTGTCGGTATTTCCTGAGCCTATCCTGATGTTTACTTCGTTCATTTTTATTTGTTGTATCAACTTTTAATTGTTTGTTCCTTACAAGCTATTGTTTATATTCCGAATAAACCATAAATTTTCCTTGCCCATCCCGTCTGCGGGGATCGAAAAGGTACAGACCTGTTTCTCTCGTGCCTACCCAAAGATTACCATTTTTATCTTCCAAAATAGACCAAACCCCTGGATGGGCAAGTCCATCTTTTTGGGTAAAACAAGTGAAAGATTTACTATCGTATTGACAAAGTCCGTCACCACCAAACCAAAGGTTTCCCTTTTTGTCTTCAATGATTCGGGTAACTATGCCGGGTAAGCCATCTTTCTGGGTAAAACTTGTAAATGATTTGCCATCATACCGGTAGGCCCCACCCCAATTGCTGAACCAAATATTTCCATTTTTGTCTTGCAATTGAGGCCATCCCCAATTATGCGGTTTTGGCTTTGGCCCATTTTGAAATAGTTCATTAAGTTTGAAATTAGTTAGAGATTTTCCCTGCCCGACTGGCAAGCGGGCGTCGTAACGATACACTCCTTCGTCGGATCGCCCTCCAAACCAAATGTTACCTTCTTTATCTTCTAATATACGTTCAGGTTTATAGTCACCGGTCAAATTGCCATTTGAGGCCTCTTTAAAAGAAAAGGTGGTAAAACCAGCCAGTTCGGTTGGTAGGGTTTTGCCCAGCAATTCTTCGGCATTCGCATCTGTACCGACACGGGTGGATGGGCTAGCATCGTAAATATAAACACCACCTCTTGTAACGATCCATAGTTTCCCACTTGTGGCTTGCATAATGCTGTATACCCAACTCGAGCTGTAATAGGGGTCCTCTTTGTTGGGCGCAGGGTTTGGTGGTAAAGGAATCTTGATTTTAATAATTGTTTTATCACCCGGGCTAATGGAAACAGAAGGATCGTGCAGACAAAGTCCCTCTTGAGTACCTATCCATATTTTACCCTCTTTATCTTCCAAAAGAGTATACACACTATTACAATAAAGCCCATCGGTCACTAAAAACTGGCTAAACGATTTACCGTCATATTTATAAAGGCCATTTTCTGTGGTTCCGAACCAAAGGTTTCCGGCTTTGTCCTGCAGGCTGCATTGAACATTTCCATATCTGGGCGAGCCTATGGTTTTTATAAGCTTTGGGTGTTCAGCAGAAATCAGGTTTGACTCATTTACCTTATCATTTGATATGTCTCTCTTAACTGGTATGTTGCAGGCAGTGCCCAAAACAATCACTGTCAGAAAAGTAAAAATTTGCATGGGTGAAAAATTTTTTATGAATTCATTTTTTCGCAAACCCTATAGTTTATTTATGAGAGCCTATCTTTTTTACCAGCTCCGGGATACTCCATATTCCCTCACCTTGTACAAAAAATACCAGGATCAATAAAAAAGCCAAAAATGTATTTCCCCATACTTGGCCATCACTCATTATAAAATTGATTACCAACATGGCAATCATAGCCGGAATAGCGGTCCATCGAATTCCGATTCCCGACACTAAAGATAAGCCCCCGGCTATTTCTGCTAATTTACCCATATAGGCCATGAGTTTGGGCATGGGAAATTTGATATCGGTAAGCCAATCTGTGTATCCTTTCATATTTTCGGCTTTAAACATTTCTTTGCCTACATACAGTAAGAGTAATCCAAGTGTAATCCGAATAATCGCCATAATCTGGTCAGCATATTTTAATTTTCCCATTGATACTATTTATTTTTTACAAATATGATAGCACCAATCTAAATGGCTGTAAATCAGCTGTAAAATAAATGTAAAAATTTGTAAAAAAACGGATTAGTATCTAAGTTGAGCGTAGTTTTACAGGACAAAATGAAAAATCGTATTCCCGGTGTTTTATTCTTAGTATGCAGTGTATTTGTCATCTCCTGGGTTTCGGGTAAAAAAGTAAGTACTGCCTCAGATCCGATTACGACTCTTCGTATGCTCGGTCACAGGACTTTATTGAGTACGGGTGATCGTACAGGCAAAGTGCTCCCTATAGAATCATCAGGAGAAAATGAATACCTCATCCGGTTTGAAAACCATTGGCTCCTGTATCCGGATTCACTGGTAGGTATTACAAAAGAAATATTTCCTTACCCAATAGAAATAAAAGTATATGAATGCGTTTCCGGTACGTTGGTATATTCATTCTCTATTAAAGACGAGGAATCAACCATTCCCTGTATTGGCAGACAGTATAAGCGAGACTGTTATTATCTAAAAGCAAAACTGATAAGTGAAGAGGCAGTAATGTCAAAAGCAATCGTTTATATACCGATCGGGTTATTGTTTTTGGGATCTTTTACGTTTTTGTTTTTATCCAAACCTGCCAAGCCAATTTATGCAAGCATAGAAAATACAGATCATGCTTTTTCCAAAGTGAATGAATATTGTTTTAATCACAACACACTCAAATTGAAATATAAAAACCAGGAAATAGCATTATCATCTAAAGAAGCGGATCTTGCATCTCTGTTTTTTAAATCACCCAACACTTTGCTGGAAAGAGACTATCTGATGAAAACCATATGGGAAGATCAGGGCGTATTCGTAGGTCGCAGTCTCGATGTATTTATATCCAAGCTTAGAAAAAAACTCACTTATGATCCGGATATTAAATTAGTGAGTGTTTTTGGTAAGGGTTATAAATTGGAAGTGATGGCATGAAGATGGAAGGATCATCACTGGCTCCGTCGTGGTTAAATAAATACGTAGTATAATTCTCACTGCCCGTTTTTCAGACCGTGAAATCGGTTCATGGCTTTTAGCATATTATAGTGTAGTCCTATTTATGGCAAGCCTCCGCTTAAATTCACACGAGAATTATTTATCTCTAATTTGGAATTCAAAATCAACCGGGAGTCGAATTTTATAGAATTAAAAAAGGTTTTTACTAAGAATCCCTTCCTTGCCATGTTTGCTCCTGGTCTCCATTTGTCACTTGATGCTTACCCGTAAACCTGAACACTCAAAAAACTAGGTTTCTCATTGGGCCATTCCTATTTGCAGCCCACAAATCATCACAATTTTCAATCGTGCATAATTTGCCATTAATACTATATTTGAGGCTTTATGATAAATCCTGAATCTTTTAAGCACGTGTCCTATTTTTGGGATGAAAACAAAGCTTCTGCTCTGGCCGGGGACGAAGTAGCTTTATTCATTTACAGGTCCCAACTGCTCGGAGCCGACCTGAGACTAACCAATTATGGTGGAGGCAATACTTCTGTAAAAGTAAAAGAGAAAGACCCCCTGACCAAGCTGTCCACAGAAGTAATGTGGATCAAGGGTTCTGGCGGTGACCTCGGTACCTTGAAAAAATCAGGTTGCGCAGCACTGTATATGGATCGATTGCTTTCACTCGAACAGATATACAGAGGATTGGAACATGAAGATGAAATGGTGCAACTGTATAATCATTGTATTTATGATCTGGACTCCAAAGCTCCATCGATAGACACCGCACTTCATGCATTTTTACCATTTAATCATATTGATCATTTGCATCCCGATGCAGCTATTTCCATTGCTGCTGCAAAAGAGGGAAAACAAATTACCCATGATTTATTTCAGGGCAAACTCGGTTGGGTAGAATGGCAGAGACCCGGTTTTGATCTTGGATTAAAACTACGGGATTGTCTTGAAGACAACCTGGCAAAAGGCATCGAACTGAAGGGCATCATGCTTGGCTCGCATGGATTATTTACCTGGGGCGATACATCCTACAATAGTTATTTGAATACGCTGGAGGTAATTGAAACCTGTGCCCTGTATATTTTAAATAACCAGCACAAAAAGCGACCGGTATTCGGTGGTATCAAAATCAATCATACTACAGATAAATTAAATACACAAGCGGCAACCATAGCCCCTGTTCTCAGAGGACTTTGTTCATCTAAACAGCATATGATAGGCCATTTTAGCAATGATGTGCGGGTGATGGAATTTATAAATTCTGCCGACCTTGACAAGCTTGCCCCATTGGGTACTTCTTGTCCTGATCATTTTTTGCGCACCAAAATCTCTCCATTAGTATTACCTATATCACCTACGGAAGATCTAACCAATGTCAATCTTGTAAAAGAAAAACTTTTGCCGGCATTTGAGGAATATCGAAAGATGTACACAGCCTATTATGAATCCTGCAAACATGCCAACAGTCCTGCCATGCGTGATGCCAATCCCGTAGTGATACTATATCCGGGTATAGGAATGTTTACGTTTGCAAAAGACAAGACTACAGCCAGACTGGCATCTGAATATTATATCAATGCGGTCAATGTGATGAAAGGAGCTGAAACCATCAGTACCTATACCGCATTGCCGAGGCAGGAAGCATTTAATATAGAATACTGGTTACTGGAAGAGGCAAAGTTGCAACGAATGCCTAAGCCCAAACCTCTTACAGGTAAGATTGCATTCATCACCGGATCAGGTGGAGGAATAGGCAAAGCAATAGCTAAAAAATTCGCAGAAGAAGGGGCTTGCATCATGCTGAATGATGTACACAGCGGGCGATTAGATGAAACGAAAGCTGAATTTGTAAAATTATTTGGCCAAGATCGGATCGATTCTACGCTCATGGATGTGACCAGTGAAACCTCGATTGAATTGGCACTTCAATCCACAGCCTTACAATTTGGAGGAGTCGATATTATAGTAAATAATGCCGGCATCAGTCTTTCAAAGACTATTGAAGATCATTCTACTGCCGATTGGGATAAAGTATATGATATACTGGTCAAGGGCCAGTTTATGGTTTCTAAAGCCGGTATTACCATTCTCAAAAAACAGTCTATCGGAGGAGATATAGTAAACATAGTGTCTAAAAATGCAGTAGTCGCAGGACCTAATAATGCTGCTTACGGATCTGCTAAGTCAGCGCAGGCCCACCTGACCAGACTCATGGCTGCCGAGCTGGGGCCGGATAAAATACGGGTGAATATGGTCAATCCCGATGCTGTGATTGCAGGTTCCAATATTTGGGCCGGAGGATGGGCAGAGGGAAGAGCCAAAGCATACGGAGTAAGTATAGAAGAACTTCCTGCGTACTATGCAAAGCGTACATTGTTAAATGAAATTATCTTACCGGAAGATATAGCCAATGCCGCCTTTGTATTTGTCAGTGGATTAATGAATAAATCAACTGGCAATGCATTGAATGTAGATGGCGGAGTAGGCATGGGATTCTTGAGATAAACCATTATAATCTGACATTACTGCCAAACATCCATAGCCTGGTTTGATCCATTACTTTTTTCGCTTCTGCTTCCATATAACCACCGATGATTTCAGGTGGATCGCTATAGATAGGTGAAAGGGTTGAAATCAATTTATCCTGTAATATCGGCCATCGTGAAAAGCCCCCTACATAAGGAGAAGGTAATGCAAAGAGAACCCGTTTGATTTTATACTCCCGGATCATAAAGGAACACATTGGACAGGGCTCACAGCTGGAGTATAGTGTGCAGTCGGATAAATCAATGGTATTTAGTAATAATCGGGCTGATTGTAAGGCTACTACTTCAGCGTGTTCAGCTATATTATTCCGGTGATTGTTTCTGCCCTCAGCTACCAGGTTACCGTCTTGAGCTATCAGGCATCCAAACGCATCGTCTCCATTATCCACCGATTCCTGGGATAATTCTATACATCTCAGCATAAATAATTCATCGTAAGGATACATTCCTTGATTTGTTTATACCAAACTTAAGTATTTATATGAAATTAATTTGGAATTAATGGAGTGTTTCTACCTCACCATGGTGGTCAGTCACACCATGTACTTCTTTAAAATTCCAATGCCCTGATGTATGGCCTCTCTTCCGCTTGATTCTATTCCAAACCATCCTTTGTATCCTCCGTCCTGCGCTATTTTTATCATTTGAGCAGACCCTTCTTCGGTGGGTTGATTTCGATAAGACATGCCTTTGGCGTAGGGTAATGTTTTGCGCAGGTAGTCGACATTGTCAAAATCTTTGGAAGGGCTTCTCCAATCGGGATAAGTTCCAAAATGGGTATCGTTTACCCTTTTCATCAGCCGCACCATCCAATCAGCATCGTTAGATACACCACCGTGATTTTCTATTACGATATTGATATTCGCTTGTTTGGAATAGGACAATAAATTGGAATAAGATTCTGCAGCCCAATTTAAAGCTTCTTCTTTATTCACATTTGCCTTGGCACGACAATTGGTTCGTACCGTACTACAACCAAGGTAATGTGCGATATCTACCCATTTTCTATGATTGATCTCAAATTGTTTTCTGCCTGTAGCTGTATCCGATGCACCATCGCCTTCATCGTCTACCATGATCAAAATCATTTTTACACCATGAGTATCGGCATTGGCTTTAAGCTTTTTGAGATAGCCCTCGGTAGGTACTTCAAATAAAGTATTTACGAATTCTATACCATTGAGATTAAAATCTTCCCGAGCTATTTTAGGAAAATCGAGATTTTTCCATTTGCCGGCTTTGATTTCATCTACGAGGGCCCATTGGGCAAGAGAGATATCATTTTTCATATAGCTGTTTTTAAATGGAGATAGCGGAGACAAGCCGTATACTGAACTCAGTGTGGATGTATAAATGAAAGATCGCCTATCCATAATAATAAAAAATAAAATTGACCCTATTAAATATAGTAAAATTATAGAATCCCTCTCACGAAAAAAATAAGTTTCATTTTATTCTATCCATTGGGACGAGACCCCAGTGCGGAGGCTATCTCATTTATATCTTTTGGTCCCACCCGGCAGCATCCTCCGATAATATCTGCACCCAGCAACAGCCATTCCTTGCTTAGCAATCCACAGCTGATTCCGCCTGACCAGGATTTTGATTTTGCATCATACTTTTCTCCTGAATTAGGGTAAACCACTATTTTTTTTGAGTGGGGCACAGATTTTATTTCTTTTATTAAATTCGAAACAAATTCTGGTTTAGTACAATTCACTCCAATGGCAAATACCTTTTTGTGGTGAGCAAATAATTTAGCACATTCCATGATCGGGGTTCGATCGTTCAGGTGTTTTCCATCTTTACATGAAAAAGAAACCCAGGCCTGTTTCTTTACGTTCTGCAAAATTTCACTCAATATTCCGGCTTCCCGGATAGAGGGAATGGTTTCGCAGGCAAAAAAATCAGCGTTTGAATCATCTAATAATTGGATTCTTTTTAGATGAAACTCTTTTAGTTCTTTATCCTGGATGGCATAGTTCCCGGTATATTCTGAT
>CAYNIG010000018.1:19838-33033 GCA_964396995.1 uncultured Saprospiraceae bacterium | reverse complement strand
TAAACTTTTTATTTTTTTTATTGCCGCTATCCTGATCTCATCCTGCAAACCTAAAGAAACTGCAGAAACCACTGCAACCACAAACCCAGACTGGAATATTTCTCTTGCTCAATGGTCGTTGCATAAAAGTTTTTTTGGCAATTCGCTCAATGGGGACTGGGCTCGTTTTGGTAAACTATTAATGGAAAGCCCGGATTCATTATTAAAGGGTAATTTAAATCCGGATGATTTTCCACAAATAGCAAAAGGCTATGGTGTGAACACGATTGAGCTGGTAAATACATTTTATTACAGCAAAGCAAAAGATACTGCCTATTGGGCGGCTTTTAAACAAAAATGCGATGGCATCGGTATCAAAGTAGGCCTGATCATGTGCGATGCATTAGGCGACATGGGAAATGCAGACAGTGTTGCCCGAATGAAAGCTGTAGAGAATCACTATCCCTGGGTCGACATTGCTCAGAGCCTGGGAGCTGCTACCATTCGTGTCAATGCCGGCGGAGCAGGAACTGCTGAAGAAGTTGCTAAAAACGCTGTTGATGGTCTTAGCAGGCTGGGAGCATACGCTGCTACTAAAGGAATAAATGTGGTAGTGGAAAATCATGGTTCCTATTCTTCCGATGGAAATTGGCTGTCTGGTGTAATCAAAGCGGTGAATAAACCTAATGTAGGCACCCTGCCGGATTTTGGAAATTTTTGCATTGAACGCGACTCTGCAGGTTGTAAAAAAGAATACGACAGATACAAAGGCACCGAAGAACTCATGCCTTTCGCCAAAGGAGTGAGTGCCAAAACCCATATTTTTGATTCACTCGGCAATGAAGCTGAAATGGATTATATACGACTCTTGAAAATCGTGAAAGACGCCGGCTTCAAAGGAAATATAGGTATTGAGTATGAAGGATCAAAGCATACGGAGGATGAAGGAATAAAGCTGACTAAAGCACTTTTAGATAAAATAATAGCTTCAAAGTAATCCCTACTTGAAAAGGGAAACCTTTTGATGATATTTGACAGCTTTGATAGAAGTACATACTTTTGCTGAGGGAGAAAATGCAGATGATAATCCGTTTATAGAGGAAATAGAAAAGGGTATTTTAATAAATACAAATAAAATATAATCCTTACTTCCAGCAAATATTTTCGTTTGGCTAACAAAATAGAAACCGCTAAGCCGATATAATATGATAATCGCCTTTACAGGAGCACATAGAGTGGGTAAAACCAGTTTGGCTGAAGAAATCGCAAAGAACTTACCGCATTATGAATTTAAGAACGAACCCTACCTGCAATTGGAAGAGATGGGTTACTCATTTTTAGATATTCCGACATGTGATGATTATATGCTGCAATTCAACCAATCTGTCAAACAGCTTGAAAATAGTGGTAAAGATGAGATATTTGATCGATGTCCATTAGACCTCCTCGCATACCTGTACGCTACAGGCGAGAAGAAAATGGTATCTACTCTTTTTGACAAAATGTTGGCTGCAATGTCCGGGATTGACCTGTTAATTTTTATTCCAATAGAATCACCTGATAGGATAGTTTGTCACGAATCCGATTTACCCCGTTTACGCCACAAAGTAAACGGTATATTACAAAATTGGATAGGAGATATGAATATTGAAATAGCAGAAGTACAAGGTTCTTTAGAAAATAGGAAAAAGCAACTAATGTAAAAAATATTGCAAAAAAATGAAATTTAATCCAATAGGATTTTTGCAAAATACAATTGTAGAATTGGGCTTAATCTTATTTTTAATTGCTAATAGAATTTATCATTCACCGCTTTGTGAATGAATGTGTGTTCAAGTGACAAAATAGAAGGTGTTGGGTATAATTCTTTTCTTTTTCCCTGACCCAAATTTGCCAATAACATTCTACATTATATTAATCAATTTACAAGCAAATGTGGGAACCAAACTCTTAGACAATAGATCTATAAATTTTAATCACCCAATTCCTGTTTTATCAAAGAATGGCTGTATAAATATGTACTCTAATGCTAAGCGTATGGTTCCCAAAAAATGAAACATTTTTTTGGTAAAGGGAAAGCACTGAAAGTTAGTATGCAGAAAGATTTCCTGCTTTGGACTCTGATGAGCGGCTAGCCTATCAGACTCCGCCAGAGGGATGAAATAAGTCTATAATTAGAATATAGCTATGGTAATTCCAATTTTGGGACAACTTGATGTTTTAAAGTCAGAATATAATTCAGCACTTCAAAATAAGATTTAACCACCTATTCCAATGTCCCGGTTAATGTGGTGTCCTGATATTATTTACAGTTCTTTGATCTTGATATTCTTAAACCAAACGTTATTGCCGTGATCCTGCAATGCAATCTTGCCTTTTGCCTGGGCTCCGAATGCTTTCATGCTTTTAAACTTGGATCCTGCGATTAATTTTTTCCATGCCGCATCGTTAATTTTTGTACTTACCACTTTTTCACCATTCAGATATAAATCGAGCACTCCTCCATTAGACACAATTTCAGCATGATTCCATTCCAATGCCGGTTTCACGGTTTCTTTGGAACTGGAAATCAAATCATATAAATCACCTGCCCGGTGTTTTACGATTTTTGCATCGGGATGACATTTATTATCCAATACCTGCATTTCGGGACCGGTGTGCCAAACATATTTGTACATAGCCGTGTCTTCCAATACATTGAATATGATACCACTATTACCACAGGTATCTATCTTCCAATCCAACTGTAAATGAAAATTGGTATATTCTGCATCGGTCACAATATCTCCCCCTCTCCTGGCCTGACCGCCTTCTTGTTTATTCGCATTTAATCTAAGTGCACCTTGCTCTATTATCCATCCTTCACCGGGAGCACCGCCACCGTATTTATGCCAGCCCGCGGTGGATGTTCCATCAAATATTAATTTCCATCCATTGGCTTTTTCATCGTCAGTCAATGTTGGAAGGTTAGGATCCACTGCCGGTGCAGCCGCCGGAGTCGGAGTGGTGGCAACAGGTTCTTTTTCTTTTGATTTGCAGGAGATAATCAGTAAGCTGAGTGAGAATGCGAATAAATAGCTCTTCATATTTTTTTATTTTTGCGAGTCCAAATATACTAAGAATTCAACGTATTTCATGTAACCGGCAAGTTGGATTAGAACTCCTATACAGGCCGAAGCAATAAATCAATATCTTTGCACCTCCTATAATGGGTGCTCCACGCAATATTGCTTTTCATACATTAGGCTGTAAGCTCAACTATTCTGAGAGTTCTGCATTGGCATCGTTATGCGAAAAACAAGGACATACGATCACCGATTTTGATCAGCCTGCTGATATATATGTGATCAATACCTGTAGTGTCACCGAAGAAGCCGATAAAAAGTGCAGACATGCCATACGCAAAGCATTGTCCCATGCACCGGATGCAAAAGTAATTGTCACCGGTTGTTATGCCCAGCTAAAACCAAAAGAAATCACGGGAATACCCGGGGTCTCCCTCGTGCTGGGAGCAGGTGAAAAATTCCGGATTACGGAATACATAGATGCATTGGCAGAAAGCAATACCATTGCCCCCATGCAAGCCGGGCAGATCCAGGATGTGAAGACCTTTAATTCATCGTATTCGTTTGGAGACCGTACCCGGACTTTTCTCAAAGTACAAGATGGTTGTGATTATAAATGTTCATTCTGTACCATCCCTTTGGCTAGGGGCAAAAGCAGATCCGATACCATAGAAAATGCGGTGGCCAAAGCCAATGAAATCGCCACAAAAGGATCAAAAGAAATAGTACTTACCGGCATCAATCTGGGTGATTTTGGTAATGGTACCGAAGTAATAGAAGGTAGCCGGCCCAAAAAAGAAGCTTTGTTTATAGATCTTGCTATAGCATTGGATCGGGATACGGATATTGATCGATTTCGTATATCCTCCATTGAGCCTAACCTGTGTACGAATGAAATCATTGAGTTCGTAGCTCAATCCAAAAAATTTATGCCTCATTTTCATATCCCGCTGCAAAGTGGCAGTAACGAAATATTAAAGTCGATGCAGCGCAGATATAAGCGCGAAGTGTATAGCTCCCGTGTCGGTCATATTAAGACCTGTATGCCTCATGCCTGCATTGGAGTAGATGTAATAGTAGGATTTCCGGGAGAGACCGATGTGCATTTCCAGGAGACCTATGATTTTCTCCATTCTTTGGATGTGTCTTACTTCCATGTATTTACCTATTCCGAAAGAAATAATACCG
This sequence comes from uncultured Saprospiraceae bacterium, assembly GCA_964396995.1. Classification (GTDB taxonomy): domain Bacteria; phylum Bacteroidota; class Bacteroidia; order Chitinophagales; family Saprospiraceae; genus JADJLQ01. Next base: position 28,801 of record CAYNIG010000018.1, on the reverse strand, counting down.
CTGCTATTCAATTGCCTGGGATAGTGCCGGTACAAATACGAAGAGAAAGAAATGAGATGTTGAGACAATTGAGCGAAAAGAAAAAAAATCATTTTTATTATAAACATCTTGATACTACCCGGTCCGTACTAATCGAACATGATGGAGATGAAAACCATTGGGCTGGTTTCACTGATAATTACATCAGGGTAAATGTAAATAAGTCCGATGCCAGACCCAATGAAATTAAAACTGTGCGGTTGAATGAATTTGATCGTAATGGAGAGATAAAAGGATGGGTAGAATACTAATTCTTAATCCACCTTTTTTATCCGTGGACATGCTATCAGTAAATCAGATCTATTTCGCTGCATACTGATATTATTTAGGTCTTCTGGTTAATTAGGGTCTGTATTTTTCTGACTAGAGCTCTTACCATCATTTACCCAACTACTTTTACATACCCTTTTATCCCAGCACTACTATTTATTTTATTTCAAATCAATATCCCAAATTGGTTTTGCACCCAAAAGATGCTGGACAAAATAATTCCATTTCTTTTTGGTAAAGTATTCATTGTATACTCCCTGGTATCCATGTCGCTGGCTAGGCAGTATAAGCATATCAAACTCTTTATTGGCCCGGATCAATGCCTCTGCTAATTTAAAAGTGGCAGAGGGATTTACATTTTCATCTATACCCCCATGAGTGATCAATAATTTACCTTTCAGATTCCCTGCCATAGTGATATTGGATACGGTATGATAAGATGAATCTACCGGCCATCCCATATACATCTCTGGCCACCAGTCTTTTTCCATTCTAAAATCATGATCTGCGGAGCTCGCTACGGCCACTTTATAAAAATCAGGATATTCCAATACGGCATGTCCGGCATCATAACCTCCTGCTGAATGCCCGAAAATACCTACCAGGGTAGTGTCAATCCATGAATATTTTCGACCCAGTTGTAATATGGCCAATTTGTGGTCTTCCAGGTTTTTACCCATGTTCTTATACGAGACATTGTGAAATGCTTTGCTTCGATTGGCAGTGCCCATACCATCTACCGCCATTACTATAAAACCCAGCTCTGCCAGGGCCTGATTGGACCTTCCCAAAGCACTTATAAAATTTCGCGGATACATAAAAGTATGTGGTCCGGTGTAGGATTGATCGATGATTGGATATCTTTTAGTCGCATCAAAATGGGTAGGTTTCCACAGGGCCCCATACAACACGGTCTGTCCATCTCGCGCAATTGCCGTAAATGATTCCGGTGCAGTATAGCCCATAGAATCTAATGAGGTGGTATTGGCTTTTGTTAATATTGTTGGGCTGGCCATCATCGATGTGGATCTGAGCTGTGATATCGTAGGCTGGTTAAGCGTTGACATATTATCTATAAAATACGTACCATCCAGGGAAATGGATACATCGTGATTGGCATCTTCCGGTGTAAGTAAAGTGGTTTTAAAATCGACAATATTGATTTTGTACAAATATTGATGGTACGGATTGCGACCGGGATCTTTACCCGATGCAGTAAAATAAATTGTACGTGCAGAAGTATCTATATGTACTAGATCATTCACATAATAATTACCCTTGGTGAGTGGTGATATCATTTTGGTTTTTATATCCAATACATATAATTGTCGCCAGCCACTGCGCTCAGAGGTAATGATTATTTTACCCCATGGCTCTATGAGTCGGGATTCGAAATTATCGATATTGGTTGTACTGGTCTCCCGATGTATTAGTTCCTCCGACTTTTGACTGATGTTACATTTGTGTATTTCAAATGATTGATAGCCACGAATGGCATTTTCCTGATAGGCTATACCCCCCTCACTTGACCATTCATATGCCACCGGATTGGTATGTGTACCTGACCTATGAGATTTGATGTATTCTTCACCGGTTTCTACATTGTAAAAGATGGGAATAGTCTTTACCATATCGGTATCACCTGGTGAGCCACGATAATAAGCTAATAGTTTTGGTTTATACAGGCTGTCTATACTCCAATCCAGCAGGTACATTTTCTTAGCGTACCTCATATCGGTGATATAAGTCTGTATCCATTTTGAATCCGGCGACCAATTAATAAATAGTCTTTTGGGGCGTTCACCGCCTTCATGTTCGATGATATCAGACCAGCCATACAGAGTACCATATTCATATAATCGGAATCCTTTGGTACTTAGTGGTTTTACTGTATGGGTAGTGGTTGATTTAATAAATAAATTATAATTTTCAGTATACGCTATCCATTTCCCATCAGGCGATCTGGATTCCAATGGATTGGTATTGTTTGAACTTGGTTTTTTGTTTATCGAATAGGCAGTAAGGTTAATATTGTATCGCATTCCCCGGATTGTGCATTCAAAGTGGCTTGCGTTTTTAATTACCAGGGAGGTCAGTGGCAAATCATTTTCAGCAATCGGGGATTTTAATGAGTCGGTAAGCACTTTCGCCAATCGGCCATGATCAAAAAGAGGCTCCGATTTCCCATTTTTAAAAACATACTTATTAAAGACTTTACCGTTTCTGTCCTGACTTACAAAACTAAATCCGGTACTATCCTGAAACCATATGGGTTGAATATTGACATTAAATACTTTTTTGTTTAAAAGGTTTGACCATAAAAAAGAAACGGCCCGATCGTACTCTTTTTTCGTGGGACCATCTGGTAATTGCTGAGCAAAACCGGTATCACACCACAACCAAAGTAACAATAAAAATACTCTTTTCATGACTTGAAGATAATGCACTTTGTAAATGCAGAGCCAATAGGTATCGCCGAATAAGCCAGAATTTAAACATAAATAACAGAATAACACTTTGATTGGTCAGAAAATATATAAATTTGAGATTATGGTATTGGCAATCCCATTTGACTTATGATGGATCGTATTCTCTGGTGTGTATATTCCTTAATTTTATTTGTTTGTTTTGCCTGCAGATCCGATATCGATCTATCCGGTGATCTGCAGCAGGCATACGATGAAATTAAAATTAACCCTGATTACAACCTTCATATAAGGCCTATTCTGTCCGACAGGTGTTTTCTCTGCCACGGTACAGATGTAAAAAGCCGTAAAGCAAATCTCGATCTAAGTGATAGAAAAATTGCCATCTCTCCCCTACCACTGAATCCAGGCAAAAGGGCAATTGTACCGGGAAAACCAGGCTCCAGTGAAATGGTGGCAAGAATACTCTCTGCTGACGATTCGTGGAAAATGCCTCCCGTAGAATCTCATCGTGCATTATCCAATCATGAGAAAGCAATGCTGATTAAGTGGATTGAAAATGGGGCAGAATATAAAGAACACTGGGCTTTCATGCCCCCGATTGATCACAAATTGCCTAAAGTAAATGACATTACCCGGATTAATAACGACATAGATCCATTTGTATTGAATAAGCTGGATGGATTACGCTGGAAGCCAAATAATGAAGCCGACAGGGAAATACTGATCAGAAGACTAAGCATGGATATTACCGGCTTGCCACCGTCATTAAAAGAGATAGATGATTTTGTAAATGATACTTCATTAAACGCGTATGAGCATCTGGTGGACAGACTATTTGCATCATTGGATTATGGTGAAAACATGGCTGTATTTTGGATGGATCTTGCCCGGTTTGCGGATACCCATGGCTATACCGTTGATCGTTACAGGCCAGCATGGCCCTGGCGGGATTGGGTGATCAAAGCATTTAACGAAAATATGCCTTATGATAAATTTGTGACCTGGCAGTTGGCCGGCGATCTGATTCCCAATGCTTCAAAAGATCAACGACTTGCTACCGCTTTCAATAGAATACATGCTCAAAATGTAGAAGGTGGCATAGTAAATGAAGAGTTTAGAGTGGAATATGTAATGGACAGGACCAACACTTTTGGTACTGCTTTCCTCGGCCTCACGGTAGAATGTGCCCGATGCCACGATCATAAATTTGATCCTTTTTCGCAAAAAGATTATTACCAACTCTATTCTTATTTTAATAATATAGAAGAAGCAGGGCAGATTCCATGGGATGATGCCACGCCGGTACCAACCATGTTGCTGAGTACCAGTTCGCAGGATAGCATTTTGGGGTTCATTGACAAGTCCATTCAATTAAAAAATAATGAAATAGAAAATATAAAAAAAATAAATGAAGCCAAGCTGAACGAATGGGTAAAGAATGAAAGCAGGAATCAGAGAATAGATATCACGGACGGCCTGGTTAGCTATTATTCATTTGATCAAAAAGATAAAACGGGATTTATAAATGAAAAAAACAAAAAAGAAATAGCAATCTATAAAGATCCTGAATTGACCACGGGAATTAAAGGGCAGGCATTCAAAACCAATGGCGACGATGTACTGAGCTTTGGCAATACCGGCTTGTATGACCGTACTCATCCGTTTAGTATCGCTGCATGGCTACGATTACCATCTGCATTAAAACAAGGAGTGATTTTATACAAAGGCTTCGGTGAAATGTTGTACAACTATCGCGGGTACTTTCTCAATCTGCGGGGAAATCAATTGGAGCTGACCATGAACCGTACCTGGCCATACAATAGCATCATTAAAGTTACTGAAGATTCAATACCTCGTGATGCCTGGTTTCATATTACCATTACCTATGATGGTCAAAGTAAAGCGGCCGGCTTTCAGTTATACATCAATGGTGAAAAAGCAAAGATGATCGTGGAAAAAGATAATCTTTGGAAAGGAATATTACTGGTGAATAATGGTTTGCCTTCAAAACAACCGGGATTGAATTTTGGTGCAGATTTTAGAAGTGCCGGCATCAAAGACGGGGCCATCGATGAATTGAGAGTGTATAACCATGAAATTACAGATCCGGTGATCAAATCGATTTATTATCATGATCAATCCATTGCCCCGGATTTAACTCAGGCAGATTGGAAATTATATTTTATCCAAAAACAAATACCGGAGTACAGTAAACTGCAAGATGACCTGATGGCTTTGCAGATCAAAAAAAATTCGTTTATCGATACCATTCCGGAAATAATGGTAATGGATGAAATGGCAACCCTCAGACCTGCCTTTATACTCAACAGAGGTATATATAGTGAACCAAAAGAAAGAGTGTTTCCATCAGTGCCCTCCCGAATCTTTACCAATAAAGATACCTCAAGGCAAAATCGGCTTTCTTTAGCCAAATGGTTATTTGATAAAAAAAATCCACTTACATCCAGAGTGATAGTGAATAGAATCTGGCAGAAATATTTTGGCAAGGGAATAGTAACCACCTCAGAAAATTTTGGGTACCAGGGAGCCTTGCCAAGCCACCCCGAGCTATTAGATCATCTTGCTTTGTATTTCATCAAAAATAATTGGGACCTGAAAGCATTACAAAAATACATAGTGATGTCGGCTACATACAGGCAATCATCATTGGCTACGGCAGAATCCAGATCAGCTGATCCCGAAAATACCTGGCTTGCCAGAGGACCAGCCAGAGCCTTATCTGCAGAACGGATGAGAGATCATAGTTTAGCCTCTTCCGGGTTATTACACAAAAAAATAGGTGGCGCGAGTGTAAAGCCTTATCAACCGGATGGATTATGGACCTTATCCGGAGCGCAATATCAAACAGATACGGGTTCATCACTTTATCGGAAAAGTTTATATACATTTTGGATGCGTACCAATCCACCACCGAGCATGAGTATTTTCGATGCACCGTCGCGTAGTTATTGTGTAGTAAGAAGGCAACAAACGGCCACACCTTTGCAATCATTGGTATTGTTAAATGATCCACAACTAATTGAATCGGCCAGGTCATTAGCACATCACGCAATACAGCAAAATAAAGATAAGGCCAGCATCATTACCTATATCTATCGATCACTAACGTGTATAAAGCCTGGTGATCAGGAACTGGAAGTATTAAATAAACTCTTTGATGAAGAATATCATTCCATGAAATCCAACCCCGCTAAGTCGAAAGGTTGGTTGAATACCGGTGCCAAACGATTCCCTGATGATCCAGGTTTACTAGCTGCTTCAACCGTGATTGCCAATACTATTATGAATTCAGATGCCTATATAAATCTCAGATAAAGATGAAAAAAGAAGAAAATAATCCTGCCTTGTTATTCCATTCTTATCTAAGTCGAAGAGCATTTTTATCTTCATCAGCTCAAGGTATAGGATCAATGGCTTTGACTGCTTTATTGCCCACTGGTGCATATCGCCACTCTCCACCGATCCCCAAAGCAAAAAGGATCATTTATCTATGCCAAAGCGGAGGACCATCTCAATTTGAATTGTTTGATTTCAAACCATTGCTATCCAAACTGCATGGTTCAGAATTGCCTGCTTCCATCCGTGGAGGTCAACGATTAACAGCTATGAGTGCAGGTCAATCCTCACTTCCGGTCGTGCAATCCCCATTTAAATTTAATCAATATGGTAAATCGGGTGCCTGGGTAAGTGACCTCATGCCATATACATCCAAGGTAGTAGATGAATTATGTTTTATCAAATCCATGTTCACCGAGCAGATCAATCATGATCCGGCATTGACTTTTTTGCAGACGGGTCATCAGCTGGCAGGAAGACCCAGTATGGGATCCTGGCTTACCTATGGATTGGGATCGGAAAATGAAAACCTTCCTTCCTTCGTAGTTTTGGTATCCAATAATGCACCTAATGATCAGCCACTGTATGCAAGACTATGGGGCAATGGATTTTTACCCTCGCGGTATCAAGGTGTACAGTTGCGTGCCGGGGCAGATCCGGTGTTGTATCTGAAAAATCCGGAAGGATATGAATCAGGTGACCGAAGAAAAATGCTGGACGCATTAAATGAATTATTACATGTGCAAATGGACCGGTTTAAAGATCCTTCCATACAGGATAAAATCGCATCTTATGAAATGGCTTTTCGGATGCAGACTTCTGTTCCTGAAGTAACAGACCTGAGTGATGAACCAGATTCAATATTCGATCTTTATGGTAAAGATGCCCGCACACCCGGTACCTATGCCGCCAATTGCCTTATGGCACGGAGGTTGGCAGAACGTAACGTGCGATTTATACAACTATACCATCAGGGCTGGGACAATCATGATTCACTGCAAATAGCTATCAAACCACAGGCAAAAGCAACCGATCAGGCATCTGCAGCGTTGATCACTGACCTCAAAAGAAGGGGATTATTAGATGATACTATAGTGATATGGGGTGGAGAGTTTGGTCGTACCGTATACAGCCAGGGCAAACTCAGTGCGGATAATTATGGACGGGATCATCACCCCAAATGTTTTACTACCTGGGTCGCCGGTGGGGGTATACAAGGTGGAATGGAATATGGTATGACCGATGACTATGGATACAATATAGTGAAGGACCCGGTACATGTACATGATTTTCATGCTACACTGCTTCATTTGCTGGGTATAGATCATGAAAAACTTACCTATTCTTTTCAGGGTCGCCGATACAGACTCACTGATGTATCGGGCAAAGTAATTCAATCTATTATTGCATAAGAAGACTGATTATGCAAGAGATTATAACTGAATTAAATATTGGTCGTTTTCATCCACTGCTGGTACACCTGCCTATCGGTAGCTATTTTATATTTGTTTTGATCTATGTCTTCAATTCTTACAGGTCAAAGACTGGATTACCTTCTTCGTATCATTTTCTATTATGTATTGCAGCTATCCTGACTACATGTACCGCGATTACCGGATACATACTGGCTCCATTAAAAGGCTATGAAATAGATACTGTTTCTAATCACCGTATATCCGGCATTGCAGTAGCTATACTGGCCTGGTGGGTTTGGTATTTGTTTTATTCCTCTGCCAATTCACAGATTAAATCGTTTTCGCTAGTATTATTATCGGCCTTGATTATTATTACCGGGCATTGGGGTGGTAGCCTTACGCATGGAAATAATTATTTGTTTTATAAGAATAATCCCGTGCAAAAGGATGCCGTGCTGCCGGACAAGTCATTGGATTCAGTGTATTACTACCGGGAAATCATATTACCCATATTACAAACAAACTGTGCCTCTTGTCATCAGCAACCGCTATCCCGTGGAGGATGGGATATGTCTACAGACAGCAGTTTATTGGCGGGAGGTAAATATGGCTCCACCATCATCAAAGGCGATCCTGATAATTCTGAATTGATAAAACGCATCTCTCTGCCCATCGAAAGCAAAAAACATATGCCACCAGCCACCATGCCGGCATTAAAGCCTATTGAAATTTTTATATTAAAACAATGGGTTAAATCCGGTGCCGATACGGAAAAATTGATATCTCATACAGATCTGGATGATCAAGCCAAAGCTATACTTTCAGCTTATACAGGTATTACATTAAAGCAAGAGAAGGAAATAAACTTGCCGGCATTGCCCGCCTTACCTGATAGTGTACTTAGTCATCTGAAAAACAGAATCGGTATAGTAAACCGGTTTTCAAATGAAAGCAATTTATTGGATATTTCCCTTATCCATTTTCGGGGTAAAAAAAAGTCAGAGATAGTAAATGCAATACAGTTGTTGTACCCTTACCAGGAATATATTTATGTACTGGATTTAGCCGGCTTAGCTCTTGAATCTTCTGACCTCAAACCAATTTCCGGATTTAAAAATATCACCAAACTCAATTTGTCTACTAATTCGATCCGAGACGAAGCCATCAACTACCTTAAAGAACTCCCCCATCTTGAATCGGTTAATTTATATAATAATCCTATTACAGATCAATCGCTGGAAAAATTAAAGACCATGTCTTCTTTGAAAAATATCACATTAGCCGGGACTGGCATTACAGCATCCGGTATAGAAAAATGGCAGACAGAAAATAAAGAAATAAAATTGAATTATTGAGGCTTGATATCTCTATGAAGAGACAACATTTGCTTTGCTAAAGAGGATATGATATTTATAACACAAAGGCACAATGGTTTATATTAGGAATGACATAG
>CAYNIG010000018.1:0-19738 GCA_964396995.1 uncultured Saprospiraceae bacterium | reverse complement strand
ACACTTCCTATGTATCTATGTGTTTTAAAAGGCAAGTATATGATCCCATTAATCTATACTTTCCTTTTTCCATTACTTATAGCTTGCATGAGTCCACGCATATACCCAAATGCATACAAGGATCCAATATTACTGTATCCCGCTCGCTCATTACTATCGCCAGACATGGTGGGTACATGGTCAGGTCTGATAGGCCCTGTAAAACCAATATCATAATACGCTTTCATAGCAGCATACATATCTATTTGTCCCTCATCGTGAAAAGTCTCAGTAAACTTTGTACTTGGTTTATTCCCGCTCTGATCCTGAACATTGCGGAAATGTACAAAATGGATGAGTTTGCCAAATGTTTTTACGGTCGCCGGTATATCCACACCCATAAGTGAAAAATTACCCTGGCACATAGTGATGCCATTGAAGGGGCTTTTTACCATGTTGACCAAACGCTTAAAATTTTCTACGCTTGTCATGATACGAGAGATTCCACGAATGCTATCAACCTGCGGATCATCAGGATGCATAGCCAGCTTCATCTCTATTTTTTCTGCTTCGGGTACTACCGCTTTCAAAAAATATTCCAGGTTTTTCCACAGGGTTTCTTTAGATACTTTGCCGTATTCCGTATCGGGCAGTTCTTTTATCAATTCATTATCAAAAGAGGTCACTAATGCTCCTGCTCTGCCAATATCGTCTTTTTTGGTTCGATACCATCCTATCACGGGCATCCAATTATAGCAAATCACATCCACACCGGCATATCGTTTTAGGTTTTTCATAAATGTAATGAAATTTGAAATTTCTTCATCACGCCCCGGCAGGCCCAGTTTGGTAAAAGTGCCCAATGCAGGTGGTCCCTCCACAACATTAAATTTCATACCTGCTTTGTCCCAGGCTTCTTTTGTCGCTTTAATGGCTGCCGCCTCCCAGGGTTTTACCTCTTTTCCTGCCAATGCCGATTGAATACCTCCAACCGCACCGTATACATCCATTTGTTTACAAAAGGCAATGCGTCGTTCATCCAATCCCCAGAAAAAAGCTTCACTCATTACCATTCCCGCATCTTTGATGATGGGCTTTATAGATGATATTGAAAGATTCGATTTGTTTTTTGACAATGAATTAATGGAAAATCCCGCAGCCATGGTTGCTGATTGTTTGATAAAATCCCGGCGTTTTGATGTCATCGATTTTTAATTTTTTATAGATATCGAATATACGGTGTTGCTTTAAATAAATTCATTTTGGTAATCGGATTTGATTTTTGGATTCAAAAGCCTGAAGGCCGTTCTTACGTGATACGGGTATGCTATGGAAAGGGCTTTAAGCTCATGTTTAGTGTTTATTCATCATATACTGCAATAGTATCTCCTTCTTATTTCTAGATACGGTGACTTCTGACCCATCAGACATAACTACATGCGCACCCTCACCCCGTATGTATTGATTTACTTCTCTATAATTTATAAGAAAAGAATGATGTATGCGTAAAAAACCTCCGAAATCAGTTAGAAGATTTTGTATCTCGCCTAATACCCGGGTGGCTATGAGTTTTTGTTTGCCTTTTAAATAAATGTGTGTATAATTTCCATCGGCTTCACAGTAAATAATATCATCGGAATTGATAAGGCGAAAGCCATCCAGATTGGGGATGGCAAGTTTTTTTATTTCATCAATATTTCGTGTAATTTCGAAGTCCTGTGTTCATTGTTTCATGCAAATTTGAACACATAAAAATGTATTTTTATGTTAGTTAATTAGTTATAAAATAAATATTGGTAAATCAATCTATCCGCCCACCATTGCCTCCGCTTCCATCTCCACCAAATATTCATCACCTATCAGATCCGCTCTTACCATCGTGTTGGCCGGTCGGATATCCTTAAACCTCGCTCCATGTACCCTTGCTATCACTTCCCAATCGGAAATGTTTCTGATATAAATACGGGTACGCACTACTTCGTTCATACTGCTACCTAAAGATTGCAAAGCACCTTCAATTTTATCCAATACAAAATGGGCCTGTGAAGCGGGATCGTTACCACCAATGACTTTTGATCCGTGTGTGGCAGTAGTACCGGAGATGAGGATTCTATCTCTTTTTTTCACTGCCCTACTGAAACCTGCGATATCTTCCCAGATAGTGCCCGACAATACTTGTATGCGATCATCGGAACCCATTTTACTTTGATATGGTGGAGGAAGAGAAGCTACATGATGGCTTAAATCACCGGATGCGGTGAGATAGGGAGGCTTTCGGTACTCATCACCACAGTCACCCGGTATTCTTTTGAATTCATTTATTGCAATTTCGATTTTTTCCTTCACGGCTGATGACATAGAAGCATCCAATAACCGAAGATTGGATTGAAGATGATTCTTTATACCGGGTCGTACTCCTATGATCACAGCACCGACACCAGACTGGTCCATGATGTATCGACTCGCCAGGTTAGTAATCTCCATTTTATATTGATTACTTAAGCTATCCAGTTCTTTTAATACATTTTGAAACAGTGACCAACCACCTGCCTGATCAATAAATCGTTTGTATTTCATCATTGACCAGGTATCTATATTATTTGCATCCGGCTCTGCATGGCCTAACCAGTTTTTAGATAAAAACCCGCCGGCCAATGTCCCATAGGCAAGTAATTTTATTTTATAGGATTCACATAAATTAAGCATCTCATCCTTTGCCCGCTGATCCAATAAAGAAAAACATACCTGATTGGATACTGCGGGTATTCCACTGTCTAATGCCATCTTCAAATGGGCAGTATTAAAATTAGTCAGTCCTATATGTCTGATCAGGCCTTCATCGGACAATTCCTGCAACCAATAAAGTTGATCTAACCAACAAGGATCTGCATAGTTCCAGGCATGATATTGCAATAGATCCAGGTTATCGGTTTGTAATCTTTTTAATGATAAAACGATAGCTTGTTTTACTTGATCTTTAGTTAGTTTGCCTGGTACCGGTACCCATTTTGTCAACAATTGAATCGAATCTTTAGGTACATATTTTTTATGTAGGATTCCTGCAATCAGTTCTGCTGATCCATAGTGATCGGCCATATCAAAGCTGGTCAAACCTGCTTCTACATAGGGAACTAAAGCCTTCGCTGCCTGATTCAAATCCAACGATTTGCCATCGCGTTCCATATCCGCTATCTGCCAAAGCCCATTGATAATGCGGGATATTTTTAAATCAGTAGATAAAGAAATGTATTTTGACATATGGTTAATTCATTTTAATTCTAAAACTGAGATCGGCCTACCTATTTTCAAAAACTGCAATTTAGTATTTACTATTTTATCCCTCTGGCAAAGTACCAAATAGTTTTTTTAGGTCCACTCCTTTCCGTTTTATTTTATGTATACGATAGACATATACCAGGGAAGCAAGCCCCACCACCACTAGCCATACATAGGTAGAGTGAAAATACCAACTGGTTACATTGGATCGAAGATCTTTCCATACATGAGTTACCAGGAGCCCGAGTAATGAAATTATGCCACACCATGCAAGTATGGACATACCTATGCCCGGAACAATGATTTTTATACGCCTGGTCATTTCAGGATTTACAAAAGGTAAGGTCACCAATGTAATGCACATCAATAAAAAGTTGATCATCATGCTCATAACCATAATATCTACTCCAAGAAAAAAATCACCTGCAAAATGACTACCCAGGATACCGCATGAGGCCAGCATTCCACTGAGTAATAATGCATTTTGAGGTGTATTTGTATTTGGATGAATCTTTGAAATTCGTTTAGAAAATATACCGTCTTCTGACCATGCAAATAACAATCTTGAAACGGAAAGCAACATAGCCGGAAGATCATTAATCAATGCTATAGTGGCACCGCACAAGATAAGCACACCCCAAAACGGAGATAATAATATGCTAAAAAGACCCGGAGCAGAAATATCTTTTTTCATTGCTTCATCGGCAACATATTGCCAGGGTATAGCATGATATACTGAATAGGTAAACAAGGCATAAAATCCGGTTACAATAATAATAGCCAGTGCAATTGCCCGGGGCAATAGCCGCTCAGGATGCTTAGCTTCTCCGCCTGCCTGTGCAATGGAATCAAAACCAATAAAACTCGCAAATAATACAGCTACAGCTGATAAAAAGGTAAATACTTCGAAACCTGCTGATCTTGTGCTTAAGGTTTGACTTCCTTCATTTGCATACCGTGCCGCTTCGAAATCACTATGATCAAACCGAAATCCTGCAACGATCACTATGGCTCCCAGAATAAACATTAAAAACATAAGTGGGATCAATGTCCTTTCATAGGCTTTTAATCCTCTCATATTTATCCAAACAAATATCCACAAAATCAACAATGCCAGCATCAACCTGATCCAACCTGTTTCAAAGCCACTGGCTAAATATGTCCAGCCTGCAGCATTTGCTATATCCCTGAAAAATGGAATGATCATATAACAAATTACTCCGATCACGATAGATAATCCGAACCACTGTGAAAAACTAGCAATAAATCCCAGGTAGGGGTGCAAGCCTCTGCTTACATAGATATAACTTCCACCAGCCCTGGGCATAGCGGATGACAGCACTGCATATGCAAATGCAGCCAATATCGCCGGTATGGCTGCAACCAAAAAAGCAGGTAATACATAGGGTCCTATGCCCACCACGTTGCGCTGAATCATGAAAGGCAATATAAAAATAGAAGCACCAATCATAGAACAAATGCCTGTAGCAGTAAGTCCCAATAAACCCAATTGACGGGTAAAACCAACCTCTTTTTTAGATGGCAAATCCATTAATAAAGGTGAAGGTATAAAAATCCATCAGGTTAAAAACTATTAAGATTTCCAAACGCGCTATCTCAACAAAAATCAATTGACTAAAGGTTAGTCACACGAAGCTCCGGTAACAGAAAGTCCAATAGATTTAAGTTTTACAGTATCGGATGCGGCAAGCTCAAGGGTATAACTGATACCGGATGGACAAGAACAGGCGAGGCATACCGCTCCTGTGAATGGTGCATTAAGTGTAATGTTTGCATTCTGAATCCCATTAACCTCCAGGTATTTTTTTATTGCATTTTTCTTATCTGCATCGCCGGTTGTTGAATAGGCCTGGTATGGGTCAGAGGCACATTGCCTTTCAGTAAGAATAAAACAAGTATTCAGATTATCATTGTTTTTTACACATGCCGTTAAAATCAGTCCTAATAAAATCCACTTGTACGCCATACTATACTAAACGATGGAAAACATAAAATGGTTTGTATATACAATTAGAGTTCAGGGTTTTTCGTTAACAGATCTATAAGATTTAATCCGAAAATCAAAAAGCCTCAATACAATCATGAAAAAAATACAATTTTTCTTTCTTTTTATTGCTACACTATCGATCACATACGCTGCCCCGTCCATCACTACCCATTTTATCAAGATAGATCAATTTGGATATCTTCCTTCTTCTAAAAAAGTAGCCGTGATCTCTGACCCACAGGTGGGATATAATTCAACAGAGAGTTTTACTCCCGCAACCGGAACCAATCAGTATCAGGTGAGGCGATGGGATAATGATGCGATTGTATTCTCCGGTACAGTACTGGCCTGGAAGAGTGGTCAGACCCATGCTCAATCCGGAGATAAAGGATGGTATTTTGATTTTTCATCAGTAATCACCCCGGGTAGCTACTATATATTTGATATTAGTAATAATGTCGGATCGTATCGGTTTGAGATCAACGAGAATGTGTACTCAGAAATATTAAAACATGCCGTGCGTACTTTCTTTTACCAAAGAATCAATTTTGCCAAACAGGCACCTTATACTGATCTAAAATGGGCAGATGGTGCTTGCTTTGAAGGTATCGGACAGGACAGATCCGCAACCAGTAGATTTGCTAAAGGTAATGCTGCCACGGCAAAAGATCTTCACGGCGGATGGATGGATGCCGGTGATAAAAACAAGTATACCACGTTTGCTATGTCGGCAGTAATACAACTTATAGAAGCTTACCGGATCAATCCAGGTGTTTTTAAAGACAATTACTCTATTCCGGAGTCTGGAAATGGTATTCCCGATATACTGGACGAAGTAAAATTTGAACTGGATTTTTTAAAGAGAATGCAGGACGCTACCGGTACGAATGGCTTTTTCCTTAAAGTAGGCACCGACAACTATAATGAAATGAATCCTCCCAGTGCAGATACACGCCCCAGGTATTATCTTCCTGAGTGTACCTCTGCTACAGTATCCGGAGCAGCCATGTTTGCCGTAGCCGGAGCAAGTCTCAAAAATGTTTCCGCTTTATCCACATACGGCATAGACCTGATCAATAGAGCCGAACTTGCGTGGGCCAGGGCCAAAGTGACCACCAGCAATTTTACCTCTTTCCAATTGAATTGTGATGATGGCGATATCAAATCAGGCGATGCTGATGCCGATGCACAGGAGCAACTTGACAGGGCTTTTGTAGCAGCCGTGTATTTATATGAAACCACCGGCAAAGCTGAATATAAATCATTTGCAGAAACTACCTATACTAATGTAAATCCTTACAAGATAAATTGGTGGGGCCCCTATTGGATACCACAGCAATTTGCATTATTAAGATTGACCAATATTCCGGGTGTATCTGCTACGGTAGCTTCAAATATTCGCAATCAAAAAGCCAGTATGAACTATTTATTTTCAATTAACGATTATAATGCCGGGACAGATTTATACAGATCACATTTGGCGGATGGTCAATACCATTGGGGACACAACCTGGTACATAGCAATGCCGGAAGTCAAAATTTGGATTTTGTAACTTTTAATCTAAATAGCACCAATCATGCGTTATATAAAGAAGTAGCCGAACAGTACCTGCATTGGATGCATGGGGTGAACCCTATAGGTATGGTGATGCTGTCAAACATGGCTGCTTATGGGGCAGAAAAATCTGCAAACGAAATATATCATACCTGGTTTGCTGATGGAAGCATTTGGGATAATGCACTTACCTCTCCCAATGGACCTGCACCGGCTTATGTACCCGGAGGGCCAAACAAAAGTTACTCCGGTTCTGCATCTAATATCGCCAACCAACCACCCCAAAAAGCGTACAAAGACTGGAATAACGTATCCGAAACCTCTTGGGAAATTACTGAGCCGGCCATTTATTCCCAAGCCGGATACATCATGCTTCTCTCCCGCATTATGACTATGACTAACTCTGCTGCTGATACAACCAGGCCATCTGTACCATTAAATTTAACCGTTACTAATACTAGTTCCGGTTCGGTTTCGCTTAGTTGGTCAGCCTCTACTGATAATGTCGGGGT
This sequence comes from uncultured Saprospiraceae bacterium, assembly GCA_964396995.1. GTDB lineage: Bacteria > Bacteroidota > Bacteroidia > Chitinophagales > Saprospiraceae > JADJLQ01. The sequence goes on along the minus strand of CAYNIG010000018.1, from coordinate 12,408 downwards.
GACTGGATATGAATTATATCAAAATGGATTATTGATTAATAATGCAATCCAGGCTACTACTTATACAGTATCCAATCTCAGTTGCAATACATCCTATAGTTATTATGTAAAGGCCAAAGATGCGGCCGGCAATCTATCTGCGACCAGCAATGCAACCACCGGTACTACCTCTCCGTGCATCAATCTGGTAACCAAAATAATATACGATGAAAGCCTCAATTCAGAATGGACCAATGTTTCCAGTGCCGCGACCATAAATATGAATAATAGTAATATTGTGCAAACCGGCGTGCGATCTATCAGAGCAGATTATGGAGCGAATGGAATACTAAGGTTCAGTAAAAACAGCGTCGCAATCACATCACCCTCTACCCAGTTGAGATTTTGGGTTTATAATAATGGAAATAACTCAATACGCATTTATACTCAATCACAAGATGGAAGTGGAAATAGTACTATGATTACTACCAGGCCGGCAAGAAGGAGATGGGTAGAGATGGTAATTTCCTTGTCTCAATTGGGCAATCCAAGCCAGATAAAAAGAGTAATTATCCAAAACAACAGTTCTACAGCAACTACCATGTATTTTGATAATATCAGGCTGACTAATATCGCTGTTGCTCAAAATGTAGTTTCGATAATTTCACCTCAAAATGTAAATAGTCGGCCAATTCCACATTCAGACTTTGTAGTTCATTTATATCCCAATCCGTCTGCTGCAAAAGCCACTTTGGAAATAATCAGCTCCGATATTACCAGTATAAAATCTGATATCAGAGATCTACAGGGAAAAATTTTGAATCGATTTAATTACCAGCTATCCAGTGGTAAAAATATTTTTCCAATTGACCTTTCTCATTTAGCTGCCGGGAATTATATAATTTCTGTCTCTGACGGGGCATTGATGAAAACAATAAAGGTAGTAAAAAATTAAATCCGGGTTTTAGGCTGATGATGCATCAGGAAATGTTAGCCGGATCATACACTAGCCAAGATCTGCACGAAGTGCCCTGATGATTCTATCCTAATCTTTGAACGATGCATGGATTAGGTTTAACTAAAGTGCCTTCATCACCAACTGATAAAACTCCGGATGCGATTCCCAGGTCTGACCAGTGATAATAGTGCCATCTTGCACTGCTTGTTGGGATCCGATGTAATTTCCACCGCAGGATATAACTTCAAATTTGACATGTTCATAGCAGGTAATATTTTTATTAGCTACCAGGCCGGCAGTGACTAAAATCTGTATTCCATGGCAAATAGCCAATACATACTTTCCGGCCTTATAAAAATCCTGCACTAATTTGATCACCCGGGCATCATTTCGCAGATATTCCGGTGCTCGACCTCCTATACACAGTACAGCGTGATAGTCTGCCTCACGTACATCATCAAATCCAATATCTGCTACTACATAATATCCTTTTTCACGCTCCACGTAAGTATCCCATCCGGGTTCAAAATCATGTATGACCAGATGCAATGGCCTTGCTGAGGTAGCAGCTATCACCGGGTTGTATCCTGCTTCGATAAAGCGTTGTTTGGCATACAATACTTCGAAGCTTTCGCCGGCATCGCCGGTAATGATCAGTATTTTTTTATTCATAGTATAAAAGTAATAAAGCGAATTGACTCAATAGCTGTGTTTCAACACCGATCCGGCAAATCTCTTACCCATCTTTCTCTGGGAAGCACTATCAAAATGAATGGAGTCGGCTTTGGGTTTCAGATCGCCGGTTTCAATGATATAAAAATTTTTTAATTCTCCGGAGAGGGCCCTCAAATCCGTATTTATATCTTTTGCCTTTGGAAATTCATTTACTTTGAGAAAGCCGGCCAACAGACCCACATAAAAAGGCAAGGTAGCTGACCCGCAATCTGCTCTCATCATCGTTATACATTGTATTAACCGGGATTTAAATAATGGATAAGATTTTATACCGGCATTGCTTTCACCCTGGTGCCAAAGTATACCTTTTACTATTCCTGATTTTTTGGCTACTTCTACCCTGGTTTTAAAATTAGTGTACAAAGGAACATTTCTATAAGTAGAATCGTACAACCATTGCTCAATATTGCTTCCACCAACAGCACACGGTATGATACCAATGCTGACCTCTTTTGATATCGATTCAGATAGTTTTTTCCCAAATGACAGGCCGCAGTCTAAACCTATGCGTGTGGGTTCGTAATAATGAAGTGGTTCTTTTGCGTATACCCATTTATTTTCTTTGTTTAATACCAACACCCGATCAGATGATACGGTATCCTCAGGTGATATTATTCCTCGCCCTGCCATATTGGATTGGCCGGCCATAATATAAATATGAAAATTTTCTTTTTTGGGTAAACGGATCGGCTCGGATTGGGTCAGCGGAAAAGTATTGACCAGTTGAATTTTTTTTGGCCCAGTACAGGAGAATAAAAAAAGAAAACAAATACTATATAATGTATATTTCATAGCCTTCAATGGTCTTAAAATTAAAAAAATAAATTACTATGCTTTAGTATTATCGTACTCTGTGTATTGCAAAACTTCTGTTTTCTTTAGTAAATCCGACTTTAGGATAATACTCCATTGCCGTGGGCACACTGAGTAATAATATCATGGTTTCCTCTCCTACTTTGGATTTAGTGATTTGAATCAATCTATTTCCTATCCCTCGTTTCTGGTAATCCGGAAGTACAGCCAGATCTGCTAAATAACAACTCCATGCAAAATCAGTAATGGACCTGGCTATTCCCACCAGTTTTTGATCGTGCCAGGCGCTGATGATGAGGTTAGCATGATCATATATTTTTTTTATTCTTAAAAGATCTTGAGTTGGCCTTGGAAGCCCGGCTAAATCATAAAGTGCTACTATCTGTTCCACTGACGGGATGACATTTTCTTTATATTCAATTTCCATATAGTCTTCTAAATTGTGCAGATCGAAGGTATGGAAAATAGTAAAGTAGAAAATACTTTAAAAACAAGTCGTTAATCTTATGAGAATTCAATGGGCAAAATCCATTTCGTAGTTGACCATCCTTTCCCTGGGAGGATTAAAATAGCCAAACTTTAAATTGGGATATTTTTCCCTGAGCCTATTCATCATATTTAATATACCCATTGTATTCTCGTCGGGCGGTATATTTAATTTAGAAAGATAAAAATCCGGATCAATATTAAAATTACGCCATTGAATCATAGAGAGCCCCGTGTAGTCTATCAGGTCACATAATGCATTGTACTCTGCCTCAGTATCTGTGACTCCTGGAAAAACAAAATAATTGATGGATGCCCAACCACCATATTCACGAACTATTTTGGCACTTTCGATTATGTCTTTAAACTCATAGTTATTGGGCAGGTAATAGTTGGTGTATAAAGATGCCTGCGCAGAGTTCATGGAGACGCGTATACTATTGAGACCTGCCTCGCATAATGCTTTGACTGCAGCAGGCTTTGATCCATTTGTATTAATATTGATGGATCCTTTATCTGTAAATTTTCTGATTTTGATGATAGCCTCCCTGATGGTTTCCCACATCAATAAAGGCTCACCTTCACAGCCCTGGCCAAAACTTATTATAGGATACGGTGCTGATTCGAGATGCGGTACGGTATATTCCACTACTTCATCAGAGGTAGGTTTAAATGCCAGCCGGTCGTGTGATGCCTGGAAAACCTCCGACTCTGGGATATAGGATATACATCCGAGACAGTTTGCATTGCACGCCGGGGATATAGGTACCGGGCATTCCCACCGCCCAAGAAAATAATTACGTGCTGCAGGACAAGAATATCTTTCAGTGCAGTTTTCAGCTAAATGTTTTACAAGACGGTTATTGGGATAGGATTTGGTCAGAGCAGCCACACCTAGTTTTATTTTATCATCATCATACCCTTTGGCTTCCTGACGAATATCCTGCTCGATCCGGGTAGCCGTAACATAAATCTTACCTGCATGCCAACCCACTGCACTATAACAATATAAGGGTAGTGGTGTAGCATCGGGTAAGGTCACGTATGGTGATAATCTTAATACAGTATACGCAGGCGGAACAAATGCAGCTACCGCCCGGCCTTTTTCACACACCCGCATTTCACCCGTCTTTACATCTATACCAATGCCCTGCCTGTCAGGTAAAGTATAAAGTTGTCCTCCAAATGGCAGCTCTATCCATTCTTCGTCTGGCACTGGCATTGCATCCCATCCCGATCTGCCAATAGCAAATAATGATTTATCTTCGAATGTATTGCCGTTAGCATCGGCAAAGAGGAGATATGGTGGCTTTTTTAGTGGCAATTTTACCATGTTCTTTTACTCATCACTTTATCCAGTTGTTCTTTAGTCATAGTACCCAATTCGGGATGTCCGCGCAGCCAATCCAGGAATGCCAGTTTTATCTCATCGGGCCATTGACTATCAATCTGACCGGTAGCATATTTGCCGGATCGGACCATTTCAAATCCAAACTTATCCTTTCGCACCACAAACTCTGCTGTGCTCACTACTTCCTCGGCCATGTGGGCTGGTACAAATAATACTCCTTCTCTGCGCCCGATCACCAGGTCACCAGGTAATACCATTACATTCCCTATGCGTACAGGAGTATTCAATCCCATCAGTACCATCTCTTCTAAAAAAGAAGGATGGAAATCCCGAACAAAAGCATTGAATTCTTTCATTTCCTGTATTTCACCCAGATCACGTGCGGATCCATTAAACACTACACCGTTGCCGGATTTGGCAAATATGGAATTGGCCAGCGTAGATCCCATCAGTGTGCCGCTACCTATCTTACCGAAGCCATCTGCCACATACACATCCCCTTTTACTAAAGTCTCTATTGGCCATGCATTGGTATTTCCTTTGCGACCCTGCTGTGCCCCTCTTGCTTTAATATTTTTTTCTACATCGGGTCTGGAAGGCATATACATGGCAGTCATGGCACGGCCAATTACAGGTACATCCTGATGCACCATTTTCCAGTTGCCATCATACTGATTGGTATAGCCATTGTTTTTCAATACTGTCCAGGCATCGTCTATATTAATGATTCGTGCTCTTTTGAGCAGGTCATCAGGTATTTTTGGCCGACCATCTGCAAATCGCTCCCCTTTCCATTCAGATGTAAGAAAGATGAGTTCTTCTTTGGATATCGTCTGAGCCGATAAAAATGAATAGGTAAAAACCAAACCAAAGCAAATGGAAGCGAAAAAATTATTCATAATATAAACAGTATTAATATGGAGAGATTGTTAAATCTAACCGTAAATATAGGCTGAGATTTTCAATTGAATACGGGTGGGCAGATTATCGTCTTCAACGAATATCACCAGTACCCTGAATTGAGGGATTTCTAACCAATCAAATAGGCCATATAGATCACCCAAAATTGATAGCACAAAACTAAAAACCTATTGGCATAACCTCCTAATGCGATTACTCCACCAGGTATCTCGGTAGGTGGTGCGGAATCCTTGTCCCAGGTGATACCTGCTTTTTAAAGCCGGAAAACATAAGCATCATAGTAAAAGCCATGATCAGAATGCTGATCCAGGTAGCATGTGCTGATAGAATTGCTTTTTTTTCAGTGATAATATGGGTATTGAACAAATGGTATGAGATCAGCAGCGCAGCTATAGGCAGAGTAGGCACTCCCAAAGCAAATGCCAAGCCATGATTTTTATGTTTAACATCAAATAGCCCCCCGCTTATAGCTCCAATACCTGAAAGAGTAAGCAGCACTAAACCGGTATAGGCCCAAAATCCGGTTACCACACCACTTAATCTGAATGCAAGAAGAACAGAACTTACCCCCCACAGGTAAAAAAATAAACTAAGCAACCATTTGTATTTTCCCATTGCATATTCACTGATCATACGCCATGCGGGTTTAAATTCCGGGCTTGTAAAATGCAAGGCAATCAAACATAATAATGAAAGACCACCGGTCAAAATGGTCAATGAAGTAAACAGGTTCATAACCAATGAAAATTTAGATTTTACCCTGGATGATCAATTGATTCAATTGTTCCATACAAGCGGTGATGCCTTGTTCAAAACCCATTTCCACTAACTGTTGGATTTGTTCTTCAGAAGAATAATTTGTTTTAAATTCCACCAGCGTACCTGTAGCCGTAGGTGTGAATACATTGCTTCCTGTCGACACTGGTAATGCTGCATTGAGATTTCCATTTTCATCGCAGAAAACATCTTCCAATTGAAAACTTTTATATGCATCTATTGACAAATAATTCATTCTACCCCAGTGCTTTTCATTCTCAGGGCTTACCATGGCATATAACCAATAGCCTCCAACAGAGAAGTCATGAAACTTGGTCTCTGCTCTCCACGGCGCAGGTCCCCACCACTGGTCTAAAATTTCACTTTCAGTAAAGGCTCTCCATACCAGATCTACCGGTGCTTCAAATTCCCTGGATACCAGTATCGATTTTGCTTTTAAGTCTTTAATGACTTCGGTATGATTTTTACTCATTTTTTATTTGTTTTTAAATTATTTAATACGCGGTCTAATTGATTGAATTTGGTGTCCCATATTTTTCTGTATTGGTCTAACCATTTATCGATTTCTTTCATTTTGTTTATTTCGAGCTGATAATAAATTTCGCGGCCCTGGTGTTTTTGTGTTATTAATTCGCATTCGGTGAGGATTTTCAGGTGCTTGGATACCGCTTGCCGGGTGGTGTCAAAGTGTTCTGCGATGGCATTGGGGGTCATGGCTTGAATGGCAATTAGTCCTATTATGGCCCGTCGGGTAGGATCAGCAATGCCTTGAAAAACATCTCTTCTCATGTTTTTTTGATTTGTGAAACTAATTGGTTGCAAATATATGTGCAACTTTCTGGTTTCGCAAGTTTATTTTGAAATTTTAAGATAAATTTTCTGTGCCCAGTATGGTATTTTCCATGACCTATTTATGTCATCCAAAGACTTCTTATATAGTAGTAACTTTATGTAATCAATCTGCCCATGCCATTACATATATTAATATACGAAGACAATGTTCATTTAGGGGATAGCTTGCGTACACTTTTTGACTGGAATCAGGAATATAAAGTACTAGCAGTACAGAGCAACCCGGGTTCAATCCTTACTGACCTGGCCGCTTTAAAACCGGATGTGATATTGATGGATATAGATATGCCTGTAATGACTGGGGTAGAAGCGTTAAAACTGATACGAAAAAACAATATTCAGTTGCCGGTGATCATGCTCACCGTATTCGAGGATGATGAAAACATTATAGAAGCAATTCAAGCCGGGGCGAATGGGTATTTATTGAAAAAAAATGTAGACCGCATCATACCTGCCATACAGGATGTACTTACGGGTGGGGCTCCCATGTCGGGGCATGTGGCGAGGAGGGTATTGGAATTGTTTTCCCGTCAGAAGACGGCACAAGCAAATAGTTCAGATTTCGATCTTACGACCCGCGAAAAAGAAATACTCGAGCTATTGGTAAAGGGCTATAGCTATAAAATGATGGCCGGGGAATTAGACATTGCCATCGATACCATTAGAAACCATATAAAAAAGATATATCGCAAGCTGGAGGTAAATAGTGCTACAGAAGCGGTGTATAAGTATACCCATAGCTAGAGAAATCTATTCTTATTATCTGAAAGCAACTTTCTTTTATTTCATTTTAATATCCTTAGTATAGAGGAATGGAGAAGTGTCATGACCTATTCATGCTATTGTAATGGGATAAACTGTAAGTCATCTTTGTGGTATATTTTAAAATCCATCTATTATGAAAAAGTCTATTCTGCTTTTATTTGCTTTATTATCCACCCCCTATTTGTGGGCAGATACTCCATGCAGCAGTACTTCGGGTAATGTCTTCAGGAGAATCGGTGCAGGTGGCACCAGAACTAGCAACATCATCAATGTGTCTCTGGATGAAAATTGTGCCTGGATAGTAAATAATCTTAATTCTCTTTACCAGGCTTATACTACACGTGCCGGCTGGGTGCTGGACTCGGTGAGTCAATCTCCAGGTGTAGGATCCACTGTATTTCCTTTGTATACCGGAAGTTGTGTTTTAGCAAAAAAAGTAATTCGAATGACTGCTTATTTTAGAGATAACCGGCTTACTTACAATCGGCGGGATGATCGGTTTTGTCAAATGGTCATTACGGATACAGCAATACTGACTGATAAATTACCACCGGTAGCCAGAATTCTTTCCATTACCACATCTTCAACCAGTTTGACACCCGCTAATTTAAAGCATCACTTCGGAGCAGCTACTTTGACAGATAATTGCTCACCATTATCTGTTTTACAAGACCATATTGAGTTTGCTTCAACTCCTCCGTATCCTACCGGAGATATTACGCTTCGATGTGATGGCAGGAATAGATATGCCATAAGATATCGAACAAAGGACCTGTGCGGAAATTATTCCAATTGGTCACTGATTTCGGTTTTGTTAGTAGATACCACACCTCCTTTAGGCCCTAACATTATAGGGCCATCTGAATTGATATTAAATAATTCATGCTCATTCACCCTTACCAGAAGTCATTTAACAGTCAGGGGTATAGATGATCTTACCCGCCCTGGTGATCTAACTTATAGTTACAGAGTCACCTACCCCACTTCTCTTGCAGGAAATATTTCAGCTGCAGGTAAAGTCTTAAGTGGTTTAGGTATATGTGCTCCTGACAATTACATTACAGTACGAGTATGTGCACAGGATTGTTTTGGAAACGGAGACTTGCATTTAACAGATAACGGCATTACATCAAACTGTAATTCGCTGTTTATGCAATTAAAAGATACGATAAAGCCCACTCTTACCGGATCAATTCCATCACAATTCATCACGGTATCCCCTGTAACCTGCACAGCAGAAATGCCCAATCTTGCAACTGCATTAGCAGGTAATGATAATTGCAGCGATGTAAGCATATATCAGCTGCCTGCACCGGGAAGCATATTAAATGATGGAGACCCCAGTGCACCAGGACTTGCAAGGGGAATAAACAGACCCTATATGTGTGAATTTTTAAAAGAACCAGATGAGGCGATAGATTGTGCTACAGTAAATGGTCCCATTGTCAAATCTGTGGATGTCTCCTTTCTGATAGTTGATTGCCAGGGTAATTGTACTATTCGCAGATTTCCTGGTTTAGTTCAATTATCTAAAGCGACCTCTTCTGATATTAATATTAACCTAAAGCCATTTTCGAAATTTACTACCTCTACCGGTTTGCTTAATTATCCCAATCCTTTTAGTGAAAGCACTCAAATTAGAATTGAAAACGATGAAGACAAGACCGGTGAAATGAGTTTTTATAACATCCATGGTCAGCTTTTAGGTAAAAAACAAGTACACTTACAGAAAGGGATTACTAATCTGACTATATATAAAGAAGAATTGAAGGACTATACCGGAATTGTTTTGTATCGAATAGGGTATAAGAATGCGATCGGTGAAAATGTACAAAAACAGGGTAAAATGATAGTCGAGTAAATGAGTGGATAAGTAATAAAAGTGGTGGTTTACGATGCTCAAAGTAGAGCTTCAGAAGCAGTGTATGCGTTTTCGCAGTTATTTCATGTGCTTCAATCAATGATTATAACTGTATTTCTAACCAATTTAAAAAGTACGCATGACATATTCATGCTATTGTAACTGGATTGCCTGAATATCATATTTGTAATATAAATTTTAAAACCAACCAATTATGAAAAAGTCTATTCTGCTTTTATTTGCTTTACTATCCTCCCCCTATTTGTGGGCAGATACTCCGTGCAGCAGTACTTCGGGTAATGTCTTCAGAAGAATAGGTGCAGGTGGCACCAGAACAAGCAACATCATCAATGTGTCTCTGGATGAAAATTGTGCCTGGATAGTAAATAATCTTAATTCTCTTTACCAGGCTTATACTACACGTGCCGGCTGGGTACTGGACTCGGTGAGTCAATCTCCAGGTGTTGGATCCACTGTATTTCCTTTGTATACCGGAAGTTGTGTTATAGTAAAAAAAGTAATTCGGATGACTGCCTATTTTAGGGATAACCGGCTTACATACAATCGGCGGGATGATCGGTTTTGTCAAATGGTCATTACGGATACGGCAATACTTCAGGATAAAATGAATCCCGTGGCCCGCTCCATATCCATCTCCACCGCAAGCACCAGTTTGACACCCGGTAGTTTGAAGCATCATTTTGGATCGGCCGTCTTGACTGATAATTGCAGTCCATTATTGGTATTGCAAAACAACCTTGAATTTGCTGCGACTCCTCCCTTTCCGTCAGAGGCATTTCCGAGTTGTGACAGAAAGACCAGGTATACCATCCGATATCGCACCAGGGATTTGTGTGGTAATATTTCGGGATGGTCAATTGCCACCGTGGCCATAGTGGATACGATAAGGCCCAGAGTATCAACTATGCTGGGCCCCAGCGAAATAATATTAAATAATTCCTGCGCCTCTACCATTCAAAGAAGCCAATTTACGATCCATGGTATTGATGATTACACAGCATCAGAGGAAATCATTTTTAGCTATAGAATTATTGCCCCTGCATCCTTAGCTGGAAATATTCCCACTACAGGAAAATTAATCAATGCGGCAGGTTTATGTGCACCGGATAATCAGATCAGGGTGCGGGTATGCGCCCAGGATTGTTTTGGCAATGGAAATCTACACCTGTCAGATAATGATGTGACGCCAAATTGTGAATATATAACAATAGCATTATGGGATACCACAAAGCCCACACTGACTGGAACTATTCCTTCACAACTCATCCCTGTATCCAATGTAACCTGCACAGCAGAAATGCCCAACCTTGCAACTGCATTGGCAGGTCATGATAATTGCAGCGATGTAAGCATATATCAGCTGCCTGCACCGGGAAGCATATTAAATGATGGAGACCCCAGTGCACCAGGACTTGCAAGGGGAATAAACAGACCCTATATGTGTGAATTTTTAAAAGAACCAGATGAGGCGATAGATTGTGCTACAGTAAATGGTCCCATTGTCAAATCTGTAGATGTTTCCTTCCTGATAGTAGATTGCCAGGGCAATTGTTCCATTCGCAGATTTCCTGGTTTAGTTCAATTATCTAAAGCGACCTCCTCTGAAATTAATATTAACCTAAAGCCATTTTCGAAATTCACTACTTCTACCAGTTTACTAAATTATCCCAATCCATTTAAGGTGAGCACTCAAATTCGAATAGAAAATGATGCTGAAAATTCAGGTGAAATGAGTTTTTATACAATTCAAGGTCAGCTCTTAGGTAAAAAACCAATACAATTACAAAAAGGGTTAACCACTGTGACCATATATAAAGAAGAATTTAAGGACTATACCGGAATTGTATTGTATCGAATAGGGTATAAAAACGCAATAAGTGAAATTGTACATAAACAGGGTAAGATGATAGTCGAGTAATTAAAAAGTAATTCTTAGTCAAATCCATGATTCGTTTTTAAAAATAAAATTGCATAACCAAATTAAATCTGAAATAAAATGAAAAAAATAATTTTTTCCTCAGTATTCATTGTTTTATTTTCTCAGGTTAATGCTCAGCAAAAGCCTGAAAATGTTAAAAAAATAGGTAATCAGGCATTATACAAATCCCTGACAGAAATTTCTTTCCAACCAGAAGCTATAATAGAGTGGCTTTGTCCCTCCAGATTAGTCAGAGGGGATAGAGAATTTGATGGTCATGGACCAAAAATAAAATGCGAAGTAAAGCTAAGTATAAATAGAGACAGTACTGCTTTGATTGCAGAAATTGACTATTGGGCTCAGGAAACACAACATGACTGGAGCACTACGGAAGGTCATTGGTCAAAAAAAATATATGATGCACCATATGGCGTAAAAATAAAAAAGATCCTAAGTGATAAAGCTAGTCGCACACAGTTCATAAGTCCTCCCGCCGGTTAACAAATTATTGCACCCGGTAAGGATGTAGCCAAAGCAGCATATGACTTTTTAGATCATACTGACATCAAATCAGCAGTGCTAAGCTATTACAAGGTAAAAAAGACAGATCAGGATATACTTACCAACTTAATCAAGACCTATGTGGAAAAAGGAAATCAAATAGTACAATTACCACCTGTTGAGGGCGCGTTGGTAAAGTTTTTTTATATAGTAGGCGATACCGGATCAGATGATATAAGCAGTGATGAAAATTGCAATGATGATACACGTATAGAAAAGATAGAATTTTTCCCGATTAAGATTGAAATAATGAACAGGAAATGAAAGGGGGAGTCTTATATAAATCTGAAATTTTAAACCACGTACTATGTCAATAAAATCAAGTTTCATTTTATTAACTATGTGGATTAGTATGAATAGCTATAGCCAACAATCCATTACCTCGGGCCTGATTAGTTGGCAACAAAATG
>CAYNIG010000017.1:0-33132 GCA_964396995.1 uncultured Saprospiraceae bacterium | reverse complement strand
TTTTCAATTTCTTCGTCAATCCGGAGGATAAAAAATTCATTTCAAATGAATTTTTGGGTTTATATAAATTCGATGATTTTTTTCCACTGATCGTAAGAATTCAATATATTTTTTTCCGGTATTGGGCTGAATGTTTTTTTCTCTATTTCTAAAGTCTCTAAAGATTTTAAATGGAATATATTTGTGTGTATGCCGGCCATATACCCTACACCAAATGCTGATACACTCATCTCATTAATGACTTGTAAGTCTATGCCTAATAATGAAGATAAATATTGCATGATGAAAGCATTGGCAGTAATGCCCCCATCGGTCATGAGTTTACTAAGTTTTATGCCTGAGTCTTTTTCCATGGCGGATAATACATCGGCGATCTGGTAAGGTATAGATTCAAGAGCGGCACGCACTATATGATTTTTAGTAGTACCAAAGGTAATACCCGATATAGATGCTTTTCTGTTCATTTGCCAGTGAGGTGATCCAAGTCCACTGAATGCAGGTATCAAATATACACCACCATTATTCGATACTGCATTAGCCATGCTTGCGGTTTCTTTGATATCAGAATATAAATTCAATTCTTTTCGCAGCCATTCCAGTGTACTGCCACAGGAAACTATCACTCCTTCATATGCAAAATCTACTCTTTGGTCAATGCTCCAACAGATCGTGGTCATCATGCCATGTGCTGAAGGCAATGGTTTGTTTCCAATATTCATAAGTACACTACAGCCTGTACCTAAGGTAGCTTTTGCATTGCCCTGTTCTATACAACCATGACCAAATGCGGCAGCGTGCGAATCTCCCATAGCAGCAGTAATAGGTATAGATATAGGTAATAATCCTGAAAGGTTTGTCGCTCCAAACGCAGCAGATGAAGATTTTACTTCTGGTAGTTTTATTCCGGAAATTCCAAATATCTTCAGCAATTCATGATCCCATGATAAACTGTGGAGATTAAACATTAAGGTACGAGATGCATTGGTATGATCGGTAGCATATACCCGGCCATGGGTAAACTTATACATAAGCCAAGTGTCTATTGTACCAAAATAAGCCTTACCCTTATTTACTGCAACCGCTATTTCATTATTGTTTTCAACCAACCAGATGAGTTTGGTAGCAGAAAAGTAGGGATCTATGATCAAACCGGTCTTAGATGTTATGGATTCTTGTAAGCCATCCTTTTTTAATCTTTCACATATGGCTATGGATCTTTTACATTGCCATACTATGGCAGGGTACCAGGGTTTTCCCGTTTCATCCCAAAGTACAAAAGTTTCCCGCTGGTTACTAATGCCGAGACAACTGATTTTTTTTAAATCCAAACCTAATAACTGATATTGATTTAAGCAATTACGTACGGCGGATAAAACATTGGTGAAAATATCTTCAGGGTTTTGCTCTACCCATCCATTATCTTGGTAATCGGTATACAAAGGCTCACTCCCTTGCGCTACCACCCGGCCAGCCTTATTTAGTATCAATGCTTTGGAGGAGCTGGTGCCTTGGTCTATGGTCAATACATATTGATCGGTCATTTTTTAAGTTTATTCATTTTTTGCACTCCATCGGTCAATAAGCACTGCCAATAATATTACCGCCCCTTTTACTACCTGCTGCCAAAAAGGTGATACATTTAAAAGTACCAAACCATTATTTAATACTCCAATGATGATAGCACCGATGACCGTACCCCAAACGGATCCTTTACCTCCATTAAGTGATGTACCACCTATGACAACCGCAGCAATAGCATCCAGCTCGTAGCTTGTGCCGGCATTGGGTTGTGCTGAATTTAATCTGGCGGTAATGATTATGCCGCCCAAAGCAGCAAGACCCCCTGCAATGCTATATACTATTGTTTTTATCTTATTTATTTTAATTCCAGAAAAACGGGCAGCAGTCTCATTGCCCCCGATGGCATATACATATCTTCCAAACCTGGTGTATTGGGTAAGGATTATTGCCAATAGGACTACCATAGCAGCTATCCAAATAGGAACAGGTATGCTTATGAAAGAACCCGAACCAATAAATGCAAATTTATCACCTAGATTACTAATTGGATGCCCGTCGGTATACAGCATAGTAAGTCCCCGGGCTATAGTCAGCATGGCTAATGTGGCTACAAAGGGAGGCACTTTAAAAGCAGTAATTACTATCCCATTAAACAAACCCAACGCTGCTCCTACTATTACTCCCGCAAGTATTGCACCTAATAAAGTAAATCCTATAAATAAATCAGCAGATGCTATTGGAATACCCTTTTTAAATAAGCCTGCAGTAACTGCTCCGCAAAGTGCCAGTACAGAACCTACTGATAGGTCTATGCCACCGGTAAGTACAATCAGTGTCATGCCTGTAGCAATGCAAATATTTACTGCAACCTGTCTTAGTACATTCAACCCATTGGATGCTGTTAAGAAGTTATCAGTGAATATCGAAAGTAGGATACACAAAAACATCAATGCCAATATGGATTGAAATTTTTTAATGTATTTAGTATAAAAGGAATTATTCATCAATTATTGGCTAAAGCATGTTTTAAAAGAATAGTTTCAGAAGCATCAGGTCTGTCAATAAAAGCTGTGACATGACCTGCGTGCATAATCATAATGCGATCAGATACAGCAAGAATTTCTGGTATTTCAGATGAAACCAATAAAATGGTTTTTCCACTTTCAGCCAACGATCGTATTAAAGCATATATCTCCGATTTTGTTTTAATATCAATGCCGCGGGTGGGTTCGTCTAACATCAAAATCTGAGGATCGGTGGCGAGCCATTTGGCTAGAACTATTTTTTGCTGATTACCACCACTGAGAGTTCTAGCTATATTATCTACGGTGGATGTTTTTATATTCAGTTGATTAATTGCTTTTTGAATAAAATCATTTTCTTTTTTATTTTCTATGAATCCCAGCCAATTGGAAAGTCTTTTCAATATGGTAAGGCTTATATTGGATTTAATAGAGTGATCTACTACCAAACCTTGAGATTTGCGATCTTCCGGCACTAAGGCAAGTCCATGTTCTATTGCTTTATCAGGTGATGTAATCTGACATACTTCACTGTTGACTTTTATCTGTCCGGTCATGTATTGAGGATTTAGCCCAAATAAACATTCTAATAATTCTGACCTTCCTGCTCCCATCAATCCATAGATGCCCAAAATTTCTCCTTTGTTGGCAGAAAAGGATATATTATGTAAAGAGGTCTGGGAATATTTTGGATGAATAAAAAATAGATTATTAACTGATAATATCTCTTGTTTATCCTGGTAATTATGGGGAGCATAATCATTCTTAATCTCCCGCCCTGACATTTTAAGAATCAGATGTGATTTTGAAACAGATTGCATTTGGCCACTTTCTATTTGCGCGCCATCTCGCAACACGATGTATTCATCTGCTATGGCAAACAGTTCATCCAATTTGTGTGAAATATATAATATAGTTTTCCCTTTATTTTTCAATTGGCGTATGATAGTAAACAAAATATTTACTTCCGCATCGGAAAGGGCTGAGGTGGGTTCATCCATGATGAGTAAAGATGCCTGAGCATGTATTGCTTTTGCAATTTCTACCAACTGTTGCTGACCTATTTTTAAATCAATAATTTTTGTTTCTGGGTTTAATTTAAGATGTAATGCAGATAATAAATCAAGGCATACTCTGTTCATTTTGGTATTTTCCAATAAACCTGCATTATTTACAATTTCATTGCCTAAGAATATATTTTCAGCAATAGATAGATGAGGGACTAAATTTAACTCCTGGTGTATTATTGCTATGCCTGCCTCAGTGGCTTCTTTTACATTTTTTAGCCGCAGGATTTTATTGTTCAGGATTATTTCCCCTTCATAATCCGTATAAATACCGGATAGAATTTTCATCAGCGTAGATTTACCGGCACCATTTTCTCCTATGATAGCCGTAACCTTGCCAGGTGACAACGAAAGATTGACATTGGATAAGGCAGTGACACCCGGAAATTTTTTGATTATATTTTTAGCGATTAGCATAGGTCACTGAGGTAAAATTTTCAATCTTAGTGGTAATATTTCTATTTCGCGAAAATCGATATGTTCTTTATTTAGTTCAATAGCACCTACCATTTCAACCTTATTCCCCAGTTGAATACTTTTTTTAAAGGGAGGCACGATAGAATCCCTAATTATTTTATTGAGTTGCTCAGACACGGCAATCAGATCATCGTTGTTCGTAAAATTTTTAATATCCACGAGGCCAGAGGCATCTCTGATGGCATTTCCGTATATGTATTCTAAAGCTAATTTTACGTTCAGGCTATCGGAATTGAATACCGTCAGTAGGATATCATCGGCAGTGATTTCTATGGCTCTGCCGGTAAGTTTTACAAGACTGTATCGGTAATTTCCAATGCCGATGGCATTCGAATATTTTTTAAATGCAGATTCTGCATTTGTATTTAATTCGGTTATGTATTGATTTAGAGATATAGCGCTATCTAGTTTGGAAGAAAAATGAGTATTCCATAACGTGCGAGCAAAAGCACTGGCATCGAATTTACCAGATGCATTTGATTGCATACTACTTAATTTTTTAAAATAGATAGAGTTATAACCTAATAGTCCAACTAAAATAAAAAGCAACAGGTATCGAATACTTTTTTTCATGAGATCCTATTTTTTACCGTACGCTATATAATTATTTATATTTTTTGCATTTACCAGTTCTACCGCTACCGGTATTTTCTGGGCAAAATCTCTTTTACCTTTTATGTATTCATCAGCAAATTGAGCGGCAGTCTCAGCCATGATTTTTGGAAATTGCATTCCTGTGGCCGATATTTTTTGTGCACCTATGGCTGTGATTACATCTTCAGCACCATCAAAACCAAATACTCGCACTTCCTTGTCTTTATTATGAGATACTAAAGCCTGGTAGGCACCCATTGCCATGGCATCGTTACCACAGAATACAGCTTTTATATTGGCATGTACTTGCAGAATGGATTCCATTACATCCAGTGCTTTATTGCGATCAAAGTCAGCACTTTGTTGAGCAACCATTTTTAGCCCGGGGTAATGATCTACTACGGAATGAAATCCTTTTGACCTTGCCCAGGTGTTATTATCTCCCACCAATCCCAGTAATTCCACATATTCACCGGATTTATTTAATGTTTGAACAAAATGTTTTCCAAGAGATACAGCCCCCGAATAGCTATCTGATAATATTTGTGAGGTAGCAGCATCGGTGGCATTGATTTCCCTATCCATACAAAATACAGGTATCCCTGCTTGTTTGGCTTTAAGCACATTGGCTACTGACCCGTTGGCGTCGGTAGGATTAAATAAAATAGCACGGTAGCCAGCTACTATGATATTTTCAAAATGATCGCTTTCTATAGCGGTATTATTTTGAGAGTCAAATACAGTTGCTTCGTATCCTAATGATTGGGCTTTGGCTGAAGCTACATCACCCAGGTATACAAACCAAGGATTATTCAGGGTAGATATAATTATTGCCACTTTTTGAGTACTCGCTTTTTTAGTTGAATTGCAAGCTAAAAGCAGAACAAAGCAAAAGACGAACTGAAAGTAATAAATATTTTTTTTCATTTTTTACCTGAGTAATGATTGAATAGTAGTTGCTATACCGGATGCATTTATTCCATAATGATTGAATATATCTTGTTGAGATCCGGTCACCGTATAATCATCGGGTAAGCCCAAAATTTTAAATGGTTTTAGTATTCCTGATTGCAATAAATAAGATGCACATGCTTCACCCAGTCCACCGTGTATACTATGTTCTTCTACCGTGAGTACGGCTCTGCATCTGAGGGCTAGCCTATGCAGCAATTCCGTATCCAATGGTTTTATTGTATGCATACTAATTACCGTAGTTTGTATTGATTTTTCACGAAGTAAAAGAGCGGCTTCTAATGCAGGAAACACAGTTTCACCAGTGGCAACGATCAGGGCATCATCTCCTTCGCAAATGATTCTACCTTTGCCCAGTTTAAATTCATTATTAATGATTTCTTTGAGATCAGGCATTCCTTTTTTACCAAAACGAATATATATCGGATGGTCACCATTATAGGCTTCTATGATGGCCTGTTGCGTTTCATAATTGTCAGCAGGCGCCATGATCATCAAATTATTAATAGCTCTTAGTGCAGCAAAATCATGTAAGCTATGGTGTGTACTACCCAATGCGCCATAACTTACGCCGGCACTGATACCAATAATTTTTACCGGGTTATTACTATAGGCTACATCGTTCTTAATCTGTTCAAGTGCCCGGGCTGTCAAAAAACAAGCCGGCGATACAGCAAAGACTTTTTTATGGCATGATGCCAAACCGGCAGCTATACCAACCAGGTTTTGCTCTGCAATACCGACTTCTATTATTTGATTGGGAAATTTTTCAGCAAATGGAACCAATTTTCCGGAGCCTCTGGAGTCACTGGTAACCACTAGCAAGTCTCGGTCAGTAGCTGCCAATTCTTGTAGAGTAGATGAAAATACATCGAGATTGGCTTTGGTAAATGCGGTTAAATTTTGTGTTTCGACTGCCACGTATGCTACGTTTTAATTAGTATGAGTTGAAAGGGATGTCAATGCTGTATCCAATTCTACCATTGCATCATTATATTGTTGATCACTGGGTACACCATGATGCCATTTTACCTGATTTTCCATAAAGCTGATTCCTTTACCTTTAGTAGTATGAGCAATTACCAAACTGGGTTTTTCCGGGTATAAATGCAATGAACTGAATACTTTTATCAAAGCCTCAATATCATGCCCATCTACATGTATGGTGTGCCAACCAAAGCTTTCAAACTTCGCATCTATGGGATCTGTATTGCATACATACGAGGTAGTACCTGAAATCTGCAGTCGATTATAATCCAGTATAGCACATAAATTATCCAGTTTGTAATGAGATGCGGTCAGGGCTGCTTCCCAATTGGAACCCTCTGCTAACTCCCCATCACCCAATAAAGTAAATACACGATAGTTTTTCTTATCCAGCTTGCCTGCAATAGCCATACCCACACTTAGCGGTAATCCATGGCCCAATGCACCAGTGTTTTGTTCAATGCCGTGTATTTTCCTGGTAGGATGGCCTATATAATGTGATTTGTATTTACAAAGTGTTTTAAGATCTTCTTCCGGAAAAAAACCTTTATCTGCCAATACTACATAAAGTGCTTCTACCGAATGACCTTTGCTTTGAATGTATCTATCTCTATCTGGTGAGGTAAAATGATCAGGATGTACGTTTAAAATTTTATTGTATAATACATTTAATATATCCAGGCAGGACAAACTACCTCCCGTATGGCCAGCATGAGCCTGAAATATATACTGTAATATCTTCTTGCGATATTCGATAGATTTAAGTTGTAAATACGGTGTTGTCATATTTAAACATGCATATAAGTATCGTATCCTAAATAATTTTCAAAAGCTTCTTTTAAAATAATCGCTGTATTGCTTCCATTCATCACTACATGGTGTTCGAATCCATTTTTACATACATAATGCATCAGTTCATTGAGCTTATTTATTTTAGCTACTGCTCTATTGCCAAAAGTATTCAATGGATCATTAGTAAGTTCTCCTTCTCCAATATAGGCTTTGATGATTCCTTTGCAATCATCTGTGCTTATTCGGCCGTAAGTAAGGGACATATCCGGGGTGCGGCCATCCAATGCTCCATATGTATTTTCTACACCTACTGAAGTACCTATAATAGGCGCATTAGAAATTTGAATATCAGGTAAGAATGATTTTGCCCAATTACCGCAGTGAAATAACACACATTTATTTTCATCAGTTGCATAATTATTATTCCAGTCTACCAGGGCTGAGGGGCAGCCACTGGCCAATTGCATAGCATACATACTCAATGTACCGGTGACATCTACTTCGCAGGCGCTTGGCAACATATTTTCAGACATGATACTCATACTGGTACATACATTGCAACCGTAATTTTTTTGCAGGGAGGTCCAGCATTGAATGGCTGTAGCATCTAATGCGTTTTCTTCCATGATTTCTTTGAGTACCACATCCAATTTGGCTATCTGCAGCATTGCTTCATCCGGTGTTTTACCTTTGGAAGCATAGTTAGTGATGCTTTCTATATGTTGTTTTACTTTATCATCATTGGCTTTTAGATTATTTGCCCTGCCGAGTATTTCTGATAAGTCAAAAGTAGTTACGGTGATTCCATTGCGCTGCAATATTTTTTCAGAATAGCGCACCGTATTAAAAGCACCTGGCCTTGCACCGATAGCACCTATACGCACTGTTTTTAATCCTTTCACTACTTTGCACACAGCTATAAAATCCAAAAGATCTTTCTGAAAACCCACAGAAGAAGGCAGGCTTACATGTTGGCTTGTAAGTGAATATTTTATACCATATTGATATAAATTGTTACACACTGATATTTTACCACACCAAGAATCTCTTCGGTTTATTACATCCATTTTATTCAATTGGTCCGGATACGCCTGGATCAAGACAGGAACATTAAGATTGGCGAGTTTGAGGGTATCGGCTACCCCTTTTTCATCACCAAAATTGGGAAGTAAAACCAATACTCCTGCAATATCTTCCCGGTGCTCTTTGAAAAGTTTGGCACATTTTTGAGCATCGTGGTAAGTTTCTACACCCCCAAGCTTAGAATCTGTAGTAGATAAGCATATTGGTTTGAGATTTAATTTTTCAAAAACATCTATTATTTCCGTCCTTGCCAGTTCTACTAATTTATCTGGGAAGAAGTCACGATTACCAATGATGATTCCTAATGTAATTTTATTGGCCATATTTCATTTTATTTTTTTTGTAAGTATTTGAATCATTTTAAATACAAGTTATTATCACTCGCTGGTATCTTGTAAGATTTAACTCTCTGGTGTCGGTGACTTCGAGAATTATATGAATAACATCACCCTTTTTGCAATCAGCGGGCATGATGAAAGAAGTCTTTGCCTTTGTCGCATTCGGTATATTTACAGACCCCTTGTAGGTTCCAACTTCCCTGTATTGCCACCATTTGTAATTTAACTTATCGCCGTCCGGATCGGTTGCTTTACCTTTAAGTATAACTTTCGAATTGGCTTTGGCAGTTAATTTTTTATTATGCGATAAGCTTACTACAGGAGCATGATTGGAATTTTTATAATCGTTGACACACCATTCTGCTCTTACGGCAAAATCTTTTTGTATGGCTTCCATCCATCGCACCTGTGCATATGCGGTATCCATTTTATTGGTATAAGGATTGTATTCTGCTGTATTACCTCCATCTTCCCACCTATTAGGCATGGCTTCAGATTGAATCAAACGGCCTCCCCATCCACCGTATTGAGGAGATTTCAAATTGTCCAGACCAACATCTACCAGGTGTAAAAAAGCAGGAGAGTCTCCCTCTGAGATAAAATCATATTGACCAAAACTGCCCCACATATTTTTCTTCGCCTTCTCCATGCTGCTGTAGATATCGTCTATTTCTCCTTTCGGTGGATTACCATCTCCATAGCTATAATACATCTTTGTCAGGTCGCCTCTGTTATGAATAATTTTACTCATAAATTTTCCCTCTAATAAATAATGTAACTGCTGAGGCACAGCTCTTTTCCAGAAATAAGCAAATGACCAAAACTGATTTGAATTGTAAAAAATTTTTATGTCAGGCCATTTTACAGAAATGTATTTTCTATAGGTTGCATCCTGATCCAGTATGGCATAGATGATAGCTTTATTGCTTACTTTTTGATATATATTTTTCCAATCACTGGTATGACTATATTCTTCTTCTATCGATTTTAGTGCTCTGGCTACAGTATTAGTACCTCCCCATACTTGTAAATATATAGGGTCTGTAGTTTCATCTAATAATTTCATTTTAATAAAATCTGACCCGGCTGTGTTTTTTTCCATTTCACCTTCAAATTCAATATTTCCAATCCGTATCAGATTGCGTAAATACTCACCACTTGGGTAAGCAGGGTCGTGCTTTTTTAGTGAAGGATATACTTTTGAATATGCATTTACCAGGTCGTAAATCCATTCTTCCCCGGGCCATCGCAATTCGGTACGCTCACCGTATATTCTTTTGGTCATCTCCATTTCTGAAATAAACTTGGTGCCTTTACCATCGCCTTTATAGTGCCATTGTGAGCTGCTGATGATCAGGCCTTCTACTTTATATTCATTAGAATACAATAACATACGAATGAAAGAATCTACATCATCCAGTTCCCCATCGGTAGTTACTATCGTTCGTGGTAAAACAGATTTATTTTGAGCATAGGATGAGGTAAAACAAAATATCAATGGTACTAAGAGTACGGCGATAAATTTATTCTTCATTTATTCTATTTTTAACTGGCTATAATTAATTCTATTTCATTGTCTTTAAATACTTGTTTGTGCTTTTTTTCAATACCTGAATCCGTAATGATATAATCTATTAAACTAAGTGCACCCAGGCTGGCCAGTGCGCTTTTACCGATTTTGGTACTGTCAGCGACCAAATAAGTAATGTCTGCTGAGTCTATCATAGCTTTTTTAACCACCAAATCACTAATGCTGGGATAGGTTAATCCAGACTTAAGTGAAATACCGGAAGTAGCCAGAAACAATTTCTGCACATTTAACCCTTTAAAAAAATCGGCAGCTTTCTGCCCGGTAAGAGATAAGGTAGGGGGTTTAAATTCACCTCCCGTTAATATCACCTCAATGTCAAGGCCCGCACCAAGCATCACAGCTATGTTCAAAGCGTTCGTGATCACGGTCAGATTTTTTATACCTGATGATTTTATTTTTTTTGCTATTTCGGTAGTAGTACTTCCTGAATCAAGTATGATCACATCACCAGGGTGTATAAACTCAAGACATTTCTGGGCAATGACTTCTTTCTTGTCCATATTTTCCTGATGCACAAGAGAAAAGCTCTTTACCTGATCTTCTACATTTTTAAGATAAGCACCACCATGTTCTTTTACGATAAGGTCTTCCGATTCCAATTTTTCAAGATCTTGCCGGATGGTTACTTCTGTTACCTTAAATAGTTTTGCCAGATCAGCTACTTTGGCAGATCCATCTTCTTTTAATAATTCCAGTATGCGATCTCGTCTCTGATTGGGAAGCATGACCAAAAAAAACGGTTAAATTGACTTTTAAAAAAACGAAGATAAAAGAAAATAAAGGAAAATAAAAGAAAGTAAAGGAAAAAATTAGATAATTACTTTTGGCGTACTTAAATTTTATAAGTTTTAAACGGTTGAGAGGTATTGAATATAACTCCTATTGTACTTTGTGTTTTGATTCATTCATTTGACTAACGAAGAAAATAGCCAGCACTGCCAGGGTAGCAGCAACCCACAAAAAAGCCGATGAGTCTATTTTATCAGATAACACCCCTGCGGTGGCAGGAACCATGACTCCGCCTATTATTTCAGCTGCACCTGTAATCAGGCCAATAGCTTTTGCTTTGAGATGATCCGGTACAGACTCTGAAGGTATTACCGCAGCCACCAAGGGAATAGTGCCCATCATAAAATAACTAATGAACATAGCTGGTAATTGAAAAGAAGTGCCAGATAAATAGTGCACTGAAAATGGATATAAAATACCCATGGTGATAAAAATAAATAAAACTTTTTTTCGTCCTATTCTATCTGATAAGGCAGGAACTAGTATGGATGATAACAGGCCTGATATCCCCAATAGCCCCATAGTCTTTCCCATGCCATCAGCTGTCATACCCTGCGTTTGTACAAAATAATTTGAAATAAATGGCAAGGTGGCGAACCACCATCCGAATATACAACAAGCCGCCCCGATACCCCATTTTATATTCTTGTATTTGAGTAAATCGACTATCTGTAAAGTTTTAGTATCATGCGTGTTTACTGATTCTGCAGTAGATTTTTTTATAAACCGCCAGGCAAACAAAGCAAGCAATAAACCAGGGACACCTGCTATAAAAAACGCACTTCGCCACCCAATGCTTTCTGCCATTTTTACAAGTATAACAGGTGCCAATATAGATCCAAATAACGCTGATCCAAATGCTTGTAAAATGCCACTATTAAGACCCAGTCTGTGACGGGAAGATGATCGTTCTACGAAATTTTGTGCCAATGGAATTACTGGCCCTTCAGAAAAACCCATTATGAACCTTGCTATCAAGAGGGTGATAAACGACATGGCCCATCCTGACCCAAATGAGCAAAGCGAAAACACTATCACTGCTAATACAAAAACCATTTTTTTCTTATTCCTGGTCTCTGCCCATGCTGTGGTAAAAAAACTTGAGAAAGCCCACGCTAAAGACAAAGCTCCAGCCAATAAACCTATTTGAGTGTTGTTTAATGAAAGATCTTTTGATACATATGGCATTAAAAAATTCAATGCCAAACGATCAAAAAATAAAAAACCAAATGTCAGTGCCATTAAAAGCACTATGCCATTTTCGTAAGTAAGCAACCGTTTCATTTCAATTTTTTTTACTGTTTAGGTTTACTATTGTTCAAGAATTTTCACTCCCCAAGGTTCTATTTCTACTGAAGAATTTTTTACCCATTTTTTATTGGAAATTAGTTCTGTAGCATGATCAAATGGATTGGTAAATCTTTTGACCGCACCAGAATAATTAAAAATATATCTAATGAT
Organism: uncultured Saprospiraceae bacterium; assembly: GCA_964396995.1. GTDB lineage: Bacteria > Bacteroidota > Bacteroidia > Chitinophagales > Saprospiraceae > JADJLQ01. The sequence goes on along the minus strand of CAYNIG010000017.1, from coordinate 20,438 downwards.
CTTTCCAAATTGATTGGTGCCTGACTTTAGAATGATAGGAAAAGATAGACTTTGAGCTGCCTTCCACAATCCTGCTTTTTGAACCACTTGTTTTAGTATTTGAAAGGTCTGTTCCTCACTGGTCATACATCCCATATAGGTCACTACACCTTTCCCATATTGATTTTGAGTTACAGCGGCATATTTACTCCAATGTGGATGTTGATAATAAGCCAACACCTTAGCAGTAGTAGGAGTTATCAATTCCATCCAGGTATGGACTCTATTTTTTTCTATACCCACTTTAAACGGGTCATTTTTGAAACTTACATTTTGAGGAATGGTGAATTGGCTGTATTCTATCCCTGCAGATTCTAAAATAATACCTGGTTGTTTACTATGACGGACTTTTACATTCTCATCTGCAAAACCTGATTTAAAGCTATATAGTATATGCCCACCGTTCAAGACAAATTGATTTAATTTTTGAAGTAAAGCATCCGGCGCAGCATATAAGGCAGGAACAATGATCAGTTTGTATTGACTAACAGATTCAACAGAGGGATCTATAAAATCAACACCCATATTCATTTTATATAAGGCATCGTAATACGGTCTCAGCACATCATTATAGTTTTCTTTTGCTCCCCAGCCAAAACTAAAAGCATTAAAAGCAGTCAGTGCTTCGTTGCTAAAAAGAATAGCTGCTTCATTGGTTTTGTGTAAATGGATAAGTTTATCATTAAGCAGAGCAAAATCTTTACCAATGGTTTTAGCTTCCAGGAAAGTTGGATTTGGCTGAAAATCATGACTCAATAACCCTTTCCAATAGGTCTCTATAGAATTATGTATAGAATGCCAATGCCAATAAGCCAACATATCAGCACCCGAAGCCAGGTGACTGAATGCCTGCAATCGCAATTGATTGGGGTAAGGCACCCACTGTGGAAATCCCTGTGCCTCCGTCTCAATTACGAAATAGTTTTTCCCACTTTTCATAGATCGAGCCAGATCGCCTCCAAATGATATTTCTATACCTGTGAGCTGATCCTGGGTAGGATGGTAAATATCTATACCAGCTATATCCAGTGATTTGGCTGTTGCAAAATGATCTACATCGGGTTGTATACCATAGGAATAACCTCGCCATTCCATATCAAAATTTTGAGTTACAAACTGATTGGGTTTAGCATATTCCTTTATTATTTTTGTTTGCCAGGCGATGTATTCAACCACTAATTTCCGTTGGAATTTTGCAAACTCTGCACTAAGGCTGGCATTTATACTGCTGTTTACTGAGGGAAAATCTTCCCAGTCGTTTATTCGATTACTCCAATAATCCAATCCAAAGCTTTTATTGATACTGTCCAGAGTAATGAATTTATTTTTCATGTATTGTACAAATTGCTTTTGTACATTTTCCCCTGCAGTATGATAGTGTTTTGTTTCATTATCTACCTGGTATCCTATGATCGCCGGATGATCTTTTATATGATCTACTATTTTCCGGATCACACGATTTGCATGAAAAAGAAAATCTTTATTAGTGATATCCATGTTTTGCCTGGGTCCATATTGATTTTGCCCTCGGGAAGTAGTCGCAAGAACAGCAGGATACTTTTTAACTAACCAGGTAGGAACAGCATACGTAGGTGTTCCTATAATTACATGTATGCTCGCCCGATGCATGGCATCCAGTACTCTATCTATATGATAAAAATTAAAAACATTGTCTTGGGGTTCTACGGTGCTCCAGGTAGATTCGGCAATGCGCACTACATTGATGCCACATTCCTTCATCATGGCAATATCTTTATCCAATCTATCGTATGGCATGTATTCATCATAATAGGCCACCCCAAACAAAATCTTGTCCTGTACATATTGTCCCGAGAGGGGTAAACCAATGAGATTGATTATAACCAGAAATAAAACCGAACTTACCGAAACAGATTTAAATAAAATTTTTATCATTTTTATTCTAATGAAAATAAGAGTAAGAAATCAGTATTAGAAAATCATTTTACTTTTAAAATTGTGACCGGACCTAACAAGCCAGAAGGTAATAAAGGTTCGTTGCCGCGATAAAAAGGCATAGTAGTAAACGTAATTTTCTGCTTGGTGTCAGCTTGAGCATCGCCGATCAACCTATTTACCCAAAGATTGGTTAGTTTTATTTCCAATGTATTAATCCCCGGGGTAATTTTATTGGAAATATCTATCTTAAATGGAGTTTTCCATACCACTCCGATATTTTTTCCATTGATCATTACTTCTGCCATATTTTTTACCTCACCCAGATCTAATACATATTTTGCCTTATAATCGATGGAGTCCAGCGTAAAACTGTTATAGTATACAGCTGTACCAGAAAAATACTTAATACCGGGATCACTGTGGTCTGAAAAGGAAATCAGACTATTGAGTGTAGTTGATTCGGGAGCACCTCGCCCTTCTTGAAATTTTACCTGCCAGGGTGTGTGGAGAGTTAGCAGAGTAGTTTCATTTTTTTGTGGTTTGGTATAATTGCGAATAGAAGTAGTATTGGTAAATACAATAAAATAAGCCTCCCAGGGATCAAAGGATAATGGTATGATAGTACGACCATCTTTGATTTGATAGGATACTTTTTCAGTCTTGCCGGTTTGTGGATGCCATAATTCTGGTGTTTTACCGGATACTCTAAAACTTACCTCAGCCCAATTTTTTTCCCCACCCCTGTTATCTAACCAATACACATCGGCGCGATTGGTGGTAGGGGTTTTTACCTGGTTTCGGTGTACATATAATATCCGGGATGATGCTTTATCTATGATCACATCTTCAGCGACATTCATAGATTTTAGTACCTCATTATATTGATGTGATTCTAATGCAGGGTTTTTACCCCATATTTCATTAATAATCGATTCAAACTCTCCTGTACTATCACTTAAGCTAGGTGAAGAAATTGGTTTTATACCAGCTATTTTAGCTCCTGCCTGCACCAGCTCTTTTATTTTTTTCAACACCGGTAAAGTCATTTTTTTTGCGCTCTCATCGAGGATTAATAAACTGTAAGATGCACCACTCGGAGCTATGATTTTACCATTTTGTACTTTCATTTGTTTTAGCGCCGTAGAATTACAAAAATCATATTCATACCCATTAATATTGGGCAATTTTTCTTTGAATTGCCAAGTGATATTAGTGTTCTCACCGTAGAAATAAAGTATGTCTGCTACAAATTTACCTTGTTGCAATAAATGACACGATCTGCCGAGATAATCCATCCAGGCTTTGGCCGGCGCACCTGACCATGTTTCTTGTCGTGTAAAATATTGTCCAAAGGGACCTAATGAAAAGCCAGGCACTTTATCATCAAGAGGCTGATGCACTGATGTATGTATTACAAACCGATTGAGACCAGATGCCATCTCCAGGTCGGCGGTACGTTTAAGTTTTTCAGGATACCAGGAGAAAGCATTTTGTATAGATGTCATTGATTCAGCGGCCACTATTGGCTTTCCATAAAGGTGAGCTACGGATGCAGATTCTCTTATATCCGCTTCACTGCGTACCTCTTCGTCACTGCCTCCGGCAAGGCTACCCGGTGTCCACATAGCAGCCATCGGTATATCAGCATTTCGTTTTACATCCATGCCATCTGCTAAATATATTCGCCTGTCTTCATGTGATTCTGTATATCGTTTCATTCCACGTTTTTTCAATTCTTCACCGATCACATCGTAATGGTTTTCTGAAATGAGTTCACCTATTGTCTTTCTAAAATCCCATAAAAACTTTTCACTTTCATCAGTATTTTTTACTATTCTACCGGTGAGTACCGGTATCCATTTATTTATATCATACCCTCTTCTTTTCAAAAACTCCCTGGGAAACTCTTGAGTCCAGGTCATGTGGCCGGCTTCATAACTATCCAGTACCATGTATTTAAGTCCCCGATTACCCATCATACCTCCCGTGGCATCTTTATACATATCCAGGTACGTATTGATATATCTTCTTACTGCTTCTTTATCGAGCTTGTCTACTTCAAGGCCGGTGGCTTCTGGTGATGCAGGATGATTTTGCCTTCCAGTCAATGAATACCCGAATCGGATAATATTCCAATTACCGGGTGGCGCCTGCCATTCAATACTGCCATCTGCTTTCATATGATTGCTAATATCTATTATGTCTTCGGTGTTCAATGCATCATCAGCAGTGGGTAAAAAAGTAGATACATTTTCTTTCCAGGGTGTAAATCCCGCTTTGTCTTCATATTGATCTATTCTATTGAAGCTATGCAATACAAATTCTGCCACATTCACCCCATCTGATTTTTCGCCTACGGGGTTACCACCGGTCATAGCTGCTATCATATTTACCGGAGGTGGCAATGTTTTAAACGAAATGCGCCAAAACCTGGCCGTGACGGGTGCGAAAGAAATCGTATTCTGTGGCACTATACTTCCGGTAAACCGAGCCACTTCATGGTAATTTTTACCGTCATTACTAGTTTTTAAAAATCTATTCTGTGGTCCACCATCGAATTCTCCCAATGGTGTTTGTATCGCTCCGCTCAGAGATACTGCTTTGAAAGTTTGTGGAGTTTCAAATTCATATTCAATCCACATATCTTCATCTACGCGCATTGGAGGCAAAAAACTTGCATTGGTCAAATCGCCATCGGTAAGGTCTTTAAATTTAAAGCTTCCTCCACTCGAGTTGGTTTTTGGGTTAAGCTCTTCAAATGGAATATCTTTTTCTGAAATCCGGTAAGCAATTACCATGGCATCTGCATAGAAAGAGGGTAGTTCGCCCACAAACCCACTCATAAAACCTCCGGCACTTAGTTTTACGTTTTGAAATTTACCAGTAGCATCTGAGGGTTTTTTCAAACTATTTTTATACATCACGCCTCCAGTGATTTTGGTTTCGGACCACACGTATTTTTTCATGGCATCCTGATTACTTACCCAGGGACCACCGGTCACACTCCAGCCCGGCGAACCTGCTATAGACATCTCCAATCCTTTTTGATCGGCTAATTGTGTAGTATATTTAAATGCCTCTTTCCATTCGGGTGTCATGAAAACTAATTTTTTGGGCACCACTACTGGTGTAAATAAATTCGCATCAAAGTTTTGAAAACCTCCTATTCCCGTTTTTTGCATCCAATCCAGATCTTTTTTAATGCCTTCTTTTGTAATATTGCCATTCATCCAATGCCACCATACTCTTGGCTTAGCTGCATCTGGTGGTATTTGAAATGATTGCAAAAGAGTTTGTGCCTCAGCACCAAAAGATAAAAAAATCAGCATGGAGAAAACTGGTTTTAAATTCATACGGTTTATTTTCTGGTGTATTAAATCTAGTACTTTTTCTCCTATGTACTATGATCAATAAAAAGCAAAAGCTATTCAAAATCAATCCGGCATTTATAGAAATATAAAAACCCAAATGGTATCAATTTGCCGTATGAAGGTATTCTTTGGGGCTTTGTCCGGTCATGGATTTAAAAAATCGGGTAAAATTACTAGGAGATTTATTACTCAATTTGTCAGCAATTTCTGCAATGGTCAGATGAGAATAATGCAATAATGATTTGGCCTCCAGTAATACCATTTCATTGAGCAATGTTTGCGCCGTCTTACCGGTGGTATTTTTTACGCATTTATTTAAATGATTGGGTGTTACATGAAGCATATTCGCAAAATCCGATACCTGGTTTTTTTGATAAATGTATCGGGAAAGCAAGTCTTGATACTGCTGAGTTATTACTACACTGGATTGTTTTTTTGATTCCGTTTTTATCTGCATACATGAAACTACTTCTTCCAATAAGCTGAGTATATAAAAAGCAAGTTTCCGGTGGTCGGGTAACCGATGATTTTTGTATAATTTTTCTAGCCTTTGTAATATATTTAAAATTGGAACTACTGCAGGCGAAGAAATACTTACTAAAGGATTTGAAATAAAGTTTAAAAAGGGATATTTTTCCAATTCATGATGCAAATTGCAGGATGCAAAAATTTCTACATCAAAATGCAGGAAATATCCTGAGGCATTTTTACTCATCGATTCATGAGAAGTAATCTGGAAGGGTGGTAAGAAAAAAAATTGATTTTTAGTTATTTCATATTTATTTAGTCCTTTGTATCGAACCGATTTGCCGTTGGTAAGAAAAATAAAATCATATACTTGCTTTCGATGAGGCGGAAGAGGAAACCTGATCTTGTCCCGGTATTCTTCCAATTTATTTATATGAAAAATGCGCCTATCTTTATTAAAAGCTTTCCATTTGATGTGGCCAAAATGAAATTCAATGCTGTTTTTATGATCTATTAAAGGAATTTCTGACTTACTTGTCATTGTTCAGTAATCTATATTTCAGCAATGCTTGAATTTAAATCTGTTTATTTCTTCAATACTTTATTAAAAAATTCAACTGCTTTTGAATAATAATTTTCTGTCATCACACCGGGTCCATGACCTCCGCCCTCTACGATAATCAATTCACTGCCATTACCAGTTGTTTGCATTTTATTATTCAATAGCTCACTTTGGCAGTGGGGCACCAGTGAATCCTTGTTGCCGTGAATAATTAGAAATGGTGGATCTCCTTTGGTTACAAATGAAATAGGATTGGCCAGTGCCGTCTTTTCTTTATTTTCTTGTATGGCACCTCCAATCAGCGATGACTCGGGAGACTTTATATCATCGTGTTTCAAACTGCTGCCACATGCATCCATAATAAGAAAATCAGTAGGACCAAACCAATCTACTACAGCATTTACATGACTACTGATCTCTGTAAATTTACCTAGGCTGCCTTCAAGGTCTATTTCCATTCCGTTTATTTTATCCATTTTAGTACCGCTGGTAACACCTGCCATGGCAGAGAGATGACCGCCGGATGAAAAGCCGGTAATCCCTATCGCATCCGGATCTAATGCAAATGTCTCGGCATTGGCTCTTATAAACCGAATTGCCGCTTTTACATCATGTATTTGTGCAGGCCATATGGCATCTCTGCTAGATCGGTGATTTATACTTACTACGGCATATCCTTTTTTTAAAAAAGACTGACCAAATCCAGATTGAAAACAATTTGCTTTGGAAGAATTTGAAAAAAATGCACTACCATAAATAGTAATCACTACCGGATACTTTGCAGCTGCCTCCGTTGGCAAAAAAATATCTAACTTATGTCCTATGATTCCATCCCCGACATAATCAATATCTATCCAAGCCTTGGATGATTCAATTACTGCAGTAGAATAATTAGGAGATTGTGCAAATGTTTGTATTGCAATAAAACAATATAAAATTATCTTTTTCATTAAAATTTTATATCAAATGTAGCTAATGGAGATGATTTTATTGGATTTGTATATTCGATCATGCTATTTCATTACTTTTTATTTGCCAAGAAGTTAAACAAATTGTAATTTTGGTATTCTAAAAAAAATAGACGAATGAAAAAACTAGGTGTAGTACTACTTGGATGTATTTTATCCTTAGTTGTTTATGCCGAGGGCATGGAATTTCATCATGGTACCTGGGATGAAGCATTAGTTAAATCAAAAGAATCAGGAAAATTGATTTTTATGGATGCATTCACTACCTGGTGTGGCCCCTGCAAAAGAATGTCAGCTCAGACTTTTCCTCTTAAAGAGGTAGGCGATTTCTATAATGCCAATTTTATCAATGTCAAAATGGATATGGAAAAAGGTGAAGGGTTGATGCTGGCCGGAAAGTATGGAGTAGATTCCTATCCTACACTTCTATATATTGATGGAGAAGGCAAGCTGGTTTCTAAAGCAATAGGTTATTTAGATGGTCCAAAGTTTATTGATGCCGGCAAATCTGCTTTACGCAAAAACGATAAAACGGATACGTATGCCAAAGAATACGCCGCCGGAAAAAGGGACTATACCACAGTCTACAATTATGTGCGGGCATTGAATAACTCCGGTAAGTCAAGCACCAAAATAGCAAATGAGTATATCAATAGTCAGAAAGATATGACTACGCCTGAAAATCTCAAGTTTCTATTGGAAGCTACCTCAGAGGCAGACTCCCGAATTTTTGATTTATTCCTGAAACACAAAGACAAATTGACTGCTCAGTTTGGCTCTGATGTGATTCAATCTAAAATAATGAATGCAGCCGCTAAAACTGTTAGAAAAGCAGTTGAATTTCAGACTTTAGATTTGGTAAATACTGCCGTAGCTAAAATAAAATCATTAGTGCCGGCACAAGCCGATAAATTTGCTTTTCAAAGCCATCTGGTTTATTATGGTTCCGTGATCAATGGCGAAGAGTTTTTACAAATAATAAAAGGATTACCCGGCACCATTGAAAAAGATTCAAAATCAATGATGGAGTTAGCCAATATCATTGAAAAATCCTATGGTGATGATGTCAAATTACTCAATTCCGCTGAAAAATTATTACAACAATCCATGCCCGATAACCTGGCTGTAGATCATAAATTTTCATTAGCCAGAATATATACTTTAAATAACAAATCGGATAAAGCCTATAAACTATTGGAAAATGCTATATCAGATGGTAAGAATCAGAAAATGGATGTTACCCTGCTCGAACAATTTAAATTAAAATTAGCAAAGAGTTGATTAAGCTAACGTTTGATACCAGTTGTGACAAGCAGTTACGGATTTTCCAATCCTTTAGCCACATGAATTATTAAAAAAAAGTAATCATCGTCGGTTTTGTTCAAATTTACTTCATTACCAAGTCCGCATATACACCATAGAATAGCTGCTCACTTGATCTATGAGGTCAAATACCGATGGGTAGTATTTCAGCATCCCGGCGTATAGCCACGGATAAGAAAAGAAACAAACGTAATAGCCTTTGTCTTTAGGTAATTCTTCACTCACTCTGTTCGAATCGAATTAACCGGATTATCATGAGCCACTTTTATAGTTTGATAGCTCAATGTCAATATGGCCAAGCCAATCATAGCCAAGCCACCAACTATAAAAAGATAAAATTTAATTTCTGTGTGATAGGCAAAGTTTTGTAACCATTTATGTATAAACCAATATACCAGCGGAGAAGCGATAAGTAAAGCAATGCCTACCAGTTTGATAAATTCAGAAGAGATGATATTCACCAGTTGAGTTACACTGGCCCCGAGTACTTTCCGTATACCTATTTCTTTCCTTCGTTGATTAATTGTATGTATTACCAGGCCAAGCATACCCAGGCAGCTGATCAATATCGATACCCCGGTTGCCCATCGAAGCAGTTTTGAAATTCTTTCTTCCTGCTCATAAAAAAGAGCAATACTTTGATCAGTAAAAGTATAATCAAAACCATCAGCAGGATATATTGACTTAAATTCTTTCTCTAAACCTGCCAGATTGCCTTTCCCAGAACCTTGTGCAAGATCGAGCTCCACATGGATTTGTGTTTGATACCATTTTTCACTAAAGAAAGCCAATGGTTTTATAGGATTGTGGAGAGACTTGAAATAATAATCTTTTATCACCCCCACTACCGGAATAGGTTTGTTGCTTTTAATCAATTGTTTGCCTACTGCCTCTTGAGGATTGGTAAATCCAAGGTGTCTGGCCAGGCTTTCATTTATAACGAATTCAATCAAACTGTCGCTTTTTTTAGGGTAATTTCCCGCTACTAATGGCATTTGATATAGCTTGAAAAAATCTTCATCTGCATTTTTAACTTCCACAGATGATTCCAGCATTTTGACTCCATCGTCGTATTTCATTGTAGTGACACTATAATTATTGGTAGCTGGTGTAGAACCCGACAGGCAGGCATTTTTAACATTGGGTAATGATTTAATCTTATTCAATAATAATTCGCGCTTTGAATAGTAAGGTTCTGGATGTTCAATTTGGTTCGGATTAAAAGGAGTATCAATCATCACCACACCGTTTGTTTTAAAACCCATTTCTTTGGACAACAAAAATCGGATCTGGCTTGACACCAGCAATGCTCCAATAATAAAACATTGTGCTGCTGCAAATTGCGAAACGGATAATATTTTTCTAAACCATTCTCGTCCTCCACTGCTTTTATCAATGATTATTTGATTTTTTAATACTTCTACCGGTTTATACCTGGTCAATACCAGAGCAGGATAAAATCCGGACAGTACAGAAACAATTATTACTAAACCCAGTATAAACAAAATACTTACAGGGTTAGTCATACTTCCCATATTTACTCCGTCAGGTATAAAATCAGAAAATGATTTTAATAATACAGGAACCAGTAAAATGGAAAATAAAGTTGCCGCCAGGGTGGTAATGCCGGTCTCGCCAAGAAAATGAAAGACCAGTTGTGCTTTAGAGCCTCCTATGGATTTTCTTACTCCGATTTCCCTGGCACGGGATACAGACTTTGCCGTTGACAGATTTATAAAATTTATGCAACCTAAAAGCAAAATAATTAAACCCACTCCAATAAGGCCAAATAATACTCTTTTATTTGCTGTCCGATCACTAAAATTAAAATAATCGCTATTAAAATGTACATTGGCGAGCGGCTGTAACTTTATTTCATTATCCAGGTAGGCCTCTTTTTGGTTATTTGCCAGCAATTTTTGAAATGAAGCTCTCACATTGCTGTCTATGATTCCACTGGATAGCTTAACTAATAATTGATTATTGCTATTCACACTGCCCCACTGATCCCATCCAAGATGGTTTTTAAAACCGGTCTTTTCCAATGTACTATACGAGATGAACTCATCGAATTCAAAATCGGTATTGCCTTTCAAATTTTCCACTATCCCTGCTACAGTACAATGTATTGTATCATTATAGGTAACTATTTTTCCCAAAATATCAGCAGGAGAGGATTGGGGAAAATAAATTTGGGCTCTGGAAGCAGTAAGTACAGAAACAAATGGGGAGGCCAATGCACTTTCTGCATTGCCCGCTATCCACGTATAATCAAACAATTTAGTTGTGTTTTGATCTGCAAAAACTATTTTCTCTTGCTTTAAAAATTCTTTTGGTCGGGATTGCTTATCGGGTAATACACTTACCTTTACCTCAGAGTTAGGTGTACTAATTTTGGCTACCAGTTCAAGTCCAGCAATATCCTTTGCGGCTGCCTGGATCAATGGAAGCGGAAGACCTGGATTTTTAAAAACATTTCCAGGAAACTTCATATTGCTGACTACCCGGTATACCCTATCGGCACCAGGCACAAAAGACTCATAACTGAACTCATATTGAACCAGCAGAAATATCACAATAGATGCACTTATGCCTGTGGCAAGGCCTACGATATTTATAAAGGAAAACAATTTGTGTTTCCATAAATTTCTAAACGCAATTCTAATGAAAGATTTAAACATGTAATTTCAATTTAATTGAAAACAGATAAATTATAAATGTCACTGTATCTTATTCACAGGATTTTACAAATTCTGATATAATTTCAGGTGAAGAATTTGATTTTCAAAAGAAATCATTTTATAAACTTATTAGTCAACCCAATACTAAACTCTTTGCATTGAATTGAATCTACTCCTTTAAACTCCATACTGCCAATTTCAACCCTCATTCTGTTCGTAAGGATTTTATAGGGTTGGCAAGCGCCGATTTGATGGCTTGTATGCTTACGGTAAGCAAAGCTATGATGATTGTGACCCCTCCTGCAAATGCAAACATCCACCATTGAAGACTTATACGATTTTCATAATCGTGAAGCCAATTGTTCATAAGGTAATAGCCAAATGGAAATGCAATCAATGCAGCAATGGCTACTAATTTGACGAAGTCTTTTGATAACATGGTCATGATACCGGACACATTGGCTCCGAGCACTTTGCGTATTCCGATTTCCTTTGTCCTCCGCTCCGCAATAAAAGTGGTCAATCCAAAAAGACCCAGGCAAGCAATGAATATGGCTAGTAGTGAAAAAGTCAACGCTACATTTCCTACCCTTTGCTCTTCCCTGTACATAGCATCAAATGACTCATCTAAAAACTGATAACTAAAAGGCATGCCCGGTGCCCATTTTTTAAAACTGGATTCGATATTTTTTACCAATGCAGGTGCCTCTGAACCATTGACTTTAAAGGCACTGGCCCATCTGTTGTTTCCTAATTGAAAACATAAAGGGCCAATATTTTTACGCAATGATTCAAAATTGAAATTTTTGACTACTCCTATTATAGTCCGGGCGGCGGGCTTACCATCCCGGTCACTGGAATACAATATTTTACCTACTGGATTTTCCGCTCCTAAAAGACTGGCTGCTTTTTCGTTAATAATGATAGCGGAAGAATCTGAACCAAATTCCTTTGAAAAATTACGACCGCTTACCATTTCCATACCCAGTGTAGAGATATAATTATAGTCTATATTCCAATTTTGCATATTAAATCCGTTCTGCTCATTCATCACCGCTTCGGTAGACCAGGTGTTGTCGCTTCTTGATGAATTGCTTACAGGAAGATATCCCGCAAAGGAGGCGGATTGCACTCCGCTCAATTTTGAAATTTCTTCATTAAACACCAATCTGTTTTGAGATGGCATTCCAGAATTATCAACTACAATTACCTGGTCTTTATTAAATCCAATTTTAGTAGTTTGTATAAAATTTAATTGTCGATAGATAATAATGGTGCCAAAAATTAAGATAATGGAGGCACAAAATTGAAAAACCACCAAGAGACTGCGTAAATTACTTTTTTTAAATCCCGATGGCATTTTGCCTTTTAATACGACAATGGGCTGAAAAGAACTCAGGAAAAAAGCAGGATAGATGCCAGATAAAAAGCCAATAGGAATCGGTAATAATATTAACAGCAATAGATAAATGGGTTGGCCAGAATACGTGAGCAGAGTGAGCTGTTTTCCGGAAAGCTCATTAAACCAGGAAATGCCAATCCAGGTCAATAAAATAGCAATTGCCATGGCAATATAGCTCATCAATGTAGATTCTACGAGAAATTGCCCCAAAAGTGATTTCTTTTCTGTGCCCAATACCTTTCTGATGCCGATTTCTTTGGCCCGACCACCTGAACTTGCAGTAGAAAGGTTCATAAAATTTATACAGGCAATTAATAGTATAAAAAATGCTACTGCTGAAAAAATGTATACATATTGAATATTGCCATTCGGATTTAACTCCACCCCTCTTGCCGATTTCAAATGAATGTCGGTAACCGGTATCAACGAGTAGGCAAGCTTATTGCCCGATTTTTCAAAATCTTTTATACTTTCAATATTCATAAATGCTTTTGCCTGAGGTATAATATATTTATCGATTACTTCAGCAAAAATTTTCGTGAAGTCTTTATAATCAGCACCCTCTTTTAATAATAAATAGGTATGGAAATTATGGCTCAGAAAATTTCCAAAGCCGTACTCTACATTATCCATTGAAAAGAAAAAATCGAAGTTAAAATGAGAATTAAGTGGCACATCCTTAATGACAGCAGTCACTTTAAATATATTTTGACCTCCATCATTGGTCTCTATCGGCTTTCCTAAAATATCGGTAGTTCCAAAATATTTTTTAGCTGTAGATTCAGTAACTACCACGGTATTGGGTTCATTTAATGCCGTCCGGGCATCTCCTGCAATAGCCGGTAATGTGAATACGGAAAAAAAGGTAGAGTCTACATACGTGACACGGGCTTCATTGATAAACTCCGTACCTTTTTTAATTAACTTGGCCCCTTCTGAGTTATATATACGGGTAAATTCCTCTACCTGGGGATAATCTTTTTTTAAAGTGGCACCCATAGGATCTGCACTCACGGCCATGATCAGATCTGTACCTCCAAACCGTATATCGGAGTTAATTCTAAAAATCCTATCGCTGAATTTATTGTATTTATCATAGCTGAGCTCATCCAATACATACATGCCAATCGTGATAAAACAAGTCAATCCTATTGCTAATCCAAGTACATTTATAATAGAAATGCCCTTGTGTCGCCAGAGGTTACGCAAGGCTATTTTAAAATAATTATGTAACATAATAGTATTTATTTATCGTGAAAACACATTGCATTCCAATACCGCATCGCCATTCATTACCAATGATGGGTGCAAATTGAACCACAATTTATCAATAGCCAACTTCCATATCAAAAGAAATCTGGCTGAGCGGCTACACTAATATATTCTCCATCACCGTTCTTCCGTCGAGCATACGTACTATTCTATGACTGTATCTTGCATCGTGCTCGGAGTGAGTGACCATGATTACAGTAGTGCCTTGTTCATTAAGATCGGTAAGCATTTGCATTACTTCATTCCCGTTGCTGGAGTCAAGGTTACCAGTTGGTTCGTCTGCCAATATCAGTTTAGGTTTGTTTACTACGGCTCGGGCAACCGCAACACGCTGCTGCTGACCTCCTGATAATTGCTGAGGAAAGTGATTGCGCCTATGCATGATCTGCATTTTGTCGAGTACTTCTTCAACCCTGCGCTTTCTTTCATCGGATTTTACACCGGTGTAGATAAGTGGCAGTTCCACATTTTCAAATACACTGAGTTCATCGATCAGATTAAAACTCTGGAATACAAATCCGATATTGTGCTTTCGCAAGTCTGCCCTTTTTCGTTCGTTAAATTTAGCTACTTCAATACCATCGAAAAGATAGGAGCCGCCATCCATGTCATCCAGTAAGCCAAGTATATTGAGCAAAGTAGATTTACCACAACCACTGGGCCCCATAATGGCTACGAACTCTCCGGACTTTACTTCAAAAGATACTTTGTTGAGAGCCATTGTTTCCACTTCTTCAGTGCGATACGTTTTTTCTAAGTCAGTTATTTTGATCATATTTTAAGATTTAAGCAGTCAGATATCAGAATCAGATATGGAAGACTATTTTTTAAAACAATTATTAAATATTGGATTGATTTTTAATTGGGTATTATAATTAGGGTAGATTATATGAATTTAGCATTTTGGAAAAATTACCCATGAAGTAGTTCTTCGGATCTATACTGTAACCAAAGTTTTCCCAAAGATGAACTTTATGGATTGACATCTCAAATGAGAAGATCAGCTGTTTCAATTCCTTCAAATATTGCCGAAGGATCCGGACACATAAAACCGGATGATTATACATATCTCGATTTTGAACTGACTGAAATAAGAAAAATGATTTTTGCATATTCGTTAAGACTTTAATTTGAAATCACTACTTCAAAACCAATTCTTCCATTTTCCCATAGGTCTCATAGCTATTCGTCACCACTTTATCTCCGGGGTTCAACCCACTCAATACTACATAATGGTTGGGATTTTGCCGGCCCAGTGTAATATCTTGTTTATAGGCCAGATTGCCTGCTTCGTTTACTTTAAAAATCCAATTACCGCCCGTAGTCTGAAAAAATCCTCCCTTGGGGATTAATGTCACGACTTCTTCATCACCCAATGCTAAGCCGATCTGCAAGGTCTGACCTCTGCGTATACCCTTTGGTACTTCACCTTTAAATTCCATATCTACCTGAAATCGGCCATTGGTGACCTGAGTATAAACCTTTTTAATCACCAGAAAATATTGTTTACCGGCAAATGTAAAATCACCTTCAAGGCCTATGAATATGCGGGAAATATAATGTTCGTCAATGTCGGCTCTTACTTTAAATCCACTCAGAACATCTATTTGACCTAATCTATTTCCTTGTTGTTTAGTTTGACCAAATTCTGCATCCAGAGAGGTGAGCTGACCATCAACCGGGGCACGAACGATCAAATCACCTACCTTGCGGCGCATTAGCCCAAGTGCATTTTGCATTCGTGAATAGGATTCCTGCATTTGGCTAAGCTGCGTTTTAGTAGAGGTGCTGTCTTGCTGTAAGATTTGATCAGTAAGTATTTTTCGGCGAACCTGGTAATTGTACAGATTTTCTGATGATTTTAAATCCTGAGCTCCTATTGCTTTTTGTTCGAATAGTTTTTTATTCAATTCGTAAACTCTTTTGGCCTCTTCCAACGCATTTACCACATCAGCCATTTGATTTAATTGGCGTATGGTATTCTGCTCTGAATTGTTTTTCGTGTTTTGCATTTGAGTCAGTACATCAAATACAGCGGTTTCCTGATTAGCCAGGCTCAGTTCGAGATCGGTATTACTCAGCTTTAAAATGGCCTGACCTTTTTTTACCACGGCACCATCTTCTACATATCTCTCTTCTACCCTGCCCCCTTCCTGGGCGTCTATATAAATAGTAGTGATAGGCATTACCACACCATTAATAGGGATAAATTCTTTAAATGGTCCTTTGGTCACCTCACTTATCATCAATCTTTCCGTATCCACGTTGAGTTTTGATTTACCAGAAGAGGACTTATAAGCCATATAAATCAACACGCCTAACCCCAATATTCCGACTATTCCAAGTATTCGTTTTGTAGTCCAGGTCTTTTTTTCAATCGGTCTATCCACTGTATATTTAAATTATTCTATTATTATATGATAAAACACTGTGCCAAATGTACTAACTATATGAATTTCAGTCCGTTATATTTTTTATATTTTGTTAAAAGTGTACGATTATGATACAAATGTGTGCGGAAATGCCGGGTGAAGAACAAGGAAGAGAAAGTATCGATCGGGAATGAGTGTAATCGTGAATAGAAATAGTAAAAATGTCTTGATTTTAATCAAATCTAACCATAATCTATCTCCAAATTGAGATTCAGGAAATATTCAATCTTTTATAACATAGCCTTAATCGTACCAGGTGTGAATTAAAAAGAAGAAACAAACAAAAGGACGATTAATTTATCTTTCCATAACATTCTCTTAATTCTTCACTTTCTTATACATTTGCAAAGCTTAAAATTCTTACTAATGAAAAATTTAATTCGATACATTTCCCTTTTATTTATTGCCGTTTTAATTTATTCTGCCTGCCAGGGTAAAAAGGCAGATACCAGTGCGGATACGGCTGCCAATACCCCAGCTCCGGCTGCAGAAGCCCCTGCACCAGAAGCAGCGCCGGTCAATCTTGAAGGCAAAAAAACCTTTGAAACCTATTGCATTCTTTGTCATGGGGCAGACGGTAAACTTGGATTGAATGGATCAAAAGATCTTTCCATATCCACGCTATCAATCGAAGAGAAAATTACTCAAATCACTAATGGCAAGAATACTATGACTCCTTTTAAAGATATACTCACAGCAGATGAAATCAAAGCTGTGGCAGAATATACGGTTTCGTTAAAAAAATAATTTATTGAAGAGATACTATGTCATAGGATTGCTTTCAGGCTCATCATTAGATGGTACCGACCTGGCCTATTGCAGATTTGATGTAGATCCTTCTTCCGAACCATTGCTTATAGATTGGGAATTGATTGAATGCATTACCGTTCCGTATTCCCAGGAATGGGCTAATAAACTAAAATCACTTCCCTCCGCTTCTGCAAAAGAACTGGTAATGGCTGATACTGAACTAGGCCATTATTACGGTACTCTCATCCGTCAATTCATAGAGAATAAGGGTATCATCTCATGCGATTTGATCTCATCTCATGGGCATACGATTTATCATTTCCCCGAATATCAAACTACTACCCAGATAGGTGATGGTGCTGCAATTGTATCAGAGACCAACCTGGATACTGTAACCCAATTGAGAAGCATGGACCTCGCTTTTGGCGGACAAGGAGCTCCGCTTGCCCCATTGGGAGATAAATTTTTATTTCCGGGGTATGATCTCTACCTCAATCTGGGAGGAATATCGAATATTACCCATTTAACCGATGGCCGGGTCGTTGCATTTGATATCAGCACCTGCAATCAATTACTCAATGGGCTGGCAATGCAACTTGGATTTGAATATGACCGGGATGGAGTGATCGCATCAAAAGGCAATATGAATAGTGAACTAATGACTTTATTGCAAAGTGATGAATATCTGAAAATGCACTTCCCAAGATCGCTGGATAATACCTGGTGTCAGCTCAAACATGTAATTCCCGCAAAAGAAATGAATGCTCCGGTGGAGGATAAATTATATACTTCTGTTGAATTTATTGCCCAGGAAATTGCCAATGCCATTCAAAGTCTCTCTGTAAAATCTGCGGCAAGCATGTTTTGCACGGGGGGAGGTGCATTGAATACATATCTTATGCAACGAATCAGGCATTATAATCCCAATATAGCGCTGCAGATACCATCCAAAGATATTGTGGAATTTAAAGAAGCTTCGTTTATCGCCTTGGCTGGCCTTTGGCGATACCTATGTATTCCCAATTTATTTTCCACCGTGACAGGCGCTTCCATCAATACCATCAACGGCGCGTTGTATACCAAACAAAAGGGAGACTAAGGTGAAGATATTCATTACCGGCGCTACGGGATTTGTCGGATATTATATCGCCGAAAAATTAATTAAAGAAGGCCATTCCCTTACCGTTTTATATAGAACTGAAGGTTACGGCTACCAAAAAATTAAAAAATTAACAGAAAAGACAACCTTTATCAAAGGCGATATAAATAATTATGAGTTATTAGATGAATGCCTACCGGCACACGACATTATAGTACATGCCGCTGCCACTGTATCCTTTAATTCATTGGAGAACCAGTTGATCGATAAAACCAATGTACATGGTACGACAAACCTAATTAACTGCGCTATTGCAAACAACATACAGAAATTTATTTACATCAGCTCTATTGCTGCATTAGGTGGCCATCATGAACAAATTCGATTTGACGAGTCTGCCGAATGGGATCCAAAGATCGGTCATCATTCCTATGCTATTTCTAAGCATAATGCCGAGATGGAAATATGGCGTGGATCGGTAGAAGGATTGGACACCTGCATACTTTCACCTTCTCTGGTAATAGGTAGGTGGGATGAAAGCCATCACTCTATGCAATTATTTAAAAAAATAAAATCGGGTAACCCTTTTTATACTCCTGGTTCCAAAGGCTGGGTAGATGCCAGAGATATAGGCAATGCCGTTGCAGCAGTAATAAATAAAAAAGTATATAATCAACGGATCATTCTCAACGGTCACAATGAATGTTTAAAAAAGGTGTTGTCTTTAGGAGCAATTGAAGCAGGAAAAATTCCTCCGCGATTCAAATTACCCTATGGACTACTGATGACAGGTGCAAGGCTGATGCACCTAATCAGTAAAAGCATGGGATTGAAAAATATCCTGACACCTGAATTAGTAAAATCCATGTATTCTCATCGGGAGTTTGACAATTCAAAATCAATTGCGCTACTGGATATAAAATATACTCCTCTACCAGATAGCATCCGGTTTGCACTAGGAACTTAAAATTTGGTTTGAAATAGATAAGCTCATAGCAAAGAATAGTAAAAATGGTTCCTTTTTTCCCATTCTTTTGTTTACAAACACCAATATTTACCATAATGCATTGTATTTTACAATAGATTTACCTGATAAACTTTTGTAATGAAAATAAATTCCTTAATTCTTTTTTGTTTACTGGTCCATGTTTCAGTGTACTCACAACAAAATAATGAGGTGATACCTGACCCACAGCCCCCCACTAAACTTAGCCTGGCGGAGGTGATGAATAAAATTCCCGGGAGCAGAGGCGAGCGATATGCATTGGGCATGAAACACGGTAGTATGAGGGTATTGGTGTATGCACCCAAAGGGAAGGATGATCAAACTCCACATAATCAGGACGAAGTATACCTCGTTGTAAATGGCCAAGGCAGTTTTGAATGTGGCAAGGAAAAAGTGGAATTTAAACCCAATGATCTATTGTTTGTTCCAGCCGGAGTGAGTCATCGGTTTGTGGATTTTACTGAAGACCTGGTGCTTTGGGTGGTGTTTTATGGTGCGATTGGTGGAGAAAAGTAATGATCCATCTTCTTTTACCAAATCAATCGTCTTACTCCTATTTCGTACCTTTGTGATAATTTATGTCTGCAGGGCCAATTGGTGTATTTGATTCAGGATATGGTGGACTCACTATTTTAAGAGAAATAATCAAAGTACTTCCTGAATACGATTATATCTATCTTGGTGATAATGCCCGGGCTCCATACGGTCAACGCTCTTTCGATACGATTTATCAGTACACGCTGGAATGTGTTCAATGGTTTTTCAAGCAAGGTAGTCCCCTGGTAATACTGGCTTGCAATACAGCCTCTGCCAAAGCATTAAAAAACATTCAACGCCTGGCATTACCTTTAATCGACCCGGATAAAAGAGTACTGGGTGTAATCAGACCGACTGCAGAAGTGATAGGTAATTATACCCATACCAATGAAATTGGCATCCTGGCAACCACAGGAACAGTGTTATCTGAATCTTACTTGATAGAAATAAACAGGAGCTTTCCTAATATTAAAGTGATTCAGCAAGCATGCCCTATGTGGGTACCCATGATCGAAAGTAATGAATTCAGGAATGAGGGTGCAGATTATTTCATTAAAAAATATTTGGATCAATTATTATCCGGTTCTAGATTGATAGATACTATTTTACTG
>CAYNIG010000016.1:0-33765 GCA_964396995.1 uncultured Saprospiraceae bacterium | reverse complement strand
TTCAATAAATCAGTAGGCGTCAATATTTTATGATTTCCCCAGCAGACTCTAATTATATTCAGTGATTTTGGTGGCTTTATTTTCTTTGAATCCAGTATTGAAAGAAATTTTTTAAGACTTGCAGCGGCTGCTTCGATCTGTCCAACACTAAGTTTTATCTCAAAAGCACGCCCGGCTCATTTTACATTTTTTAGAGATTTTCATTTTACACTTTTGGAAAATGTTAAAATTTTAATACTTTATACCCATCTCCTTTTATCTTCATTGCCTCATCCATTCTTTCTGTTTTACCATCCAATACATTTACAAAAGAAATAGTTGAACTAATTACTTCACTATATTTTGACTGATCAAGTGTGATTTCTCTATTGTTTTTATTGATGATGATCATGTATTTTTCATCTTGAAGCATTCTGAAATATACATAGACCCCATTTTCCACAGCAAAATGAACGAGTTTACCTTTTTGTAAGGCAGGAGTATTGATCCGAAGATTACACAGCATTTTAGTAAAATTCAATGCTTCTTTCTCCTTATCACTTAATCCGCTACGGGTAAATGCATTTTTAATATCACCGGGCCATCCACCCGGCATGTCTGCACGAATCTCACCGTGATCATCAGAAAGCGGATTGGTCAGCAGTACTTCAGTGCCATAGTATATTTGTGGTATTCCCCTCATCGTCAGGAGCATGACCATACCTTGTTTCCAACGATCCATATTTTCATGTATCTGTGTATAAAATCTGGACATATCGTGATTGTCTGCAAAGACTACCAGGTTATTTACATCAGGGTATACAAAATCGTTGGCTAGTGTTTGATACAGTTTGATCATTCCTTCATTGAATCCTTCTTTTTCGTTTAGTCCTGTTGTTAATGCTCCTTGTAATGGAAAATCAAATAAGGACTTAAGACTCGATACATAACCATCTTTATTTTTATTGCCTTTTTGCCAATAAGATACTATAAGTGGATTGTATGACCACTCTTCACCTACCATATTGAGGTTGGGATATTCATTTAAAACCGCCTTGGACCAGTTAGAAGAAAAAGTTTTATCTACATACGGATAGGTATCGATGCGCAATCCCGCCAGGTGAGCATATTCTATCCACCAGATGGTATTTTGTATCAAATACGTAGCCATAAAAACATTGCGGGTATTCATATCGGGCATAGTCGCTACAAACCAGCCGGCCTGCATTTTTTCTTTATCGTAATGGCTGGCATGGATGTCCTGGTTGGCTTCACGGCGATGATTGGTGTTGATGTATTTCCCTCCATAGTTGATCCAATCATTAAATGGTTTGTCTTTCATCCACCAATGTCCGCTGCTGCAGTGGTTGAGTACCACATCCATTATATTTTTTATTCCTTTGGCTTTAGCTTGTAAAGAAAGGCTGCGAAACTGCTCATTACTGCCATACCTGGGATCGGTTTTATAAAAATCACTTATGGCATATCCATGATAGGTGAACGTAGCCAGGTTGTTTTCCAGCAATGGCATACTCCAAATGGTAGTGAAGCCCATTTCTTTTATATAATCGAGATGATCCAATATCCCTTTGATATCGCCACCGTGGCGACCTCCTCTTATATTTCGATCCGATTTTTCTATCATTTCGGGAATGGCATCATTTGAAGGATCACCATTGGCAAATCGATCCGGGGTAATCAGATAGATGATATCACCATTATCAAATCCTTTTCTGGAAGCGGATCCGGGATCTCTGGCCTGCAAGGAATAACTAACCGATTTATCATCAATCTTTATCATCATATCTCCAGGTGTGGCAGAGGGAAGAATCAGAAGATCAATAAATACATAGTTTGGACTCTCTGCTTTATGGATTTTGATCAATTTTACACCGGGCTTTTGAATAGTGATTTTAGAATCCGATATCCCGGATCCGTAAATAAGTAACTGCAGTTTGTTGTTTTTCATTCCTATCCACCAGGACGGTGGTTCTATCCTCAGTTCCTGCCCAACTAATCCGGACAGGGTAAAAAGAAAAAGTATTATTAATCGCATAGTCAAAATATTAATATAAATTTATAACCTTTACCAGATATGAATAAAACTGCTTTTTGGGTATCTGTCATCCTTACTGCATTGCTTGCAGGAAGCCTTGATCTGTTTGGAGCAATCCTATCCTTTAAAGCAAGCCGTGGTACATTTCCTGTCAATATACTAAAATACATTGCCGGTGGGGTATTAAAAGATAAAGCAATGGAAGGTGGGGCTGAGATGCATCTTTTGGGGGGCTTTTTGCATTTTTTTATAGCTTTTATTTGGACTTTTATTTTTTACACCTTTTATCCAAGATTAAAAATTCTGACCAATCATTCACTAGTGGTAATTATAGTATGGGGTGTTATTATCTGGTCTGTAATGAATTTGGTGGTATTGCCACAGTCTGCCTGGAAAGCGCCTATCTCTTTTCAAAACCCCTGGGAAATTGCTAAAGCAGTATTGATCATCATATTCTGTGTCTCATGGCCTATAGTATGGCGAGCTAAAAATTACTATAAATCAATTTAATATAACCCTAATCTTATGAGAGTAGTAGTTGACTTTGATGTTTGCGCTTCCACCGGAACGTGCATGCAAGTTTGCCCGGAAGTATTTGAAATAAGGAGTGATGGATTTTTATATCTATTGATAGAAGAACCCGATGAGACTTTAAGAGCTAAAATTACAGAAGCGGCAAATCTTTGCCCTACGGGTGCCATTTCGATTGAAGAATAAAATACTTTTGCACTTTATCTTTTATCCCGTACACATCTGAATCCAACCGTACTTTTTCTTTCAAATCCTTCATCTACTCGGAGCAGCATTTGGCGCCAGGCCAATTCTTGAGGACCACCCTGAACATACCACCACGAATCTGCCGGCTTGTAATAACTACCTCCCTTAAGTATACTATACTGATAGGTTCCGCATTGATATACATCATTAGTCATCTGCCATACCGATCCGGACAGGTCTTCTAATCCAAATGGATTAGCGGTATGTGGCCTTTTGCCTACTGGATCCAATCTGCCATTTCCAATATTTACCAGGTTGCTATCCATTCCTTCGATTGTATAATGAGTAAGCGTTTCATTTACTACTTCCGCTTTATGTGATACGGATTCTGTATTACCCCAAGGCCATGCATTCCGTCTGGATGTCTGTGCAGCATATTGCCACTCGATTTCGGTGGGCAATCTTTTACCGGCCCAGCTGGCATAAGCTTGTGCGTCTTCATAGGAAACATAGGTTACCGGATGTTTTTCAAGTTCGCGGGGTAAAATGCCATTGGGCCAATGTTTGAGGAAATTGACTCTATTCTTCGGCTTGTATTTTGACATTTTGAGAAATAAAGAAAACTCTTGATTAGTCACCGGATATTTATCCATATAAAATGAAGGCATATACCATTTTTTACCTTCCAAATGATTAGTATAAGGTATAAACTCATCACCATGCTTTGAATAAAAGCTAAAAGTATCAGCAGGGATAGGTACCATCTTTTCGGGTTTGCCTTTAAATATCGGTTTGGATACAGATATCAATCGTGGAGTACCGGCGGGAATAGAAACGATTCTTTCATCTATTAATTCCGTACTGTCAAATAACTGGATGATGTATTCTCCTTCGTAGTCTTTGAATGTTTCAGTAAGGTCTGTAGTTTGTTTATGAATAAAAAGCTCTGCCGGTTTATTTGCATAAGATGGAGCTCCAAGCCAGACTTTTATTTTAGTGCCACGGGTGGCATAGGTAGTCAATTCATCTCCATCTAAGGTTATATTTAATAATTCCCTGAATCCAACTATGACAGCAATACTTCCTTCATTATTCGTACCGAGGTATTGGCTGTCAAAGGAAGGCAGGTCTACCACCAGGTTGTCCTGTACATGATTAATTTCTCTATGATGGAATACATCTACATAGTGAAAAAAGGGTTTAAATGGTTTAAATAAGGGATCTTTATTTCCCCCTGGGTCTGCACAATATAAAGTATACACCTCTTTTTGATCTCCGGGCCAATAATTAATCCATATTTTATCTTTTAATGAGGGTATCAATGGTTTCCAGTCAAAATTCCTGAAATTGGAATTGTGTTCCCTCAGTACGCGTAAAGCTTTACCCAGGTAAGTATAGGTTTCATTTTCATCATATCTGTTACCCGGGTGAAAAACATTAAATTCTATTCCATATCCATTGAATACCGAGGCATTGATTTCTCTTTTGATGGGTTCTTTATATACTTCCGCTACCCTGAATATTCCAAAGTCAGGCCGGATCATTTTATTCAGGTTTAAAATGGGAGGATAATATAAAGCATTGTGCACCCTGCCAGAGATGATCGACTCCATATCTTTGGGTACGGCCATGCCCTCACTGTACATGATCACACCCGGTTTCACAGCATCAGCCGCTTCCTGTAATTCTTTACTGCTACTGCCACGAGTATCCAGCACTACCCCATCCGCATCGGTAGCACGTATGAGATCAGCCATACCTTTGAGGTGGTCTTCTTTACGTGTACTTTCATCCCAAGGATTATAACACAGAAAAAATTTGATACCACTCTTATGACATTCTGCTGAAAGTGATTTCACTGATGGCAGACCACCGGGTAGATCACGATACATATCCCATTGGTTGCGCTGATCTATACCCAGGGCTGGCCAGGTTGGCCACAATCCTATGATATCGTCTTTGCCATATAGGGTATTGCTTTTGCGGATAAATTCATCCAGTACATATTTCTTTTTCTTCCTGTCGTAGATGCGACCATCCCAGGCCATAAAAAGGTGAATCATTTTAGCGGATTGTATCCAATTCAAATCAGTTCGGCCGTACATCGACTCATCAAACGAATCGAGATCAAATAATTTTTTCTCCTGAAAACATTTTTTCAATGCCTCTCTCCAATCCCCTTTGTATTCATCTATATATACAAGATAGGTAACACTACCACCTGGCAAAAGGGTAGTTTCAAACCGGCTTCGAATAGCCTGAGACCAGCTCAGCCTTCTGGCCAGCAAATATATTCCCAGGCTATCATTTAGCTGTTGTGATCGCCATCCCATATTCCAGGCATTATCAGGTACGATGATGTTTACTGGTGATCGGTCAGGTATAAATAGATGTGTTCTCGAAAGAGTATGATCTCCCAGGCCTGTGATGTATACCTGTTTTTGCTCTGCACCAAGGGGAAGGATGTTTCGGACAGAGAGGGTATCACCGGAAATATTATTAAACCTCAGAATAATGCTCTGGTCCGCTGTCGTATTGGTATCAGTAATTAAAATGGATATTCGAGGATCATTGTCTATAGAGGTAAATGTCTTTTTATTTGATTCGTATGTTACCACAGGGCAGGTATGAAAAAGGTATTCTTTATTACCTGATGATCTGAATTTATTGGTTGATTGGTTTTGATGAATCACCAGGGATTGAGAAATGAGATTCACCGATACAATAAAGAACAGCAATGAAAGAATCTTTTTCATATTGATCATGAGGTTGACGAGAAGCCGGATTAAAGATAACCTTAATCCTATTTCCTTTAGCTTCATCGAAAAAATTACATTCTAAATACAGGTGATTTAATTTTCAATCCCCAAACCAGCTAACCTTCGGATGATTTCCGGATAAGTCAATAAACACAATATAATACCCCAGCGCAATAATATCTTCGGCAGCTTACCGGGATCGTCATCTGCCAAGGCGGTATATTTATACGTTCTTTCAAATTTATACCAAATGTCCACTTTCTGCCCTATTGAATAATGGCAGGGTGATCTGTATGTAAAAGAAACATGCCGGTATGTACCATTAGGATATGTAAATTCCACCACCGGAGCCTTTCCTCCTTTGCCTGATGGATTTTCCCGGATTTCAGTTACAATACCTGTGGTGCGTATACCTTTAGTGAGCGTCCTCTTGATTTCATGTTGTTTTTGATAGGATAAAATAAGGCAGTAGGTACCTACAAAAGTCATCCCTGAAAGTACATAAGGATGTATATAATCATATGGATTTAGCATGAGCAGATGAATTGAATACAATTATAAATTTAGCAATTGGTCCATTAAAAGATAAAGCAAGCCATGATTTTATCTTATCTCAATAATCCGGGTATGACTTGTATTCTTTCTATTCTGCCCCCTCTGAGTATTCCCAGAGTTGATTTTTTTCCAATGGTTTCTTCATTTAAATATTGGTGCAGGTTATCTACACTAGCCACCGGCTTATTTTCAAATTCTACAATGATATCACCTATTCGCAACTGGTGATTGTATACATCCGCATCGGGTATGATTTCAAATACATAGACCCCTGTTTTGGTTTTGAGCTGATTGGCGGCAATCATCCGTGGAGTGAGGTTTACAAGTTGTCCCGCGATAGCCAGTTGTGACCTTTTTACTTTACCGTACATGATGAGCTTACCTGCAATATAAGTAGCCAGATTAGACGACACGGCAAAGCACAAGCCCTGTGCACTGGATACTACTGCGGTATTTACCCCTATTACCTTTCCTTCAGAGTTGACCAGTGGCCCACCGCTATTGCCGGGATTGAGGGCCGCATCGGTCTGAATGATATCATCGATCAGCCTGCCGTTTGTAGCCCGGAGAGTACGGCCCGTAGCGCTCACTACGCCGGTGGTTACTGTATGTTGCAATCCCATGGGGTTACCTATGGCTATGGCTATTTGGCCTGGCTCCAGCAAGTCGGAATTGGCAAAGGTTAGAGGTTTGAGGTCACCATCGAACACTTTGAGTATAGCGATATCGGATGAGGGGTCAGTACCTACTAAGGAGGCTTTTGATTCTATTCCATCTGCAAAACCTACTTGTATAGATATAGCTTTCTCTATTACATGATTATTGGTTACTATCAATCCATCCGTCGAGATTACAAAGCCTGATCCAAATCCCTCCCGATCCAGTATCTTTTTGCTTCTCGGATCCTGTAGTTTTTTGATGACTTTAATGTGCACTACTGCTTGTGCAGATTGTTTCACCACTCCGGTAACAGTGGTGGAATAGGCATCGAGTAATTGTTTATCAGTAGAAGAGGTAAATTGTAAAAAAGGTGACATCGTATTCATTTTGCTCAATAATCAGACCAGCTATGATATTCGGAAAAAATGTCAGATTTTAAATAGGATTAGTTGTTCAACCTTTAATTTGTTAAATATAAAACCACCGCACGAGCCCGGGGACCCCACAGATAAAACCAAGTTTATTCACATTTGCATGACAATGAGTTAAAATGTGTATGAAAGCTGTGGAATCGTATGATTCCTGTGGTTAAATATAAAACAACCACAGGAGCCCTGATGCTCCACAGATAAAACAAGTTTTATACCCGGTTTGATTTTGGTCAGATAATACATCTAGGAAACGACACTTACCCGGATATAAAACAACCCTGGAGCCCGAGGACTCCACAGACAAAATAAGTTTATACACGGTTTTATTTTCAATTGATTAAACTGTGCATGAAAGCCGTGGAATCTTATGATTCCTGTGGTTAAATACAAAACAACCACAGAAGCCCGGGGTCTCCAAGGATAAAACAAGATTTATACACGGTTTTAGTCAGACACCTACCCAGATTTACTTCTTAGAGTTACTCCAACTTTTTTGTTGCTTTTCATTGAGAAAACTCCATATCATAATTCGGCTGGTTTTTTGGCCATTGGTCATCGTGATTTCTTTGATTTCAGTAGCTGCGGTTTTTTTGAGTGCTTTGACGATAGGCTCTATAGATATTTTCTTTGACAGCATGATTGAAAACAAAAAACAAGAAGTAGCGAAGGTCTGGCTTTCCCTGACCATATCGTATGCGAATTGGAGTTCGCCTCCTGCCCTCCAAAGTTCATTGTCTTTGCCGCCAAAATTAAGCACTGGGAGTGGCTCTTTGTCAGGAGAAAGGTTTTTAAGTTTACGCATAGTGGCCAGATGAGCTTCCTTAGAGCCGTGATGAAAAGGCGGATTGCATACCACCAGATCAATAAATTCGTCTGCTTGAATAATGCCTTCAAATATTTTATTGATATTATGCTGCCTTCGTATGCTCAACTTAGTGGACAATGAAGGATTTCGATCTGCTATCCTCTGTGCAGATTCAAGTGAAGGGAGGTGCACTTCTGATCCAATGAAATTCCAACCATATTCTTTGATAGCTATGATGGGGTAAACGGCATTGGCACCAATACCGATGTCTAATCCGGTAATTTTTTTACCCCTGGGTACTACATCATGATTAAACGAAGCAAGTACATCTGCCATGTAATGAATATAATCTGCTCTGCCCGGAATGGAGGGACATAAGTATCCATCTGGGATATCCCAATAATTAAGTCCATAGTGATGTAACAATAATGCTTTGTTTAATGCCTTCACCGAATCCGGGTCAAAGAAATCAATCGTGTCATAGGCCGACTTATTTCTAATCACGTGTCGGGCAAGCTCAGGTAAAGCATGAGTCAAGGCCACAAAATCATATCGATCGCGATGCTGATTGCGCGGGTGCAGGGAAGAGGTTTCCTTTGATTTTAGTTTCTTTGGGTGCATTAAAAAACTCTTCGGTCAGATGGTAAAAAATTAAAGATATATAATTTGGATGCGTCTTTTGATTTTGGTCGCAACATTTAAACAAACTAACACTGTACATCGTTACATGGTACATCGTATATGGTACATGGTACGTTGTATATGGTACATGGTACATCGTATATGGTACATCGTATATGGTCCATCGTATATGGTACGTTGTATGTGGTACATGGTAAATCGTACATCACCTCATTTTCTTCACTTCCTCTACGGTTACCGAATCCGCATTATTTCCCCAATTTTTCCTGATATAAGTGAGTATTGTTGCTATTTTATCATCCGGCAGGAAATCATGTTTGGGCATAGTACCGGACCATTTTTCATTGTTTACAGTAATTTCCCCTTCGATGCCTTTGAGGATTACATTGATCAGTTTGCTTTTATCTCCGGTTACCCATTCTGATGCTAATGGAGGGAACCGGCCTGAGGCACCCATGCCATTGGATTGGTGGCAGCCACCGCAGTATATATTGTATTCTTTTTGACCTTCTGATTTTTTTCCTTTGTCGAGATCATCATTTACGATATGAGGGTCACGGATATTAGAAGCTTGTTTTCGTAATTCCATACCGGCAAGTTGCACCGGTCCGAACTTAGATTTATCCCCTTTGTATTTTACTCGCCAGATTTTTCCCTTCTCGGTATCTGCAAAATACATGGATCCATCTGGTCCCATAGCAATACCCATGGGTCTGTAGACAGCGTCGCTTACATTAACTATGGGATCTACTTTAGCAAAGCCATCAGCAAACACTTCATAGTTTTTACTGAGTTTGCCGTTTTCATGGGGAACAAAACCAATAAAATATCCGGCCTGGGGATAAGGCGCCCTGTTGGTAGCACCATGAAAAGCAATGAAGGCACCATTTTTATAGTGCTCTGGAAACTGATCTCCACGATAAAAATGAATATCATTAGGAGCCCAGTGTGCGGGGAATCCAATCACAGGGTCTAGAAAGGTGTCGCACATACCTATAATTTTTCCATCGCCACCATATTCCGGGCACAATACTTTTTTCTGAGCTATCTGATCATAATAACAATAGGGCCAACCGGAGTGAGAGCCTTCATCAATTCTCAAAAATTCTTCACTTGGGAATACGGCACTTTGCCAGGCGTTAAACTTGTCAGGCCAAAGTCTGAGCAGATCATCTCGGCCATGCTGCAATGCATACAGTTTTTGCTCAAGTGAATTCCATTCCATGCCTACTATTGATCTCAGGCCGGTAGCATATTTATAGCCGTCTTTTTGTCTCTGGTTGAGTTTGTTAGCATCAAATCTCCAGATGCCTCCATGATCTATCAATAAAGGACACGGGTCTAAGCCCGGAGAAAATGGAGTACGATTATGCACCTGGCAGGTATTGGATGGTGCTCCAAATGGAATAAATATATGACCCGAATCATCAAAGGTCACGGGCTTACCTATATGTTCATGAGATCCGTGAGCATGATCATCTGCAAGTATAGTATCTAATTTGCCGGTAGGTACCAGGCTATTGGGATCGAGTTCCATGCGATACACATCCAACTCGGTACTGAAATACAAATATCTATTATAGATACGCATGGCTGTGCCATAATTACCTTGCTCGTTGTAGCCACCAAAAGTTGCCATGGTGTCTATTTTGCCATCACCGTTTTTATCCCTAAGCGCGACATTACCTCCCCGTTTGGGTTTTTTTAATTTTACGTAGATATCACCATTTTCACGCACGGCAATATGCCTGGCGCCTCCTGAAATACTATCTATCACTACGGTCACCTCAAAATCATCCGGTACATAGAGATCAGGCAATGGTTTTTCTTTACAGGAAAGGATTAATAAACAAAAGGCCACAGGCAATAGGCAACGGACCGTGGGCATCAGGTGAATAAATTTACACTTTGACAACGGTCGATTTACTAATTGGCTGATGCCGGAAACGAAAATGGTAAGCAATGGGTAATGGGTAAAGCGGAAGCCAAATTTGGGGTTATGCAAGTAAGAAGATTTTGACATTTTCTGGCTATGCCGGAAATCGAACAGTTGAAAATTCATGTATCTATGGTTAATGTCTGATTATTAGTTTATAATAAAAATTAGGGTGATTAAAAAGAAAGCTTTTAGTAGTATGCGTTTGAATTTTTCATTAAAAGGTATCGTAACTCTGCTTTCTCTGCGCCTTTGCGAGAGAAATTACTCAGCGAATGAAATAGCATTCAGGTCCCAAGCCACCGTACCATCGATCAAGGTTAGTTCGCACACAATTCGTTTATCACCGGTCATTCTTCTGGCTCGTACATCGTAGAATCCAAAATTTCCTTTTTCTATTTTTAATATGGCTACATCAGCAGGAGCTCCTACGCTGAGATGGCCCAGGTTGGTACGTTTGATTACCTGGGCAGGTTTCCAGGTACTAGCTGCAATGATTTCTTTCATGCTCATTCCAATATTGAGCAGCTTGCTCATCACCATATTCATATCTTTCATTCCTGCATTCATACTGCCGGTATGCAAGTCGGTGCTGATGGTATTGGGTTTGAGCCCTTGTTGTATAGCCGGTATTGCCTGATCATAGACAAAACTGCCACCCCCATGTCCTACATCCAATATGATACCACGCTGCTGTGCTTTGAATGCAAACGGCTGCACTTTTCCATTCATTACCAATGGTTCTCTCCCATTGACATGGCCAAAACAATGGGTAAATATATCTCCTGGTCTGAGTACATGATTTAACAAAGTATCCAATGAAAGAGGGGGATCACAGCCACCAAAGTCTATCATCACTGGTATATCAGCCAGTCTGCCCGCTTCAGCCGCACGTTGGGCCGGTCGCCAGTCCCGTGCAGAAAAATGCGCCAGTTTGATACCTACTACATATTCTTTATTGGCTTTGGCCATCATAGAAGTAAGTCGGGCATCCATGTCTTCTACACTTTGCTCCCAGGGCCCACCACTCATACCATGCCCCACAATATTGAGCAAGGCAAATACTTTGGTTTTGGAATGTTCAATTGTTTGTGTTTTAAAATCAGGAAAATTGCGCCAGCCGGATCCGCCTGCATCTACTACTGCGGTGACACCGGTTCGTAAAGTAAACCCATCCGGAGGCAAGGCGGTATAACTGTTGCTCAGGTATGCATCGGGTTTAGTACCAAAAAAATGATGGCCGTGTATATCGATCAGTCCGGGTGTGACATACATACCATCGGCATTGATCGTTTTCTTAGCCTGTTTTTGAATATTGGGAGCTACCTCAGCAATTTTGCCATTCAATATGGCGACATCCATCACCTGGTCTATATTGTTTTTAGCGTCTATCACATGACCTTTTTTGATGAGAATATCATAAGTCTGCGCTGATAGATTGACTGATAAGCAAAGTAATAAAATACGGATTGAGTACTTGAACATAAAAATTTGATTTATGAAGGAGTTAATATAGTGAAATGTTTTAGGTTCATAGCATATTGCATACTTATAATTATAAAAGCTTCTACCTAATTTATTATTAAACTTTACAGCCCTTATTTAATTTAAATTAAGGCTATCCAAAATACCCTGTATTTGATTGAAAAAGATCAAACTAGTCCATTAAGGTCAAATGGTTGCATTGCTGGCTATTCCGATTTTGAATGTAATCCAAGCTATATGTCCTTGAAATTTACTTTTTTACTTTTTTGGACAGGCACTCAACTCCTTATGCGCCAATTTTGATTAATTTATGGCTGGAAATACTCAAGAGTGCGATTATCCTCGTTTCATTCCCTTGGATAATCGTAATTGATCATCCATTGTATACCAAATTTATCTGTCCACATCCCAAAATAGGCTCCCCAAAAAGTATCCGCCAAGGGCATAGTGATGGTACCTCCTGCCGATAAACCATTGCATATCCGGTCTGCATCTTCTTTAGACTCTGCCGCTACGGAGATGGAAAAATTATTGCCCGGTTTGATGACGGGCGATCCAAAACCGGGCAAAGTATCACTGCCCATCAGCATCATGCCTCCTACAGGATAGACGATATGCATGATCCTTTGTTTAAATTCTTCAGGCAATGGGTTTTTTTCATCTGCGGGCATATCACCAAATCGGTTGAGATCCGCAAAATCACCGCCTAATACGGATTTATAAAAATTGAAAGCTTCTTCGGTCTGATGTTCAAAGGTGAGATAAAGATTAAGCAAGGCCATTGGTAATTGATTTGAGAGTTAAATTTAGGGATAAATTATAAATTACCTTTGTAAAAGTACGGATACCTAAAATGTGGCAACCAACCATTTTGCAAAACCTTGCCATAGAGAAGTAGCAGGAAAAAACATTATCAAAACATTTGGAATAAGCCAAATAATAAAAGCTATGGTATACGGATTGATAGGAAATGATTTTTTCCGCAACCGATCATATCCGATCAGCGAAAGAAAAGTGAGCAACTGTATAACAAATTGAATTTGAATAGCCTCAAATACAGACAATCCCAGCCAGGTCATGAATATTCTTCCCAGGCCGGGTCCGCCAATGATGATTCCGGTAGCAATCATGTATCGCATGTGCGCTGGTGTATTCTTTTTATTAAGAACTGCCATTAAATACAGAATTACAAATGGTACAGCATCCGTCATGGGTGCGAAAACAAAAGACAAAACAAAATGCTCAGTCTGCCCTTCACTGATAAAGCGGTGATATTGATTGTGATAAGCCAGAACCATGGAAACGAATGCAACCGGGACCAGGAAATATGAAAACCTACCTACTACTTTATGAACTGACATTCTATTATTGATTATCAGTATCGGTTGGATTATCAATATGGCCAGCCAGGTAGTGAGCATGATGGCATGAAAATGATGGATCTGTTTCAGACCCGGAAAATCCGGTGCCAGAGCAAAATACTTTTTATAAAAACCTATAAAGGTGATCAGGATAATGGCACTAAAAAAGTAAACTATATTTTTATATCCTTTTTCCATAAAATATACCTGTATAAAAGGAATTGCAAAGCTGAGGAATATTTTTTTCCATGAATTGTATATATCGGACATTTTGCTGCAGATCAAAACAAAGATTTCTACCGGACTAAACTCCGCAGTTAAAATCAACCTAACACATCTCTGACTTTCCTGAAAAAAGAATAGCGCGGTACTGGCCTGGTGTCATCCCGGCATACTGTTTAAATTCTTTTATAAAATGAGGTTGATCATAATAACATGATTTTAATGCTATTTCGGTGAGACTCAGTCTTTCTTGCTGAATAAGAGACACCGAATAAAGAAACTTATGATACAGCAGATATTCATCGGGACCCATGCCCAGCCATTCCTTTGCATTCCTTTGTAACTGACGCGGAGATAAAAATATTTCCGAACTTAATTTTTTTACTGTCAGGTCCAATCCCTTTTGCCTGTGCACAATTTGTTGCAATTTACTCATGGATAGCAGGCAGCCGTTTTTTTGTACTTTTTTTCTAAACCAGAAGACAAGTGTTTCAGCTTGCAACTTAAATTCGTTTTGATTATATAGTTGTTCAGCCAGTTGATTCAGGCTGGTATCGATCAATAGCCCATCGTAAATTTTATTGGTAAATTCTTTGACGGAGTAGCCATACATAATCTTCAATGCGATGCTGTTAAATTGCATGCCGATGAGGTATTCTTTTCCCCTAATTTCATTTCGGATCGGGTTAAATCTCACGCCACCGAGAAAAATGGATGGCAACACCGTTTTGGTTGAAGTGGCATCCAATGTATACTTTATCGGATCAGAAAAATTAAATATAATCTCAGCAGTGCCATTGGGCATTATTATGCCTTGTATATTCCTGCTATCGGTGTTTTGCATTCTCCAAATAGAATGTATATATAACCGATCGGGCTCCGAAGTAGGTATATATACATCAAAATTTTCAGGCATAGCTATTGTTTATTTAAAGATCATAGGCTGAAAGTTCACCCGTGTTTTCCAAAGTTAATTAATTCGTAGTGACTGTCGGGATATTTAAAGTAGAAAACAGATTGGGACAGGACTAATTTGGAAATCCGACCAAGAAAATGAAGCATATGTACTCCATCGATCCCTAAAAGACGACGACAAGGGCATTATTGTGATCTTCCGGAATAGGATCGGTGAATTCTCAATTTATGTTTATCAAATCAGAATAGAAAACAAAACAAGCTATATCCAACTTTCCACTCTGATGAAAATTATTTTTGACTCACATAGGGTAAGCCATAATAGCCTGTATTGTTTTAAGAGAATTAAAATTGAAGTTTACTTTTTTATGAAAATTGTGTATTAATCAATACAATACGGTTGCGCTATAACTATGAAAATAAAAACAATGCGGAGAGAAAATAGCATATTGGGTTTCCGATTTAGTCTTGCATACTATAAATCGCGTATTTGAAGTATCTACTGAATAATTATTTTGATTATTAGCAATTTTGAGTACATATTTCTAATTTAAACCTAGCATTAAACACATTGGTCCTTAGTCCGAAACTTCGGGATTGTAAGGAATTACATAGAATATTAACAATGAGGAATATAGAACGGCAAAATCAAATAATTTTCACTGTAAATTCCATTCACTCCGTTCGTAAGCTTTTTACAGGGTTAATAAATGCCGCTCTTATCGTTTGATGGCTAATAATAATTAATGAAATCATCACTACCAATAGGCTTGCTGAAACGAACATCCACCATGAAAGATTAATGCGATAAGCAAAATCTTGCAACCACATGTTCATTACTACCCGTGAAATTGGCGCTGAAAAAATACATGCAGCTATGATCAATTTTAAAATTTCTAATGATAGTTGCACGCCAATCTTGACGGTTGAAGCTCCCAGCACCTTTCTTACCCCGATTTCTTTGGTTTTTTGAAACACGTTATGAGCAATCAAACCGTACAATCCAAGGCATGCTATGAGTAATGATAATATCGCAAAGCATAAAAAAATTTTATAAAACCTATCTTCTTTAATGTATTGATTTATTATTTGCTGATTTAAAAAGCCATAATCAAATAAAGCGGAGTGAAAATGATTCTTCCATACTCTTTCAACCAAGGGGATTACCTTGCCAATATTTTTAGATTTAATCTTTAGTGTAATTCTCGAAAATCGTGTGTCGATGGGACATATGGCTAAGGGTTGTATGGAGTGTTGTAAAGAATTATAATGAAAATCATTGCTTACCCCTACTACGGTTCCCTTTTGGTTCCCTATTTTAAATGGTTTACCAATAGCAAACTCATTACTTTTCCAACCAAAATATTTCACTGCTGACTCATTCAAAATAACTTGTCTGCTCGAATCTGATAAAGGAGTGGTAGTAAAATTGTTTCCTACCAGTAATTTAATTCCGTACACTTTAAAATAATTTGTATCCACTCTTAAACTTGAAGTATTTACTTCTACAGGATTATTCTTCAAATCGACTGTTTCAGCACTACTAGTACCTAACCCACTAAAAATCAATGAATTTGATACCGTGACACCATCAATCATAGTGTTGTTGATAAGTTCATTTTTAAATGAGCTGAAACCATTGATAACATCCGTATTGCCATTTACTCTTAAAAAAATTAAACCGTCTTTATCATAGCCCAGGTTTTTATTTTTCATAAATGACATTTGATACGTAATGACGAAAATTCCTGTGATCAATATGATCGCAATTACAAATTGGGTTACCACAAGAGTCTTACGGAGCATTACTCCTTGCCGTGCCGACTTAAATGGACCTTTTAAAACAATAATAGGTTTAAAGGATGAAATTACTATTGCAGGGTAGATACCTGACAATAACCCTAAGATTAATGTTACTCCTAAGAGAATAAAGAAAAGAAGTGGCGATGAAATCAGAGTTAGGTTTTTTCCGGTTATTTGCTGAAAAAAGGGTTGAAGTAAAAAAGAAAACAAAAACGAAATAAATAATGCCAAGCAGGTTGTCAATATGGACTCTGCTAAAAACTGAAGTGCAAGCTGCGATTTATTTGCACCTACTACTTTTTTAATGCCCACTTCTTTTGCCCTATGTACAGCTTGCGCTGTGGCAAGATTGGTATAATTAATAGATGCTAAAAAAAGGATTAGTATCCCAATAGTAATAAATAGATAGACTTTTTTAATATCCCCTGTAGTTTCAATTTCATTTTCCAGGTCCGATCGAAGATGTATATCACTCAGCGGTTGTAGTTGGTATGTATAAATTGAACGCCAATCATTGAATAATTTGCCGACATATTTTTCGTAAAACTGGCTTATCTTATGCGAAAATAAGTTATAATCGATACCTTCTTTTAATAACAAATAAGTATAAAACCTTGATTGGCCCCAACCATTGATGCTAAGTATACCGGGGTTTGTATCTTCTATGGTCTTAAAGGAAGCAAGAATATTAAATGTAAAATGAGCATTTTGAGGAGGGTCTGGCATTATACCGGTTATTTTATATTCCACACCTTTTCCTGTGATGTCGTACATATTAATCATAAGGGTTTTCCCCATTGGATTATCGTCACCAAAATATTTTTTAGCAGTTGAAACTGTAAGAATAATGGAAAATGGATCGTTTAAAGCAGTTTTAATGTTACCCTGATTTATCTGGTAACTGAAAATATCAAAAAAGGAAGGATCTGTTAGTAATATACCAGACTGGAGCACTTGTTGACCATTATGAGTTACTATTTCTTCGCGCGATTCCAAACGGACTGCATTTTCGACTTCAGGATAGTCGCCCTTAAGTGCATTAGCCATCGGAGCACTGGTGAAAGCAGATCGTGCAATACCGGTCTCCAGAGAAGTCGTTTCAGTCAGTCTTACAATTCTATGATAATGGCTGTTAAATTTATCATAACTTTTTTCATCAAGCACCCATAGAAAAATAAATGTAAAACAGGTAAATCCTAAAGCAAGTCCTACACTATTTAAAAATGAAAAAGATTTGTTTTTTAATATATTTCTCCAAATTTGCTTGAGAAAATAGTTATTCATGTTTTAAAAAAATTATGCGTTTTCATGAGAATAAAAAAGATTCAATCCATGGATGATTATTTAATTTCTTATTCAGAAATTAGCTTTTCAAAATACAGTCTATTCTCTTTTCCCGCCGTTATTTCAATTAGATTTAAGAAATTGTTTGTGTCATTAATATTGGCTTCGATGCGCTTTTCGAGTAATTCCATCATTTTCTTTTCTCCTATTTTTTGTTCAAGCAAGGTCAATAAATAGGTGCCTTTGTTATAATAAAGATCGTAGGTATCATTTTCAAAAACACCAGCAGTAGCCACGGCTCCCTTTTTTTCCGCTTTCTTCTTATATAATGCAAAGTTTCGTTCATAACGCTGAAAGTCATATTTTTTCATTACATATAAGGCAGAGAGATTGGCAAAAGATTCATTCAACCAGGGTTCGTTTATAAAGTTGGCCCCAGTCCACCAAAAATGGCCTAATTCATGTGCAAAGTTTCCATAATCATTAAAATCTTCGCCAGTTATTATCATATATTGTCTCGATGTTTGCGAATTATTTACTTTTCTAGATATTCGTCTCAATGCTACTGAAGCCTCGAAGACTGGCTTGACCTTTCCAAAAGATTGATTGTAGAAATCTGTGGTCTGATAAAATTTTTTATGAATATTATCCAACAAAGAATCTTCAATATCATCCCTCACAAAGTATTCCAGGGACATTTTACCTTCTTTCTTATTTACGATTTTCATGTTTTTTCCCGCCAAAAAGCTTATTTCTGGTGATGGCTCTTTCGGAGAAATCTCATACGTTTGCTCAGCTAGTTTTTTGAAAGAGTGATAGGAAAAAAGAGTGTAATCAGGATATAAATTCTTAACTATCAGACGGGAGCTAAACTTATTATCAGCATCTTGAGCATTAGGGAACCAAAATTGATCTACCATTAATTCTATCCAATTTGAAGCCAGGTAGGTGGTTTTCTCTAAATCAATTTGATAATCAAAAGAAATCTTGGTTATCGAGTTGGTTATCAATTCATGGTTTAATTTGAGAAGCAAAAAAGGGAAAGGTCTATTATTTTTAGGCACAAAATTATATTCTACCAGGCCTGTCGTTTGAATACTTTCAATTTTAAAGTTTGGATTTAAAACAAAATACAATGAATCTATAGGTTTGTTCTTATGTATGTAATAATAAATTGCTTTGACATGTAACAAACTTTTTACAAAAGTTGCTTCCATAACAAGAGAATCTACAGGCATATTCTTAAAATTATTCTCCGCTTCGTCCGAGTAAGGTTTGATTGTAAAAGATAGGTTTTCGTCAAAAACTTCTGGTAACTTGCAATTACTAGAAATGGCTATTGCTTTATAACTAATAGTTAATATAAATGCAAAGAGTATTAAAAAAATGACAAAAGAATTTTTCATATATAATTTTAAGAAGAAGTAAAAAATGATTTAAGCATATTTGAGGTTTTTCACAAATCCTTTTAGCAACAAATGTAAATACCAAAAATTTTTCTGAATTGTACTAAAGCGAAATTGCCTAACTTTTGGTTATGAAATTAAGAAAAACCCTCCCAACAGAAGACTTACAATCCTACGTAAAATACTTGTGGGTAATTGATATTGAGCAATCGGATTTACCTTTTTCGCAATTGTACTTTCCTTATGGTTCCTTTGAATTGATTTTCTACCTGGATAATCGTGGTCTTATGCAATATGTCAACCAAAAAGATGTATTTTATCAACCATCATTTTTTTATTCCGGACAGTTTTCAAAACCATTTACACTTAGCTTTGACTTTCCTTGCCGCTGTTTTGGCGTTTCTTTCAGACCTTTTGCCGGAGATATATTTAATAAAATACCAGCTTCTGAATTTACAGATAAAATGATTGAATTATCTGAGTTAGATCCTAAAAACTCAATTATTCAAAAATTATCCACATTACATATCGACCATGAAGTCTTTAAAGAAATAGAAGATTACATTAAAACAATAATTCTATCAAATAAAATAGACATTGTTTCACAATTCTTAGCCAAGGCGATAATCTTAGACCCTCGTAGAGAATCAACGAAGAAAGTTATTTCACATATTGGCTTAAGCAAAAGAAGAATAGAGCAGCGATTTATCCAATCTACAGGTTTATCCATCGGAATGTTTACCCGAAAAATAAGGTTTCAAAAAGCGGTTGCCTTATTACAAAATAATCCAAAATCATTGACACAAATAGGTCTACAAGTAGGTTATTACGACCAGTCACACTTTATTTCTGAATTTAAGACTTTTTCATCACTTAATCCGCTTAGCTTTATAAAACAAGAAACCGCTTTGAAAACATTTATTAGTTCATTAGTGAAAAATTAATTAGTAGTTTATCAAAAACAAAGAGCTGATCTTGCAATTAAATTTTTATAGATAATTTACGGTTCATAGAAATTATGATTACTTTTTTCTGTGACTATGTTAATCAAATATTTTACGCCAAAATATTCCACATTTTTAAATCCTAATGTCAGAATACCATCCTGATGAAGGGGGTCAGTATGCACCGGAATCTCAGGCATCCTTATACCTTTTTGAGCTCTATTTTGAGCTTTAAGGTGGCGTCCGTCAAAAGACAAAACGGAATACGGGCCAGTTTTAAACGGAATTGGGGAATCAGGCTCCGGAATTTACAAATATGGAATGTAATCTTACGTAAGAGGTAACGACAAATATGTCTTTACCTGATGATGCCTCCGGTTATACAGCCGAGAATAACAATACTAAATCAACTTTCAACGAAACATGGTCAGCAAGAGGGTTTATGACTAATGTATTCTTAGTTTTATTTGAAAGGGGCAATAAAGCGTTCTTTGAAGGCTGACTAATCAAGACATAAAGAAGCGATAGAATGAAGTTAAAATGACGGTTAAGAATAGCGAAGAGAAGCACCTGCCTGTAACAGTACTTGCAAGAAATTCGGTTTTAGTGGATTTCGAACACTTCTTCCTGCATACATTGGACAAATTTGATGGTTTTCGTTTCCGGAAATCTGCACTTCTGCCAACAAAAAACACAGTCAGCAATTGCATTGAGACATTGCCAATTCTAACCATTCAGGCTGATATCGAGGAAAGACCTACTTCAAACTTTGCCTAAGCTTTCTAATAACACCGGCTTTATCTTTCTTCAATTGCTTGACAAACGCGGTTGCAAATGGATGAACCTCATGATGCTTTTCACTCCATTCAATTACTTCAACCAAAACAGGAATCAAATCAATTCCTTTTGGTGTGAGTGTGTAAAGAATTTTCGCTTTGCTTTCGGGGTGAGTTCCTTTTGAAATTATACCACCGCATTCAAGGAGTGCCAATTTATCGGCAAGAACGCTGGTTGTAATGCCTTCGCCACCATTCAGAAAATCTCCATATGTATTTTTTCCCTTAAATATTAAATCCCTTACAATCAACAACGACCATTTGTCACCCAAAATATCAAGTGTTTTACTAATGGGACAATCAGACCTAAAAGATATTTCTTTCTTTTTCAAGATACAAAATTATAATTTCACTTGGAAATTCCAAGTGAATTTTTTTATATTTGCAATTACAATTATTCAAAAAACAATTAAAAATAAAAAAATGAGCAAACTTCAAGCACGAAATGAAGCCATCATCAATGCTCCTATCAGTAGCGTTTGGGAAATTATCACTGATATTAAAATGTTAAACAAGATAAATCCAGGCGTAATAACAGCTACAGGACGAATGGACAAGCAGGGCGAA
This sequence comes from uncultured Saprospiraceae bacterium, assembly GCA_964396995.1. Taxonomy (GTDB): domain Bacteria; phylum Bacteroidota; class Bacteroidia; order Chitinophagales; family Saprospiraceae; genus JADJLQ01. The sequence continues at coordinate 12,402 of CAYNIG010000016.1, read as the reverse complement.
ACCCGAACGTGCGAAATGGAAAACCGTGGCAAGAGAGGAACTATGACAGAGAAATTAGTTGAGCTTGTTCATGAACAAAAAACAGTTTGGGCAATAGAAAACGACAGCATGGGAATGAGTAAGATGCTCAAAGACCCTCGGTTTTGTTTCTATCTTGAAAGAATTGGTGACAACAAAACCAAAATCGTAAACGAATCTTATTACGAACCCGCCAATATGATGGTTAGAATTATGAATGCTTTGATGATGAAAAGAAAGATGGGTGAAATTCAAGAGAAAATTCTAACTAACATTAAATCAATAGCAGAAAAAAATTAAGCATGGCCACAATCCACAACGAAATTATTATCAACGCAAGCGTTGATAAAATTTGGGCAATGCTAACTGACCTGGAATTATTAGAAAAATACGACCCGACGGTTAAGAAGTCAACTTTGGTTTCAGCCGAGAAAACAGGACCCGGAGCAAAAAGAAAAGTATTGATGCTTGATGGCAAAAATTGGTTTGTCGAAAAAGTAACAGCATTCAAAGCGAACGAGGTATTAACATATCAACTTACAGATTGTTCTTTTCCAATCAAAGGACTGAAACACAGTTACAGTTTTGAAAAGGTGGGAAACCAAACGAAAGTGAAACAAATAATGGAATACACAGTAAAGTTTGGACTGTTAGGTAAGTTGCTGGATGCATTGATGATACGCAAACAGTCGGACCAGGGTATAAAAAAATTCTTTATTGGCCTTAAATCATACGTTGAAAAAAATTAAAGATGGCTACAACGAAAACCTTGCTTGCGGAATTAAAGAATCGCGTTGTGAAATTACCAAAGCGGAAGAAAATCAACTGAAGGGAGGATTACTTTTTATGATTAGCGGAAAAAGGGGTGTATGAATTATCAAAGATCAAATGATGCAGTGCTGACCCTGCCATTCACAAAACAGAAATTGCAAAGCAAAGTTGACCAGCGATGGGTTTTACCAAACGACTAAGGAAAGGATAGGTAATGGTTTCAGACAGGGTATGAAAAAAAATAAGGAATTTGACCTCTGGGTAAATCTTTGTTTAAAGTCAAACCGTAAAGCCGAGTCTTTAAAAAAGAAGAAAAATAAATTCATTCTAAAAAATCTAAATCTAGCTACATGACTAATTCAATTAATTGGTTTGAAATTCCAGTAAAAAATTTCAACAGGGCAAAAGCGTTTTATGCAACATTATTAGGTGCGGACATTCAAGAAATGCCCCATCCTTCCCTCAAGTATGGCATCTTACCGGGCGAAATGCAAAACGGTGTTACAGGTGGTATTGTGGAAGGCGAAGGATTTGAACCTTCCATGACAGGTGCTTTAATTTACCTCAATGGCGGTGATGATTTAAGTGTTCCGCTTTCTAAAGTAGAAAAAGCAGGAGGAAAAATTCTTTTACCAAAAACTTCTATCGGTGGTAATGGTTTTATGGCCCACCTTGTTGACACGGAAGGAAATAAAATTGCACTTCACTCAATGAAGTGAGTACGGAAAGGGCAGCAGAAAAAATGGTTGCCCTTCTCATTTTTTTGAGACTTTACAACCTTTTTTTGCAAATCTTATTTGAAAACGCTCGGACAGACAGAAGTACTGGCGCTAACATCAACTATAAAGAAATTGGCGGGTCGGTGTTACGTATGATAAATTATTGCAAATTTGGAACATTGCCTTTCTTGATGAAGTGAATGCACCCAAAATCAGCATGGTTATATGGCAGAGCGACGAATACAATAGTTGCTCTGGCTATAACACGCCACCCATTCCCGGGTCCGTTTTACTCTCCATTCCTGTTTCCACATGACCGGCAAATCTTTTGTGATATCCAGCATAGCCTTTTACATTTACGGTAAAATCGTACCAGCCATAATTTTTTTGAAGATTGATGACTATAGCAGCGGTGCTGCTGACGACCTTTGTTTGTTTTTGTGCTTTATACACGTGGTCAGTAATTTCAACGGTGAGTGGTTGGCCGGTTTTGTTTATCAATTGTAGTACAACATTTCCGGTCAAGCCATTACCTGATTTTTTCTTTTCGTATTCACAATGTATTTCCATGGCGGGATCTTTTGCATTGCCGGCAAACTCCCGGTAAAAGCCATTGGGTGCATACACACATAAGTGATAGTTACTGTGGTTAAAATCGCTTATGGACCATTCATCAACCAGGCTATCGCCTGCTGCCACTGTGTATGCCCAGTATTCAAACGGTTCATTTTTATACCCATTGGGAGCATAAACGCTAAAAGGTGATCCTGCAGCCTTATCACCAAAGACGGTTTTGCCCGCTTTTAACTGAATGGTAAAGGCAGATTGGTCTTCATTCAAATGCCCATCCACATACAATTCATAAGGAATAGCCGTTGCTGAACGAATCCCTTTTTCCTGTTTTGGCAATAAACCAGAATGATGAGGTTCCCGTCGAATCTCCTTGATTTGTGCTTCAGATAATTTGGTATAACCCGATGGCAGTGGCTTGAATTTTGCCATGTGTATGCTTTCAATGGATTCCTCTTTTTTCATAAACTCAGGAAGCCTGATCGCTTCTCCATTCCAGGTACGGAAAGCAGCAGTGAGGTCACCACATACAGTTCTTCTCCATTGGGTGATATGAGGTTCTGTAATTTTTTTTCCAGATTTGTGAGAAAAAAATTTTTCCATAAAGCGAATGGAAGAAGTATGATCAAATACTTCTGAACAAACATAACCGCCCCTGCTCCAGGGAGAAACAACAAGCATGGGTACACGAAAACCAAGTCCTATCGGGCTTTCTCTTATATCCTCCTTCTCAGAAGATTGTTGGTTTGATTTCACATACTCTAAACTTGTATCCATGCCGCCGGAAACCTTGCCCATGCCTTCTTTATGTGGAACGGAATAGGGAGGCAAGTGATCAAAGTAGCCATCATTTTCATCATATGTAATAATGAAAATGGTTTTCTTCCAAACCTCTGGATTTTGCGTTAATATATCCATTACTTCACTGGTATACCACGTACCATACCATGCAGCGCCCGGATGATCAGAATAATTTTCCGGTGCCACAATCCAGGAAACTGCAGGCAGGTTACCCCTTTTTACATCGTCTCTAAACTGATGCAGTATATCTCCTTTAGGCACCTGAACTGTACGCTTTATATTTCCATCTTCATATTCAAGCGATGTTAATTTATGAAAGTTTGGATCGTTTTTATTTGTAGAAAATGCTTTTTCATGAATCGCTTTTTCTTTTGCAGATAATTGCTCCCATTTTTCCAGTGTATACTTTTGCTGATCTTTAATAAGAGCCTCCCTGTATTTGTTGGCCTCTTCAATTCGCTGCTTCAACCGTTTTGCTTTTTCTGAATTGGCATCTACTGTCATCAGCTCTTCCTCTAATTTTTTTATTTCTACTGGTATGGCAGCAATACGCTTAGGAAGATTGGCAATATATTGTGGTGACAGTTTGACATTGTATTGCTTAAAAAATTCCAATGGGTTATCCGTAAAATTGCCGAGCCATGCATCTTCTTCCCCTTGAAAACCTACACCCACACTGATTTCATTTTGATATACCTTCCATGATATGCCAGCTTCTTCCAGCCGCTCAGGAAAGGTTACCCAGTCTGTCCATTTTTCGTAATCTGAATCTCCATTCCATACCCTTGCCATAGTGGCAGCATCGTGTTTACCGCGTATGGTGCCAGACCAGAAATACAAACGGTTAGGAGTAGTGCCGGTGAGGGATGAACAAAAATTATGATCGCAAACGGTAAAAGCATCCGCCAGTGCATAATAGAAAGGAATATCTTCCCGGTCGTAATAGCCCATGGTAAGCGGCATTTCTTTGTATTCTTTATGGCCTGAGTGTTTGGCATCCAGCCAGCCATTATGTTTTCCTTGGTTGGCGGCATCCACCTGGTCGCTCCAGGAATGTGGCAGTGAACTCATCCAGGTAGCTTTTGTATCTTTTATGTTTAAACGAAATGGGGCATAGGTTTCTCCTGCATTATTTGTCTGAAGCCATACCGGGTTTTTATCCGGTAAGGTAATAGCACGTGGATCATTAAATCCCCGCACTCCCTGCAAAGTACCAAATGTATGATCAAATGAACGGTTTTCCTGCATCAGGAAAACAATATGCTCTGCATCCAGAAAAGTGCTGCCCGGTTCAGGATTAATGGCAAATGCCCTTTGAATAGAAGCCGGCAGTGCATGCTTCATACCCACACCACCTGCCAGGAGAGAAGCTTTCTTAAGAAATTCACGCTTATTCTGGTCCATAATATAGAATCGAATTGGATGTAAAAATATAGACAAGTTCTGAGTAAACAGGTTAACAAATTATGAATAAATGAACAGGAAATTTGAGGCAGACGATTGCCCGATTTTATCTTTTACAATAGGCCGTTTAATTTTATTGCAGATTTGGCTTTTTTTTAATTCCCTGGTAAAAATTTCAACTTACCGAATAAAACAAAATAACACCTCCAAAATGAAAAGGGTTTTTTATTTTTTCTGCCTTTTTGTTTTCATACAGTTCGTGCTGCAATCTAAAATTTCCCGGCCACCTTGCATAAAAAAACAATGATGTTTCAACACTGGCTTTATTAATAAGGGACAGTAGATCAATTGAATGAGATGAATTTTCATTGGGAGCTGATTGGGTATTAAAACAGCAATGATGACAACTACAAAATGTGGACACAGGACATTTTGCAAAGGATAATTTACTGAGAACAATTCTCAAACACTACTAAATAATTACAATTCTTCTACTGATAATCCAATCGAAAACAAAGAAGGGAGTACAGACTGCAAGATTGGATAAAGGTAATGCGGACTGCTCTGTTAAACCGGAGTTTTTTTCGTGTGGATAACAAAATGCAGGTTACAGGCCGCTAGCCTAAAAAGTCTTTGAATAATATTCCAAGACCCACTGGCCGCATAACATCTTAAATTAGCAATTACTTGAGCACCTTTAATTGCCCAAAGTTGACCTGAAAGTTTAAATCGTTGTTGCAATACACTTCTATGAGTAGCTTCAATTGGTCCTGATCCGATCAACAACCCTTTATCTCGAAAAGATTTATACATCATGCGATCCTCGTTTTCAAAGTAGTAGTTTATTACAGATTGTTTATACTCATGAGCTTCAACATTTCGGGGTTTCTACTTAGCCCCCTAAAATATTGGACAAGATTTAACAAAAATAGTTTTAATTTAAATCTTGTAAAATCATGGGAAATAAAAACAGAAAGAGATGGAGCCTTTCAGAGAAGTTAGAGGTTCTCTCACATTATCAAAAAGAAGGGGTGACCCGTACCTCAAGAGAATACGGAGTATCTGACACAATGATCTACAAATGGCAAAAAGCCTTTGAGAGCGAAGGAGAAGAAGGGCTAAGTGGCCAGAAAAAAAAGGATAAATAATTAGATTTTAATAAGCTACAGCGGGAAAATAATGTTCTAAAGGCAATAGTAGCGGAAAAGGAATTGCAGATAAGGATACAGAATGAAATAATAAAAAAAAACCAATTGATCACCTGGAAGCGATGATGATAGCAAGGTTGCGGTCGAATTAAGACTTAAAGTCACACTGGATTTACCTCTGCCTGCTGAAGTGCTAATGCTTAATCACCAATTTTTTTGTAATTCTGGAATGATCGCTTTGAATATCGCATAAATATATGCCTTCAACGAGTGACTGTACATTTATTTCTTCTGTATTCTGCCCTGCAAGCATTTTTTTACGTTGAGAGATCAGTTGCCGCTGCCCCAGGATATCGTAGACTGTAAAAGTAACCTTTGCAGATTCGGCAAGTGCAAATTTCAAAATTACATTATTACTTGCGGGATTGGGAAATATTTGCACCAGTGATATATTTCCTGATTTATCTTCAGATGCTACTGTAGGACCAAAATAAACAGAAGCATAAATGCTTGAAGAAATGGAGGGTTCGCAATCAGAATAAAGAACGAGTTCCAAATTTGGATTGGCTTTTTCCGTATTAAGTGAATTGCGTTTTACTTCTATTTTAATAGGTAGATTCTGGCCGGCACTCAATGGAAACGGTTTAGGTATGCTCAGATCTGCAATTTTGAGGAAGTTCGGATTAGAATTAGGATTGACTTTCAGTAAATAAGTTCTGGATTCTTTCGATTCATTTATTATATTTATCGGGAAAATAGCTGCCGAATCAATATTCAGAGGTGCATTCAGAATAGTAATCTTATTTTGATTTGTGTTGCTATGCTTTAATTTGGGTTGATCTAAAGGATAGCCCCCCTGATATGGACAACTTGTTTGAGAGGTAGGTAAAGTCTTGAAAATGGGAGTTCCATACATTGGATCTCTGTACATTCTTGTATAAAAAATATCACTATCATCATTGTCTGCCAGCGAATATGATAAAACTTTGACTGAATCATTGGTTTGATTTATTGATTTTCCAAAACGTTTAGTAGTGGTGAAATCAAAACTGCTGTTAAAACCGGAACCACCCACTTCCACTACTGCTTCTATACCAGCATTGAATCCTATGGCATGTTCCACCTGAATAGAATTGGTATTTAAAACTGAAATGGAAGAGGTAAATGTTTTCTTATTGCCTTTATTAAATTCTTCTGATGAGAGCAACGTATTATTCGGATTATTTATATTGGCTTCGTTCATAGCCAATACCTGTTTCCAGACTTTAATTTGATTGTCAGCATTATTGCGAACCAAATCCGGGCGGCTGACATCCTTCATAATAGTGGTCTGTGTAGCAATATCTGCTAATATACCATCCTGAGTTAATGTAAAATTACGCGGAGTTCCTGTAGGTGCGAATATTAATCCGGTATCCAGAATAGCTTTACATGTGTTTTGATTTATTTTAACAAATCGGTATTTTCCATAAGCCAAATCTTGCCCGAATCCAATAAAAACATCACCGCTTCCAGCCATTGGACCAAGCAAGGAGGCCGTTTCAAACTCTGTGGTAGAGCTCATGCACAAGCCTTTGGAAGTGGATTGTATAGATAAAGCTTCTGAGGAAACACCAGCTTTGAATTTGGCGCTAATTTCATAATCAGTAGTAACAAAAATGCCAGCTGATCCTTTAACCCCAATTTTTACAGCAACATTGGTAGACAATGTAGTATTATCAGCATAGGTATCTGCAATATCACGGCAATTCTCTTTTATTTGCAGAAATTTACTCATGCTTTGATTACCGGGAGGAGCATGTAATACCAGATAAGGTATTTTTGGTTCCACGGTGGTGCCTAAGCTATCTACTTTTGGATCCATGACACCTTCCACTACAAATGGAAGTGTGATGTTACAGTAGGTATATCCATCAGCATTGTTTGATCCTTGTAACGGAGTACCATATTCATGCATATCAAAAATGAGAACCCCTTTTTGAGCACCCTTCACTGTTAACTTAACAACTCTGTTTTGATTGGTAGGGTCATTGTATCCTACAGCAAAATCTACAAATGTAGGGCCATTTAAAGCGCTATAATCTATTGGAGCATTGATATCCCGCATCCAAAAAGCTCCAGCAAATATATGAGTCACTCCAGGGCCTCTTTTTTGATTTATTGTTAAAGTGACAGTTTCATCCGCTTTTGCCTTAAAATAAGCCCCTGGAGGAATGGAATCAAATACACCATTCAATTCTTGATTGGTGGGTAGAAATCCGGCCTGATACTTAACTCCTACTTTGGGAGGTAAATTACAAACAGTACCTTTATCGCTAGTGAAAGTAATGACAGATCCTCCATTTCTCAATTTAACAGAAATCTGAGCTTGACCTGAAATCTGGGCTTTCTCTACAAGAGAAATGAAAAAAAATAAAATCAAACAAATGGTTTGAATATGAAATTTGGGGCAGGCGAAAACGAATTTCTTATTGAACATAAATTGGTAATTTGAATGGTTTAGTTTAATAAATGTACAAATTATTATTTTTCTGGTAGTGTCTCACTTTGAATTCAAACTGAGACACTACCATTTTTCTAGTTTTTCTTCTTGATAATAGTGTGGATAACAAATTACAGGAAATTAGTAAATTTAGGTTCCTAAAACAAAACAAGATGGATAAAGAAAAGCAACTTCAATCCATCCTAAAAGCAGTAGAATCAGAAGTACGAACATGGTTAGTAGAAGAGTCAACCTACACAGATCCAATAAAATATGAAAAAGATTTGCTAGGGAGGTGCCTGCGGATAGGAGCATATATGCTTGAGCAAAGTCAGAGGCTGCCTAAAGACCGCAATTCAAAAAAAAAGTAATAACGTATTTTGGTAAGCTAGAGTTTAAAAAGGGCCATATACTAGAGCAGGGTACAGATAGTTACAGAATAACGAAGCATCTACAAGATATGGTATGTGATCTGGCTCAATCCAATGTATTCCAAGAGGTTACAGATATATTGAAAAAAATATTGAACATAGATATATGTGCAATGCAAGTACAGAGAGTAAAAAAAGATTTTCCTTCAAATTCTGTGAATACATGAGTTGAACTGAAAACAAAATATTGGTCTTTAATATTTACTAAAACGCCACTACCAATTTGTTCAGGTTTTTTCTTAGGGTTTCGATGTTTTTTAGTCCTAGGTATAGCAGAAATAGGAATAACAGCCTTTTCTACTTTCATTTCAATTTCTAATGCAGACTTTACTTCTTTATTGAAAGCTGCTTGAGCGATTTTAAATATTAATGAGTTAGTATCAATTTTTGGTTTCAATTTATAATTGTTGTCTGATTAATAATTACGCCCAACACTTACAAAAGTACCTGACAGCCATTAAAAAATTTGGTCTTTGGATTGGATGTTAAACTGGATGTCGCTAAAGAGAGGCTGTGCTCTACATAAATACCTTGCGCCAGCCCCGTATTTTGGAAAAAATCAATTGGGGTTGACCGAATACCGAAGCTATGCTCAGCATAAACAAGAAAAGTGAATATTGAATTTGACATTTAAGTGTATGAATAAAGATCAAGATAAAAATAGTAGTAGTTTTTGAATATATTGAATAAAAAAAATGCAGGTATACTGTGATTAGGGTAGAAATCGGTTATAAAATAATATGAACTATTCTCCATGAAACGCTATCTTGCATAATACTACTGTTCTCGTTTTATTAAAAAAAATTATCAATGAAGATGTAATGAAAAAAATATTTCTTTTTGCATTTACTTTATTCAATTCTATAATTACCTACTCACAGCAGAAACCTAATATTGTTTACATTCTTGCCGATGATATGGGCATAGGTGATGTATCGGCTTATAACCTCCAAGGTAAAATTCAAACACCCGGAATTGACCAACTGGCAAAAGAAGGAATCCGGTTTACAGATGCTCATACTACTTCTTCTGTTTGTACTCCTACCCGCTATGGTTTACTCACCGGCCGGTATAATTGGCGAAGCAGGTTAAAAAGCGGTGTATTACAGGGATACGATACCAGTCTGCTCGATCCCAATAGACTTACTGTAGCTTCTTTTCTGCAAAAACATGGATATCATACCGGGGTAGTTGGAAAATGGCATTTGGGCTGGACTTGGGCCAATATAAAAGCAGGACCTAAAAATGTTGATTTTTCAAAACAAGTACTTCATGGTCCCAATAGTGTTGGTTTTGATTATTCTTTTTGTATTCCTGCATCATTGGATATGGCACCTTATGTGTATGTGGAAAATGGACTATCTACTGCTATACCTACCGATACTTGTGCATCAACCACAGGAGTAGGGTTTTACAGAAGTGGTTGGATTGCACCTGATTTTAAACATGAAGAGGTGCTGGATAAATTTACGGAAAAAGCCATTGGATTTATCAATCAAAACAGCCAGGCCAATAAACCCTTTTTTTTATACCTACCCTTAGCTGCACCACACACCCCTGTCTTACCTACTGCTGCTTATGCCGGCAAAAGCCGGGTATCGCCCTATGCCGATTTTGTATTAATGGTGGATGAAGTAGTGAAAAAAGTGGTATCCTCGCTGAAAGCAAATGGCGTATACGACAAGACATTAATTATTTTTACTTCTGATAATGGTTTTGCTCCTGCAGCCGATCTGAATGCTCAATTGGAAAAAGGCCATAATCCGGGAATGAATTTTCGCGGAACCAAAGCCGATATATTTGAAGGTGGGCATCGTGTACCATTTATAGTACGATGGGGTAACCAGATTAAAAAAGCCGGCGTTCAATCTCAATTATTGTGCTCAACGGATTTTTTCAGAACGATTTCAGAAATCCTGAATGTAAAATTAAACGATAATACCGCAGAAGATAGTTACAGTTTTTTGAGCGCATTGACCGGTAAAAAAGCGGTTTTACCTATACGCAATGCAATAGTGCATCATTCTGTTGATGGCTTTTTTGCGATCCGTCAGCATAATTGGAAGCTGATCTTTGCTTCTCATTCTGGGGGCTGGAGTAACCCAAAACCAAACAGCGAACTCGCTAAAACTTTACCCCCCATTCAATTATATGATTTGTCAGCTAATGAAGGCGAAACTAAAAATGTATATGCTCAAAATCCCGCCAAAGTACAGGAGCTGACTCAATTGATGACATCTTACCTTAAGAAGGGAAGAAGTACTGATGGAAAAATACAATCAAATGAGGGACCGGCACATTGGAAACAACTTACCTGGTTAAAAGAAAGAGAAGCAGACATCATTATATATGGCGGTACTTCGGCAGCCATTATCGCAGCAGTACAGGTAAAAAGAATGGGTAAGTCAGTGATCGTAGTGTCGCCCGATAAACATCTCGGTGGACTTTCTTCCGGTGGTTTGGGTTATACCGATACGGGAAATAAAGGAGTGATCGGTGGCTTATCCAGGGAGTTTTATCAACGAATCTATAATCACTATGAAAAATCAAAGAACTGGACCTGGCAATTACGGGAAGAATACGGTAATAGAGGACAAGGCACGCCTGCGATTGACGGAGATGCCCGTACCATGTGGATTTTTGAGCCCCACGCCGCAGAACAGGTATTTGAAGATTTTGTAAAAGAACTGGATATCCCCATTTATCGTGACGAATGGTTGGACCGTAGTACCAGGGGAATACAAAAATTGAATGGAGCAATTCAATCATTTAAAACACTAAGTGGTATCCGATACAAAGGCAAGATGTTTATTGATGCTACGTATGAAGGTGATTTGATGGCATTAGCCGGAGTAAGGTATCACAAAGGAAGAGAACCCAATAGCCGGTATCATGAAAAATGGAATGGGTTACAAGCGGGTATTTTTCATCAGGGTCATCATTTTGAAACTAAAATAAGTCCATATAAAATAGAGGGCAATGCAAAAAGCGGCCTCTTACCGGAAATTTCACCAGAACCTGTTACGGCAGCGAATGGATCAGGGGATAATAAAATACAAGCATATTGTTTTCGGATGTGTCTGTCTGATCATCCGGATAATAGGATACCTTTTCCCAAGCCCGAAGGTTATGATTCGAGCAGGTATGAATTGTATGCCAGGGTATTTTCATCAGGCTGGCGAAAGACATTTGTAAAATTTGATCCTATTCCCAATAGAAAAACAGATACTAATAATCACGGACCTTTCAGCACGGATTATCTCGGTAAAAATTATGATTACCCGGAAGCAACCTATAAAAGGCGCCGCGAAATCATAAAAGATCATGAATTATATCAAAAAGGCTTGATGTATTTCCTGCAAAACGATGCCCGTGTACCACCGGATGTGCAGGAAAAAATGAAAGAATGGGGTTTAGCTAAAGATGAATTTATAGATAATGATCACTGGCCACACCAACTGTATATCAGGGAATCACGCCGGATGATTGGTGAATTTGTAATGACCGAAGCGGATGCCCTGGGCAAAACAACGGTACCCAAACCAATAGGTATGGGGTCATACAATATAGATTCTCATAATACTCAACGATACGTGACCGCGGAAGGATACGTGCAAAATGAAGGCGATATCTCTGTAAGGCCGGATAAGCCCTATTCAATTGCCTACGGTTCAATCATACCAAAAGAAAATGAGTGCAGCAATTTAGTAGTACCCGTGTGTGTTTCCAGCTCCCACATTGCCTATGGGTCTATTCGTATGGAGCCGGTATTTATGATATTAGGGCAATCTGCAGCCACCGCAGCTGTCCTCGCTATAGAACATAAAGTATCTCTGCAGGATTTATCATATGATGTTTTGAAGACGGTATTATTGGATGATAAACAGATTCTGGAGAGATAATCCATGGAGCCGGGTAGCACACATCATTTATTCGTGTTACCCATAATGAAGAAATTAATATTGACCGGTCATGACAACTCTGATGAGCGTTCCTACGATAACCCAAAAAATTCATTTGAAATGAATTTTTTATCCTCCGGATTGACGAAGAAATTG
>CAYNIG010000015.1:26886-33928 GCA_964396995.1 uncultured Saprospiraceae bacterium | reverse complement strand
AATATCATTGCTCCTGTGACACTTTTGATTGCACACTAAAAACGCATCCGTGTGAGACCATGCTTTCGTATGCAAAGCTCCCTCATAACAAATACATGATTAATTGGCCTATTTACGGCAATGATTATTATTATAACCTGGTTGAAAGCAATGAGGCAGAGAGGCAAAAGATTTTGCAGCGTGCAAAAAATCATACCCTGGGATTTTTATACTATATCCAGCAGGAGTTGGGGTTTAAAAATCTTGGTATAGCCGATGATGAATACCCTACTCCCGATGGTTTGCCTTTTATGCCTTATTATAGAGAAGGGAGGAGGATAAGAGGATTGGTACAAATAAATATGAACCATGCTGAAAGGCCATACGATCAGCCGGCTCCCCTTTATCGTACAGGCATTGCGGTAGGTGACTATCCAATCGATCATCATCATGGTAAAAATGCAACAGTACCCAGGCTGGAATATGTGCCCATTCCCTCTTTCAATGTCCCGGCTGGCGCATTGATTCCAAAAGAGTTAGATAACTTGATAATAGCAGATAAGGCTATCAGCGTAACCAATATAATGAATGGGGCTACCCGCTTGCAGCCGGTGATTTTACAAATAGGCCAGGCGGCAGGTACTCTGGCAGCCATTTGTATAGAAAAAAAAATAAAACCATCCCGGGTAAATATCCGTTTACTGCAATCAAGCTTACTAAAAAACAAAGTCTATCTGATGCCCTATTTGGATGTGGACAAAGAGGATGCAGCATTTGAACCTATACAACGCATAGGAGCTACCGGTATACTCAGAGGCAAAGGGGTGCCCTACAAATGGGCTAATCAAACCTGGTTTTATCCGGATAGTACTATTTCAAGGAAAGATTTTCAGTTGGGGATAAAGTCATGGCAACCGGATTTTAATCTATGGGCAGAAAATGAGGATACTATTCTTTCGTACAGCGATTTAATCCAGGTATTGCATTTTCTATCGAAATCGAATAATGTAATCATTGATTCGGCTACTTATTTAAATTGGCCGATGGCCGACTTTCCATCCAGAAAAAAAATAGCAGTATTATTAGATCAGCTCATTCACCCGTTTGAAATTAAATCAATAGACTGGGCTGGCCATTTCCATTGACTAGTAACTAAAAAACACAAGCCTGAAAAGAAAACAGAGTATTATATTTGGGCAGGATTTTAAATCCTATTTAACCCTGCATTACCAATTACTTGTTGTTTCTGTTTAGTGAATCCTTCACCGGTATTCATGGTTCCGAAAATTATAGATACTTTTATAGAATGTGCTGAATCAAATTTTATTAATTTCGAAATTAAATCAATCCTAATCCGTCAATAATTACAAAATCATACGTATGAAAAGAATTAATTATCTTCTGGTGTTGATGATCACGGGCCTCTTTTTTTACCAATGTTCCCGGAATCCGGTCACCGGTAAAAAACAATTGAACCTGATGTCAGAGGCTCAGGAAAAACAAATGGGTTTGGAATCGGATCCGCAGGTAATGGCCGAATTTGGAAAATACGAAGACCCGGCTCTGCAGGCTTTTATCAATGAAAAAGGGCAACAAATGGCCAAAATAAGCCACAGGCCCGATCATGGTTACACATTTCAAATTGTAAGCTCACCAATAGTAAATGCATTTGCAGTACCAGGTGGTTATGTTTATTTTACCAGGGGTATTATGGCCCATTTTAATAATGAGGCTGAATTCGCAGGTGTATTGGGCCATGAAATAGGCCACATCACGGCACGCCATGCCAATGCTCAAGCCAAGGATCAATTATTATCACAAGTAGGATTGATAGCGCTTTTGGTAGCATCTCCTGCTGCAGCCCAGTTTGCTGAGCAGTTATCTCAGGGTGTCCAATTGTTGTTGATGAAATTCAGCCGCGCGCATGAATCCCAATCGGATGAATTAGGTGTAGAGTATTCAACGAAAATTGGGTACAACTCTCATGAGATGGCTAATTTTTTTGCCACTATTGGCAGAATATCCGATCAGGCCGGAGCCCGACTACCGGTATTTTTAAGTACACATCCTGATCCGGGTGATCGGTTTACCAGAGTTCACAAATTGACCGAAAAAGCTCAGGCTGAAATTGCAGACAAGACTTCATTAAAAATTAATCGCGATGATTATCTCCGACGAATACATGGACTCAAATATGGTGAAGATCCCAATGAAGGATATGTAGACGGAGGCATTTTTTATCACCCTCAATTAAAGTTTCGATTTCCTGTGCCTACAGGATGGCAAACCCAAAATTCACCCAGTCAGTTCGTAATGGCCGAGCCCAATGGAAAAGCCATGATGCTGCTCACACTGGGACAGGGAGCTACATTTGACGAAGTGATTGCCAATTCCAATAAACAATATCAATTGGCTCCTATCCGGTCTGAAAACAGAACAGTCAACGGTTATAAAGCTGTGGCAGTATTATCAACTCAGCAAGTTCCTCAGGGACAGCAAGCACCTGCTGAAGCAGACAAACCCATGATTCTAAGCTATTATATCCAAAAAGAAAATCTGATTTATGTAATACATGGTGTGTGCGCGAATAAAGATTATCAATCATTCCAAAACCTGTTTCTCAACACCATGGAAGGATTTAATAACCTGACTGATCCGTCTAAAATAAATGTGTATCCGGAATATATAAGTGTAGTGAATGCAAACCGCGATGCCAGCTTGCAGGATCATCTTACATCCTTTGGAATACCTCAGAAAAGGCTGGAAGAGTTTGCAATCTTAAATGGTATGCAATTAAAAGATATAGTACCTGCTGGAAAATTATTTAAAGTGGTCACTAAGGGGAAAGCGTAAAACCTACTACGATTTACAATGTACAAAATTACAAATTGAGTACAATGAGTTATATAAATGATATACAGACTTCTATTGAGGAGTTTTTAAATCATACAGTGGAACGATTAAAATCCATTTCCCTTAAAGACTGGGAATCAAAACCCTTCAGCGATAAATGGTCAAAGAAAGAAATACTAGGGCATTTGATAGACAGTGGTCAGAATAATATCCGAAGATTGATTGTAAGCCAATACAGTCCAAATGAAAAAATAAGATACGAACAAAATGAATGGGTAAAATACAATGCATACCATCAAGTGGCAACGGATGAACTCATTACCTCCTGGTATCTTACCAATAAACAATACCACAAAATAAGTAAATCCATTCCAGCAGAATCTTTGGACTTTACCTGTGATACCGGTAAAAACAATATTGAATTGGTTACTTTGCGATTTTTAATATATGATTATTGGGGGCATCAATTGCACCATTTGCGCCAGATAATGGGTTAAGACCACATTACAAATACATTTTTAACTAGTGAACGGTATGACTATAACGAATCATTTCATTGCAGTGTCTATTTAATTAAGTAACCCAAAATCCCAGTCAGAAACCAGGCCTTACCATTCTTTTTTAAAGGTCCTCCTTCTTTTATGCATTCTGTATTCATACCCTTTCCATAGCAATTGCACATTGGTATTGGTTTCCAGCTCCGGATTGGATTCTACATATTTTATACCAAAGTCTAAAGCCTGTTTGGTAATTTCATAAAATATAAGAGCATGCACTCCTTTATTGCGCCAGGCAGGATCGGTACCTATTAAATACAGGTCGAGATGTTCGTTTTTTCTAATGGCATTCCACAGATGAAACCAACCAAAAGGGAAAAGCCTGCCCTTTGATTTTTGCAGGGCTTTACTTACAGAGGGCAGGGATATGCCGAAAGCGATAAGCTGATTGTTTTCATCCGCCACCAAAGAGATAAACTCCGGTTTGAGTATACGCGAGTATTTCCGTACATACAAATTTACCTGTTCCGGCTCAAAGGCAACGAAGCCATGCAACTCAGCATGTGTTTTGTTTACCAATTCAAATACCTTATGTGCATATAGGCTAATGTCTTCTTTCGTCTTGATTTTTATAGTATGTACTTTGTATTTTTCTTTGAGTATATCATTAAACTTGATGAATCGTTCACTGAGCGGTTGATTGATGATTTCATGTTCTATCCAATCCGCTGCTTTTACATAACCCAGGTTTTCAAGATGAGAAGCGTAGTATGGATAATTATACAATGTAGCTATGGTAGGCAATTCTTCGAATCCTTCTACCAGTAGACCGGCTTTATCCAGATTGGTAAAACTCATAGGCCCTTCGATCTCTTTCATGCCCCTTTCTTTCGCCCAGGATTCTATTTTTTCGATCAATGATTTGCTTACTTCCGGACGATCCGCAATATCAAACCAACCAAACCGTGCTTTTGATTTGCCGTATAATTTATTTTCTCTGTGATTGATGATGCCGGCAATCCTGCCTAGTACTTTGTTGCCTTCAATAGCCAGAAATAATTTTAGCTCACAGTGTTTTAGTACAGGATTATGTTCTTTAGAGAATATTTCATATTCATCGACCCAGAGTGGCGGCACCCAAAAGGCATTCCCTTTATACAAATCAAATGGATATTGAATAAACTCTTTTAATTCTCTTTTATGGAATGGATTTATCTCCTTTAATACGATCGGCATCAATGGTTTTTAACTATTTCTATTTAATAATGATTGGAATATAGATCTGAGGTTTGACTTTTTTATTTCAGGTACCTCTATGTTATTGAGAGCAGCTACTGCTTTTAACCCATAATCTGCAGCAATGGATTTTACGTATTCATCGGATTTGGTTTTTTTAAAAAGATCTAGTACCGGTGTTACTTTATCAATATTGTTTTGAGAATACAGAGAAAGCAATTGGGCTTTATCTTCCGGCTCCAGGTGTTGCAGGCAATGAATGAATAATAAAGTCTTTTTATTTTGATTGATATCACCTCCTTTGATTTTCCCGCTTTCCGGACTAAAAATATCCAGGTAATCATCCCGGAGCTGGAAAGAAAGGCCCAGGTACAATCCTGCATGATATAAATTGGAAGTGTCATCAGCAGTTGCATTGGCGATCATGCCTCCCATCTGCATAGCTGCCCCAAGCAATACGGCTGTTTTGTATTGGATCATTTCTATGTATTCAGCTTCTGTTACATCCTGTCTGGTTTCAAAATTGATGTCCAATTGCTGGCCCTCGCATACCTCTGTAGCTGTTTTGTTAATTAAGTTTATTAATGAAGCATTTAAAGGACAAGGGTATATATTAAGTAATTCATAGGTATGTATCAGCATCCAATCACCGGATAGTATGGCTGTATTGGTATTGTATTTAGTATGTACGGTGGGCTGACCTCTTCGCAATGGGGATGCATCCATGATATCGTCGTGCATCAGCGAAAAATTGTGGAATACTTCTATAGCAAGGGCTGCAGTAAGTGAGGGTGTGATGTCAGCTTGCCATAATTGATGAGAGAGTAAAGTCAATAAAGGGCGCATTCTCTTTCCGCCCAAGTCCATGAGATAATTAGCAGGGCTGTATAGCTCAGAAACCTTTCCAGCAAAGGATTTATTTTTCCGGAAGTCTTCAAATAGGAAGTAGAGCTCCTCTATGGATTGCATGGCCGAAAAATAGGCAGATTTGGTGATTTATTTGTTACGGCCTGAATGTGGGGGTCATGGGTAAAGAGTAACTCCAAAGGAATGCCGCCCATTCAGGGCTATTACATTTCTTGTATTGACAATGGCCTGCGGCCATGGTTTAAAATAGTACGGCCTTTCAGGCCTTGGACTTACCGGTTTTATTAAAAATACTCACAGAAAGTATACCTTATACGATGTTCCAAAGAGTAACTACAAAGGAATGTCCCTCATTCAAAGCTAATATTCTCCTACTACCTCTTTATCACTTTTCTGACCACACTGCCTTTTTTGGTAAACACCTTCATCAAATAAGTCCCCGCAGACAATTCAGACATATCTATCTCTGCGGTTTGGCCCATACGTATAAATGAAAAGTTACGCACCTGAGCACCCAATAAGCTATACATGGAAACATTCACTTTATCAGATAGCTCTTCATTAAATTGAATATATATCTTATCCCTAACCGGATTGGGAAATAGCGAAACCGATAAGGATCCTGATTTATCCTCTGCAGCTACACCCGAACATTTCCATTGGTTGAATAATACTTCTCCACCTGTATACAGATTGCATGGATTGATTCCGGCAGAGTCATAAACAGCTATTGCTTCGACAATGCCATTGGCCGGATGAGCAAAGCCGGTCCAGATACTACCATTCCATTTGGCAAGATTATTTAAATTCTGGCCATTGATTTGACTGAATTGCCCGCCAACTAATAATTCATTATTAATCACTTTCAGTGCGAAAACGCCATTGCCGGTATTGATTGAACTTCCAGCCGGGTTGGGTCCTATTCCTATTGTAGTCCAGTAGGCTCCATTCCATTGGGCAAGATGCCTGGTTTTGGTCCCATTCTGAACGGTAGTAGATACAGCAGATGGAAATTGGCCCCCTACGATCAATTCCGTTTTATATTGCGCTATAGCATAAATGCCCTCGCTGGTATTTAATGGAGTCGATAGATTTACTGCTCCTGCACCACCCACTTTGGTCCAATATCCAACCCAGATAGCAAGATTATTCAAACCACCGGGACTATTTCCAAACCTGCCACCTGCAGTTACATTTCCATTAAAATGAGTCAAAGCATATACCGGGCCATTAAATCCATTGCCGAAAGTCGCCCATCCGGGCCCCGGATTCCATCTTGCTATATTATTCGCAGTAAAAGGTATATTACCTACTGAATTGAATGCACCACCTACTACTAATCCCCAGGCACTGGAAAGTAATGCCTCTACGTGATCAGGAGAACCATTGATACCGCCATGAGGTAGGTCAGACCAGGTAGTACCATTCCATGAAGCAATTTTCCTTACCGGATTACCTCCGGCTATGGTAAATGTGCCACCGGCGTACAGTATACCATTGTGCACAGCAAGTGCATACACTTTATTATTCACTCCACTACCCAGTGTACTCCATGAGGTACCATTCCAAGCAGCAATATTATTTGCCGAAATGGAAGGATTGCCAATAGA
>CAYNIG010000015.1:0-26786 GCA_964396995.1 uncultured Saprospiraceae bacterium | reverse complement strand
GCATTCGCAATGAATATCAATGGGAATGCGGATGAGCGTATCAAAACAGGGTTTACCATCAGTTCCGTATTCTACTACAGCCAATTGTATGGTATAGCTGCCAGTCTGAGTATAGGTGTGCATCCACATACCATTAGTAAAGGCACCTTGTTGCTGGCTGCCATCACCCCAATTGATGAATCTGGCCGTGTCACATGATGGCAATTTTAAATTGATTTTTACTTTACAAGCCGAATCGACTACGGTAAGTTGTATCGCATTTAATAAATGTTGTGCAAAAGATGATTTGCTTATACAGCAGCTGTCTTTCTCCGGCGGGCAATTGGCAAAATTGACCTGAGCTACCTGGTTCGTACTTAAAAATAATGAAGTGGCACCGGTGGCGGGTAAGGAAGGTGTCCAGCCCGATTGATTGATTTCTTTCACAGTATATAAGCCAGGAGGCAGAGGCCCGAAACTATAAGACCCGTTTATATCCGTGATCATTGTATCAATAGCCTGGCCCTGATTATTGCATAATACAATTTGCCATCCTTGTAAAGTAGGTTGACTCCCGTTAAATGGAACAGCAGCACAAGCGGTATCAATATATTTCACACCGATGATAGAAGAAGGTTCACAACAAATTTCTTTGACCAGTCCATCGCCGGACACGGAGCCGCAAAGGTTAAACCCGGTATAGGTATGTCCATAATTAAATACACTGGCTTTGATACAATACCTGCCTTTGTCCAATAAAAGCTGTACGATAGTATCTTTGGGCGGTCTTTTAAATGTATTCGAACTCAGGAGAAAGGCCAGGGTAGCCCCGGTACTATCGCAGAGATAAAAATCTACTTTATTATCAGCCAGTGCACTCAACCGAATTGTAATCCTGGATCCATCTTTGCAAATGCAAAAACAGCGGGTGAATTCATAGAGCCCCTGATCATAGTGATATGGTCCGCCGGAAAAATTAATCCACCTTGAACACGGCATGGCTGAGGAAGGTTGATCATGCCAAAACGAAGGAGTGGCCATAGCATAAGCGGGCTTTGGTAAAATATAATTAGTATATGGAGATTGTATTACCGTCCAATACGCATCGGGGCTAAGTGGATTATAAAACATTCCGGTGGCATGATCGACTCCGGTATTCAATAAAATGCTGTCTGCTTTACACCCGGGTCCGCAGAGAGTGTCGGGTTGGGGCGGACAGAAAAAAGCAAAACTGGTGTCACATGATATTTTTGTATGCCCGATCAGGAAATCTGCTTTAATAGATAAAGTATCCGGATTAGTACCATTAGAAATACACCAACTCAACGGTGTAAAATTACCAACCGGAATAAAACCAGATGTATGAGACAAACTGAGATTTCCGGAGCTGGTTTGATTAACTGCCCAACCACCCAAATTATCTACAGTCACATTATTAAACAAAGCCGTACTCAGGCTAATGGGTAATTGGAAAAATTTATTCTTTGCTTTATTATTCACATGCAATCTAAAACAACAGGCAGGTGGTATCGTCTTCAACGATTCAACCCAAAATGAAATACTATCACAATAATCTACCGGACAGTTGACATTGACCTTGGTACACATCTGCTTTGATTGGCAGGCATCAAATACAGTGACACAGATTTGGTGCATTCCTCCCTGGGTAAAACTAAATGTCCATGATCCATTTGGATTCGTAATCACTTGTGACACCTGCCCTCCGTCTAAAACGGGAGGGGTACTAAATAAATAACAGGAATCAAATTGAGGTGCGGTTACCGTAACCTGGCAGTTTTGATTTACCACCGTAAACCCCTGGTTGACTAAAGCACTAAATATCTTGGGATCGGTGCAGCAAGTATCACAGGGAGGACTTACACAGCTTTCACATACGGATACATCATCCAGATAATAATATGCCCCGGGATAAAAGCCGCCCTGTCCCATCAGGGGTACTGTCTGTACATTATCGTAAAAATTTCCAATCATCAGGTTGCTTTCGCCACCAATAGCGGTGTAATTGCCACTGATCAAAGTCCAATTTATTTTATCGGTAATGTAATTTCCAACAGGATGAATTACCTGGGGAGTAAATGGCAATACCGGAGCACCCGGAAATGGCCCTAAAGCACCTAAAGATAAATAGGCACCAATTTTATCCACTGCCCATTTAGCCTGATCAGCCAGACTTACATAAAAAGAAACCTGGTAGGTCTTACCGGCCACTAATGGGCTCAGTAAGGGTACTTGCAGATATTCCCGATATAAATTAGTAGGTCTTAGTATAAATCCTGCATATCCATTTCCGCTATGCGGAACCTGATACCCATAAGAATTTTGAGGTGTACTCACATTGCTGCTGACTGGAGCACAACTATTATAATAATCAGAGCTTCCACCCTGTGTAGGCAGATTCCATGAGCTTGCGGTAAAAGGAGGGGAAATACCCGGTGGACAGACAGAATAAGATTCAAAGCTGGGATTGGTCACCAGGTTATTAGGACAAGTCAGGGTACTGATACAGTTGACGGTGACTTTAAATTTACAGGAGTCTTTATTGCCGGACATGTCAGTTATATAATAAGTTACGTTTGTCATTCCCTGGTTAAAAACCACTCCATTGATTACTCCGGATCCACTACCTGTTGTGGCACCAGTATAATTATAGGTCAGGATAGCCATCGGACAATTATCTGAATAAACCGGAGTGAGGTTTTTAATATTTGCTTCACACCTGCCGGCCGCATTTATACTTCCTATCACCGAAACGCTTTGAGGGCAGGTGATTTTGGGTTTTTCTATATCCTGTACTGTAAGGGTAAAATTGCAATTGGCAGACTGGTTTCCACAGCTGTCTTTAGCAAAACAAGTAATAGTATTGGCCCCCTTGGGAAATTGAGTACTGGCAGTGATCAATACAGAGCTTGTCGGGGTGAGCAATGAACAAGTAAAGATCAGCGATTTAGAACAATTATCGGTTCCCGTAGGCGATGGGATATTACCAGTGTATATACACGCTCCCTGATTGGTATTTACTACGGTATTGATAGGGCATTTTATTGAAGGGGATATGGTATCCTTTATGAATATTCTTTGTTGACAGGTAGCGATATTTCCACAGAGATCTTTTGCCGACCAGGTTCGAAGGATGGAAGCATTACATGGTAAACTGCCGGAAACTACATCAGCTGAAGTGATTAATATAGAAGAGGTAGGCGTGCAATTATCAGTCGCTGTAGCCATCCCGGTGGCAGGAGGACTGGTATTGATATTGCATTGTAAATTCATTGGCGCAGGACATGTGATTACAGGTTTTACTGCATCTGTATAAGATATCAATTGACATGTGGAATCGGTACATCCTGCTGTGTTGGTAGTAAGGCAAACCAGATAGTTTCCACATTGACTAAATTGATGAGATGGACTGGTGCTGGTAGAAGTATTATTTGATCCGCTACCCGGGTCACCAAAATTCCATTGATAGGTTGACGGAGCAGTACCGGTTGATTGATTTGAAAATTGTACCAGGCCACATGCATTTGACTGTTGAAAAGTAAAAGCCGCATTACAAGGCAATGGGTCGGTGCATACAGATACTTCTGATGCGCATGAACTAACGAGTCCCAATGCTGTATAAATAAAGGTAAATTTTAATAAATCCGGGTTAGTGCCTCCTTTTAGGCAAAAGCTCAGTGGAGATGAACCACCTGTTGGTATAAAACCTGAGGTATGTGAAAGTAAAATATCTCCTTGCAAAGTCTGGCTTACGATCCAACCACTATTTACTTCAACCAGGATATCAGTAAAATTGGCAGTGGTGATATCCAGTTTGATTTGTTGAATGGCATTTTTTAATTTATTGTCCAATATCAATTGAAAACAACAGGATGGAGGTACGGTGCGCAGCTGTTGTACGAATAGTACCACGCTATCACAGGGTCCTGCCAAATCTTCATTGGCTTTTATAAATGAATTGAATTCAACTGATTTAGAATCATTGGGAAATTCAGAATTCATGTGAATATTCCACCACCAGGGTAAAATCAAACCCAGTAAAAGAATAATTAGATATTTCATATAAGAGTAGTCTTTTGTAAAATGCTCGATGTGTGCCACACCAAACTCAATCTACTCTTACTTTGTCGATATTAATTCCTCGAGTATTGATAATATAACACCCGGGCATTTTTGGTTAACTTTATGAAATATACGATAATTTGTGATTTATTCCCAATTTCCGGGATTATATTCCTTTAATACTAATTTTTTACCTGCTGTATACTTATCTCCTTTGTTTTTATTCTTTGTAAATTTTTCTTCATCCACATTTGTTTTTGCTTTACTGGCCCTGCCACGGGTAGCCGATGGTGCTGGTGCATTTATTCCTGCTACCAATCCATCCCAGTCAAAAGCAGGACCTATATCCCATTTACCTTCAGAGCGATAATTTACATGGCTGACAATTCCAGCAAAGTCCCTGGCCTGTTTAGAGGTTTCAAACCGAATTTCCGGTGGTAATATTGCTTTGGGTATTTGGTATTTATGACATATCCATCGTACTAATTTTATCAAACTTTTTAGTTGCGGGTCGGTATAGCTTGCGTAAAACTTCTTTTCCCGGAAGACGGGATTTATTTCTTTATATGCTTCTGTTTCATTTAGATTGGCATAGATATCTATTGGGCCCTTCTTTCCAGTTACTTTATTCACTACTCTTGAATATGCGGTCTCCAGGTTAGTACCTACCTGATTTAGCCATCCATAGTTTGATATTTCAATCGCTATAGACTCTTTGTCATAGATTTTACCCGGGTTATTGGTTGACATGCCAAGATGATGTGACCAGTGCTTAGAGCTAAAGAGTTGGAATATAGTTCCATTCCTGGCTATGACAAAAGGCACTGATACGTGATAGTCTTGCATACTCAGCTGATTCAGATCTCCTTTGAGATGACCGGCCGTAAAATGAAGAACTATTCTTTTTTTCGGAATGATTTCTTCGAAAAAAAAATGAGTATTGGGAGAAGTATAAAACAAACCTTCTACCTGCTCCGGTGATGTGCCATAGGTAAATGGGGAAAGCTTTCCAGCGGAAGTTAATTGCTGGATAAAGGTTTTTTCGAGATTGGGTATGGTGGTGAAATGCATAATATATGTATTTAGTATGCTGAATTTACAATTTGTGATTGAATCGGGAAACAAAAAAGGATATCTTAAGCTAGCAGGGCTCGTTTCACGAATGGCCACGAATTTGAGTGACGGAAAATTAATTCGCGTTAATCCGTGTAATCCGCGTTCATTCGTGTTCAATATGGCCGAAGGCCATACTGGTATTTATTCTCCACGAATTTTCGCGAATGGCCACGAATTAAAATACGGTAGTTTCAATTCGTGTAAATCCGTGAAATCCGCGTTCATTCGTGTTCAACATGGCCAAAGGCCATATCTGTATTTATTAACCAGAATGACACGAATGACCACAAATTAAAAATTCAATAGAAGACAATTCATACCAAGTCTAAGGTTTTACATAATAAAACCACAGGTGCCGTTGGCACCACTGATTGCATACACAGTTTGATTCGGACCAATTGACCGTGTATAAAATTTATTTTATCTGTGGTGCCGACGGCACCTGTGGTTATAAATTAGTAACCACAGTTGCGCATAGCGCAAACACAGACTTCATACAAAGATTCGTGCAATCCCTGTTCATTCGTGTTTTATAATGGCCAAAGGTCATAGCTGGTATTTATTATCCGCGAATTTTCGCGAATGGCCACAAATTAAAATGCGGTAGTTTCAATTCGTGTACATCCGTGTAATCCGCGTTCATTCGTGTTCAACATGGCCAAAGGCCATACAAGAAGAGCTATAATAAAAAAATGTTTTCCAACTCTATTGTCTTTCTTTTACCGCTACTTTCAGCCTTTTATTCTGTTCCAAAGCCGATTTGGGTATGGTATTCACATTTACCTGATTCAATTTTACCTGCGATTCCAATAAAAGAGGACTTGCTTTAGAAAAGGTAATGCTGTTGGCCGGTATTGTTTTTAATACTTCCTGCGCTTTGGCTGCTTCCCCAATTTGCAGTAATTTTTCACTGAGTACTAATTTTGATTCAGGGCTAAGGGTACTGATCTGCATATCGGTAAATCCGGCTTTATTGGTATTGATTTTAGTATCTATGTTTTGTGATTTAGATTGTATGCGGGATTTCTGTATTTCTGATTTTGGTCTCACTCTTTTATAGTCTTCCTGTGCTTTTTTATAGTCCTTAATAGAATCGTACTGATCAGCCCTTTTCTCGTAGAGCACATTTTTATCGAAGTTGCTGCTGTCTATGAGCCTGGAGTAGGCGAGTATGGCTTTATCATATTGCTTTACTTCGGTGGCGATCAGGCTTTTTTTCAGTTCCAATTCGGGTAAGAAAGAATTGACTTTTGTTTTTTCAAGATAAATCAGAGCAGAGTCTTTTTTCCCCATTTGGTAACAAGCATCAGACATCACACGATAGATTACATTTCTAAATGAATCATTTTTTATTTTAGCCGGGTCGAGATCTTTCATGATTTGAATCGTTTTCTGAAAATCTTTATTTTGAAAACTCAAAAAACCGAGTAAGGCCTGCAATACATTTTCATACAGGGTATCCAGGGTATGGCCACTGGTGAGATCAAACAGGGAGATATTATTTTTAATGAGTTTGAAATCTTCAGAAGAAGCATTGATCAGCGCTATGCTATCCGCTACCAGGCCAAACTGGGCATCGAATAAATTTTGTCCACCGAGCTCCAGGTATTGACCACCAAAATAAAGATCAGCTCCGCATTTCTGAGCTATTTGTTTTTGCTGATCATAGAGCAATGCTTTGCCGCGATGAAATTCAGAGATGCGGTTTTCGATTTTAAAATCGTATTTAGCACATTTGGATGCAAACTGATTGGCAATCTGTATTTCCAGTTTTTCATTATTGGATGAAATCACCGGAAAAAACAGTCCATTCATTTTTTCGGAAGAACCAAAGTCGACACATTCTTTTACCAGTGAAGATGGCGATGCATCCGGACTATCCGTACCGGCTGGCGAAACAGCAGAGGATGGAACCGATACGGATGCTCCACCGGAACGTAAACTGTCTTTAAAGTAATACAATAAAGCAGCGACCAGAATACTCAATCCAATAATAATTGAGCTTTTGCGTGAAATGGCTTTTGTTTTTAACCCTGCTGGTTTGACATGTCTGCCTACTGCTTTTAATAAAGTCAGTTTATATACATTCCAGTCTTCAAAATTCAGTTTTATTCCCTGCGAAGCCAATACGGGATGAAGTGAAGCGGGTAGTTTTTCGGCTTTAGGTAATTCTGCCCCTTGTATAGTGACCGGCAATAAAACAATTTTTTTAGCTATGGCATATTCTATTTCCTGCCGTACGACATCGTTTGGATTGTCTAATCGATACGTTCCATCTTCTTTTTTCCCCATCCAATCGGAGCCAATAACTACGATACAAAGTTTTGCATCATCGCCTGCTTTATTAAGTATTTCGCGCCATTTATAGCCACCGTGCAAATCTTCCCGGTCCAGAAATACTGTTTCTTTGCCAAATTCATTTTCCAAAGCATCGTGCAGCAGATTGGCATCCCTGTTATTTAGGTCTGCCCGTCGATAACTGATAAAAATGGAGTTTTTCATGGGACATCATGGTATTGAGATAAGACTCCAGGTTGCATTGTCTTAAGGGTTTATATAAAGTGTAAATTACAGAAATATTGTCGGCTCTTCTGTAGTTTATTTCACCATGGAACTCTATCCGGCCCTGGAAATCATAAACCGGAATCAAGAGAAATCAATGATGCAACTCTATTATCATTTCAGGGTAAAGCCCATATACCACCCCCCTGGTTTAGCCCCTCTGCCACCACCTACTGCCAGGGCAATATATTGTTTTCCATTTATTTCATAGCTGATAGGGGTTGCAAACCCACCAGCGGGTAATGGATATTCCCACACGACTTTTCCATTGGTTTTATCAAATGCACGAATACGCTCATCGCGGGTAGAGGCAATGAAAATCAATCCACTTGCTGTCACTACAGGACCGCCATAGGTTTCGGTGCCGGTGATGGGTATTCCCTGTTTTGTCAGTTCGGGAAATTCGCCAAGAGGTACAGTCCATTTGTATTCTCCGGTATTTAAATCAATGGCATTTAATGTGCCCCAGGGTGGCTTTATGGCAGGTTTGCCGTTTTGATCAGTAAATCGTTGCCATATTTTGATAGTGTATTCGGGATCATATGGAAATGCGGTAGTTGCTTTTGAAATAGTATCGGGTGCTTTATGTTCTTCCGTGGTCAGGGACATTGATTTTGTTTCCGTATTTAATAAATAATCTGCAATAGCCTTACGGTCTGTTTCGGAGAAATAAGGAAATGCGGGCATACGCCCATTGCCCAGTTGAATCAAAGAGGCTATCTGGTCATGAGTTCTGCTCTTACTGAGATCCGTCAATGATGGTACTATATTCCCGGATCCTTTTTTATCAGCACCATGGCAAGCAGCACAGTTTTTTAAATACAAAGCATTGCCCCTGGAAAGGGTAGCTAATTCTTTATTGCGGGTTGATTTATCTACCATCCACAGTTCCCATGGAAAGACATTTACGTTTTGATATAATATACCATCCAAATCCATCGCATTTCCACCCCATTCTGCACCTCCGCTGTATCCAAATAATATGGTGCCCTGGGTACTCGGTGGTGTAAACTGATCAAGAGTAAGCGGAGAGAATTCTTTAAGCCTTTTGCTTACAAATGCATGCGATTCAGGTGAAATATTAGTAATATCATTTTCAGTAAAGAGTTGCGGAATCAATGATTTGGGTATTTCAGGAACAGATTGTACAGTATAGGGATGTTCGCCAGGCAATCCTTTATCGGGTACTTTTCTTTCTTCCAATGGAAATATAGATTCACCAGTATCTCGGTCCAGCACATAGGTATAGCCATCTTTACCTACCTGCACCACCACATCGCGCTTTTTTCCATTTTGGGTTATAGTGGTCAGATTGGGTGGGATAGGGAAATCGCGATCCCATAAATCATGGTGTATAGCCTGGTGATGCCATTTCCGGATACCGGTATTTGCATCCAAGGCGAGGATACAATTTGCAAATAAATTAGCGCCTTCCCGTGCCCCACCATAATAATCCGATGATGGAGATCCGGTGCCAAGGTAAATCAAACCTCTCTTTTCATCTACCGACATACCCCCCCAGTTATTAGTACCACCAAATCTCTGATAAGCCTCTTTTGGCCAGGTATCGTAACCATATTCACCAGGTTGTGGTATGGTATGAAATACCCATTTCAACGTACCGGAAATGACATCGAAAGCACGAATATGCCCCGGAGCTGAATCCCCACCTTCTGATACGCTTGATCCAATGATATAGATATTTTTATAGATAACCCCCGGTGAGGTAGCGGTGACATTTAATTTCATCACATCGTGATCCAGGCCATCCTGCAATCCGGTATGTAAATCCACCCGTCCACTATCACCAAAGGAGGTGATTAACTGACCGGTCAAGGCATTCAAAGCATAGATATAAAATCCGGCAGTATATAAAATCCGTTTATCCTCATCATTTTCCCAATAGGTTACTCCTCTGTTGACATGATTGGGTTGCTTAGGACTAATGAGATTGGGTTTGAATTTCCAGAGTTCTTCTCCGGTATCGGCTTTTAAAGCAAAAGCATTTAATTCAGCAGAAGTGCCATAGAGTATGCCATTGACTACAATAGGTTGGCATTGTATTTCACGTATTCTCACCGGCTTACCTCCGGTAGTATCGGGTATATCATTTGCCATATACTGCCATGCCGGTTGCAGATTTTGTACATTTTCGGTGTTGATCTGTGATAAGGGGCTGTATCGGTTATTGTAATTATTGCCACCATAGGCAGGATAGTCTTTGCCGGTGGAATAGGAAAAGGAAAGACTCTCTTCGGGTGTATGATTACAAGCACTTAAAAATAGAACTAGCCCGATGAGGTAATTATTCCTATTCATTTTTATGTTTGGAAATGAAAAGTGAAAATAGCTAAAATTAATTGGTAAAAAAGAAAAGGGGTTCGTTATTGACGAACCCCCTTTTCAGAAAGTGGTGCCTCCAGGAATTGAACCAGGGACACCAGGATTTTCAGTCCTGTGCTCTACCAACTGAGCTAAGGCACCTCCTGCTATTAAAGCGGGTGCAAATATAGATTTTTTTCAGTAATGAGGAAAGATCTATCCTTAATAATTAAACTTTAATGCCATTTTATGGGGGTAATTCTCATTTTACCGGGTTGAATTATTAAACTAAGCTAATTAGATCGGTAGAGCTAAGATTTTATAAAAAATCCAAACCGATACTTTTGCATAAAAAAAGAGGAGTCCAATTCATATAATGTGACTTCGCTGAAGTCAACCTTTCGCCTCTAAACCCATTAAAATAAGAATTTGCCATTTTATGAACCGCTTGTAAATGAATGGATAACAGATTTAAAAAAAATTGATTAATGGGTTTAATATAAAATGATATCCTGCTGTTTCCCTGTCCCATAATTTTTTTTAAAAATTTTGGGAACCACGCGCACTGAATTATTACAAAACAACTCCTTATTCAACTGTAAAATTTCACTAATTAGAATAGCGGAAAATTAATTCGCGTAATCCGTGATCATTCGTGTTCAATACTGACCGAAGGGCATAATTAGCATTTATTCTCCTCGTGTTCTTCATGTCCAAAGGCCATACCGGTATTTATTCTCCGCGAATTACACGAATGACCACGAATTAAAAAATTCAATAGAAGACAATTCGAACCAAGTCTAAGTTGTTGCATACTAAGACCACAGGTGCCGTTGGCACCACAGATTGCATACACAGTTTGATTTGGGCCAAATAACCGTGTATAAAATTTATTTTATCTGTGGTGGCCCCGAATTAGAATACACTTGATTTAATTCATGTAAATCCGTGTAATCCGTGCAATTCGTGTTCTAATAATGGCCGAAGGCCATACTGGTATTTATTCTCCTCGAATTTTCACGAATGGCCTCAAATTTGAATACTGGAAATTTAATTCGTGTAATCCGTGAAATTCGTGTTCTAATAATGGCCGAAGGCCATACTGGTATTTATTAGCCACGAATTAAAACTCAGAAATAAACAATTCGTGTTAATCTATAAATAATAGGGAAATGTGTAAAATGACCTCCTGACCCACCGGGATTTACTATTTTTCATGAGATCGGTATGGATATACAGAATCAAATTTGTATTATTGGCTTTACTTTAAAAAAACAAAGCAATGAAGACCAGTGTTCGTGTGCAGCTTTCCATCATGATGTTTCTCCAGTTTTGTGTATGGGGTACCTGGTATGGCCAGATGAGTAAATATCTTACGGTACAACTAAGTGCTACCGGTGACCAGGTGGGGTTTGCCTACGCTACTTTTTCGATAGCTATGATCATTTCTCCGTTTTTTATGGGTATGCTGGCTGACCGGTATTTTTCAGCGCAAAAAGTATTGGGTGTGCTCAATATCATAGGTGCTTTGATATTATTCTGGATTACCAAAATAAAAGATCCGGATCAATTTTCCTGGGTGATGCTGTTGTATTGCCTGAGTTTTGCGCCGACCATTTCATTGGTCAATTCAATTTCATTGCGGAATATGGACCATCCGGAAAAACAATTTCCCGCAATACGGGTAATGGGTACGCTGGCCTGGATATTTATCACTAATGTAGTAGGGCTGATGGGTGTAGGAGATAGCGCCACCATTTTTTATATGGGCAGTATTGCAGCCCTGATTATAGGAATATATTCATTTACCTTGCCCAATACACCGCCGACCGCAACGGGGCCTTCGAGCTTTGCACAGATTATTGGCAAAGACGCTTTTGTATTGTTTAAAGACCGAAGCTTCCTGATATTTTTTATTTCATCCATAGCCGTATGTATTCCCTTATCGTTTTATTATACCTGGGCTAATCCATCGCTGACCGATATGTTTGCCATTGCCTTTCCCGGAGCCGATCGCAATTCGTTTAATATAGAAAATAAAATGTCCCTGGGACAGGTATCGGAAGTGTTTTTTATGGTATTGCTTACTATGGTATATTCTAAATGGGGAGTAAAAAAGATCATCATCATTGCTTTGTTAGCCTGGATAGTGCGATTTGTATTTTTTGGTGCAGGAAATGCCGGCAGCGGCAGCTGGATGCTCTATATCGCCATTTTATTGCATGGTGTTTGTTTTGATTTTTTCTTTGTTTCAGGTCAGATCTATACAGACAACAAAGCCGGGATGAATATTAAATCCCAGGCTCAGGGTTTGATTGCTTTTGCCACTTTTGGTATTGGGATGCTTATCGGATCGGTGGTATCAGGCAGGGTAAAAGAAATGTATACTCAGGATGGTGTCACTAATTGGTTTTCAGTCTGGATGGTACCAGCTGCTATTGCCGCTGTAGTTTTAATATTATTTATGTTTTTCTTCAAAGAGGACAAAGTAAGATCTACTCCTGTATCAATGCAATAGAATAAAAATGAGTATCCACTTTCATTCTCGGAAAAGAAACCGGTAATGATGCCGGATTTATCAACTGAAATCCATTCTTTTCGTAAAACCTTCTTGCCGCGTATAGTCTTTCAATAGTACCCAGAAAGAGGGAATGTATTTGTTTTGCTTTGGCCCACGCTTTTAATGTATCCAATAAAGCCTGAGCTATACCCCATTCTTTTCCCCGATAGTCTTTATGTACAAACATCTTACGAATGCATCCTTGACTGCCACCCATATCGATCAATGCAATGGTACCCACCAGGGTTTCATTTACAAGGGCAAGCCAAAAATGGCCATTGGCCTTATAATAATAGGAAGAAATATCAGCCAAATCGGGTTGGTCATCCAGCGTAATCGGTACATTAAATTCATTGTTTTGAATATTGATGATCAGCAGACCAATTTCGGTTTTGTATTTTTTGTCATAGGGAATTATAGTGAAAGCAGGCATGCTATTTTATCTTTTTTAATGCATCCTCAGAATTATACACCGGTAATAAACAGACTTTATTCTGACATACGTACACAGCAGTCACTCCTTTTATGTATTTGTTTTCCAACAGGGGAATGTTTTCCTTTTTTCGTGCACCAAACCAGAATCCATTTGGGATATAATGGCTGATCATTTCTTTACGGATCTGATCGTATTGCGGACCAACGATCCCGATTTCATAAGGAGCACGACTCAGCCAGAGTGCATTGGACAGCCATTGCCCGTATTCCGTGACCGAACCGGGTGGTATTGAAACCAAAACTGATCCGGTCATTTTTTTTGACAGGGCTGCATCCTTTTCGTTATCTCCATACGTGCTTAATGAAAATAACAGGCTTGCCATTACAGCATTTGATGAAGGCAGGGACTGATCGTATATTTCGTGTGTACGGGCTATTGAATTTATCCCGGTATCGGTAGTATAATCAAACAAACCGTTTTCATTCAGTTTAAACTTTTGCAGGGCTTTGTCTATTATCAGATAAGCTCGTTCCAGCCATTTAATATCAAAACTGACTTGGTACAGTTTTACATATGCACAACCGAGATGAGCATAATCATCCAGGCATCCTTCAATCACTTGCGTTGATTTAGTGTATATTCTTTTTAATCCTGTCCTGTTATTCCATTGATTTTTCCACAGCCACTCCCCTTGTTGAATGGCAATATTTTTATATTCATCCTGCAAAGTAGCCATATAGGCATCGGCATATCCTTTAATCATCAAGGCATTCCAGGATGTGATGATTTTGGTATCTATGGCAGGTTTGGCACGGTTGGTTTTTGCCTGTAATAGTCTTTTTTTGATTTCATTCCATGTATCCGATTGCAACACCCGATCGGGTATAGATGGTTTTAGTGCAATCACATTTTTACCGAGCAGTTCATAATTGGATGCATTAAACGCATTTCCTTCTTCCCGAATATCAAACCAGGCAATGCAACTGTCTGTGAGACTTTCGTCGTGCAGAGCATCATCGATCTCGCCTTTTGTCCACAGATAATACTTACCCTCTTCATTTTCGGTATCTGCATCTACAGAAGCAAAAAAACCACCCTCTTTATTTTTAAGTTTTTTAGATATAAAATCATGTATGGTATGTACGGTCAGGAGGTATTTTTTTTCTTTGGTGATCTGATAGGCATATGAATAGAGACTTAATAACTGTGCATTATCATAAGCCATTTTTTCAAAATGCGGTACTCGCCAATCTTCATCCAGGCTATACCTGCTGAATCCGCCTTCCAATTGATCGTGTAATCCTGATGCTGATAATTTTGATAAGTAATTTAATACCATATCCGTGGCTTCCTTATTTTTATACTGATATCCATAGGCTAATAAAAAATGATACATAGAGTGCATTGGAAATTTGGGACTTCCTTTTTTTCCTCCTTTCATTACATCAAGAGATTGGATAAGCGATGTATAACCTGAGTGAAGGATGGAATCTGTAATTTCCTGGTCTTCAGTGAAGATGGTATAAGCGGGCTTCATACCTTTCGCCAGATCCTCTGCAAATGCAATAATGTCAGATGGCACGGTTTGATACTGGCTGGCAAAATAGCTGATGGTCTCTTTCCATTTTTCTGTCGATTGATAAGTGCCGATGTATATGGGTCTGCCATCCGGAAGGGCAATTACATTCAGTGGCCATCCACATTCTGTTCCATTCATAAGCCGGCATGCCGATAGGTATATTTGGTCTATATCGGGTCTTTCCTCTCTGTCTACCTTTATACTCAGATAATATTTATTCATACGGTTACTCACCGCAGTATCACTAAATGTTTCTTTTTCCATTACATGACACCAGTGACAGGAAGCATAACCTATGGAAACAATCAGCAATTTATTTTCGTTCTTTGCCTGCTCCAGTGCGACCCTGGACCACGGATACCAGTCTACCGGATTGTGCCTGTGTTGTTTCAGGTAAGGACTGGTTTCATTCTGCAGGTGATTTGAATATTTTTGTGCACAGAGTGTAGTCTCATGAAATAAAAAAACAAGGCAGGATAATACGGAATGTAAACGAATCAAAATAAATGAAGGACAATATAAGCAAGATTTAGTGTGAATAGCAAGCAGGGGCATTATTTAATACCCTATCTGTACCCGAAATAGTAAGTTCAGGTTCAGGGCTCTGTGTAATTACGGTTTTATCAAATTCAGCGTATTAAGAGATAGTCCAAATTAATCAGCCAATAAAGTCGCCGTTGCTCTTTCTGCCCCAGTCCAGGTTTCTCGTAAAATACATCACTACACCCAGCAATATAAATAAGCTAATGCTGCCCGTGAGCAAGGCTTTTTCCTGTAATTGGATCAGCAGATAAATAAAGGAATACAATAAGGCTATCACTGCAGTAAAAATAAGAGCTGATTTTTTTTGTCTGAATAAATGGGAGGTATACAAGCCGACCATGCTTACAATGGCCATCGTGGATATCCAATAGGCTTTGTCAAATCCCAGGTATTCTGATATGGATAGCAGCAATAAATAAAACAAACAAAGCGCCAGGCCCACCATTACGTATTGTATACTGTGCACATTGGATTTTAATACCAATTCCATAAAAAAATACATGGCAAATGTAAGGGCGATAAAAAGGAAAGCATATTTTACTGATCTTTCCGTCTTAGCATACAAATCACTCAATTGCTTAAACGTAATGGTGAATGCCGATTCTGCGATGGGATAAGAGGCATCTTTAAAAAGCTGAGGATAATTTCTGTTTAGTTCCAGTATTTTCCACTCTGCATCAAAACCCGCCTCATTTATTACTGCAGGTGTGGATGGTAAGAAAGCACCACCGAAGGAAGGGTCTTTCCAGTTTGATTTTACTTTGGCTTCGGTAATTTTGCCTAGAGGCACGAAAGCAATTTGTTCGGATCCTTTTAGCCGTAATACTAATTTATAAGTGTTGACCGGTAAAATTTCTTTCCAGTTTATAGATGATTGCAGGCCTTTTTCTATTACACTATTGGCTACGACTCCACCCTCCATGGCCAGTGCATGGCCATTCCATACTATAGATACCGGATCGGTGATGCCTCTGAAATCGGTAATTCCGGTCTGAATTCGGATTTCGTTCCAAAATATTTTGGTGGAGTCGATATTTAATTTTTCCAATGAAATGCGATCAAATGAACCTGATAATTCTATATCGGAAGTATAAACCGCCACATCGTATATCGATCTGTGCCTGATCTCTGGAGTAATACTCGTATGGATTTTGAGTACATCCGGTAATAGATATACATTCCTGCGTTCATAATTTTTCAGATCGGTGGTCAATTGAAGATAGGGTATTACTATAAACGGACCAGAAATGGTTTGTGCCGATGACCAGAGCCGGCTGATCTCTGTACCTGCTTCCTGTTGTCTCATTTGCCTTTCACGCACCAGATCATTTACCTGAAACATAGGTATCATGAGGATCAACACTATAAAGCCTATCCATAGTCCACGTAAAGTGATCCTAGCTGATGGGCCGAAAGGATTTTTAAATTCCATATTTAAAACGGATTATTTATTTTATTGATTTTATCATTTGTTCCAGGGCATCGAGATGTGCCTTAAATGCTTTTTCACCTGTTTTGGTTACAGAGTAGACTGTATTGGTTTTTCTGCCTATAAATCCTTTTTTCACTTTAATGTATTCATTTTGCTCCAATGTCTTCAGGTGAGAAGCCAAATTTCCATCAGTCACTTCGGTAAGCTCCTTTAACTGATTAAAATTTACATCTTCATTGACTAATAAAGCAGACATGATGCCGAGTCTCACCCGACTGTCAAATACTTTATTGAGCTGAGCTATAGAATTCATTGATTTAATTCTTATCGTATTTATTCCACATATAAATGCCATAGGCGATATGAGCCAATCCAAATCCCAATGTCCAGAATAACAAGCCCTGGCCTATAAAAAGAAGATTCAGTATGCCCAAACCTATTTCAATCAAACCCAATATCCTTATATCCCCAATGGTGTATCTGCTGGCATTGACGAGGGAAAGTCCATAAAAAAGAAGACATCCCGGAGCAATCAATCCCCAATATCCCAAATCAACAACCTTGAGCAAAAACAACCCTCCAGCTACTAAGGGTATAGCCAGATTGTATATCAATCTCCTGGTAGCCGAAGTCCATACCGGCAATTTCAGCATTCGTGATTTTCTATAGGTGAATAAAAAGATCAATAGTTTGGCAAAACCCAGGGTACCTAATGCAATAAGGAATAGTTCAGACCCGATAATTTTTTTCATATCCATCTGACTCGCATCGACATCATATACAGGTGTTTGCCCCACAGCCCGATAAGCCAGATAAGCACCCACCAGGGCAACTATTCCAGCAGACACTCCACTCAATCCACTCAGGCTGAGGAAGCGACTGCTTTTTTCCATCATGTTTTTTATCTCCGTCAGTTGATGTATGGGATCCGGTTTATTTTCCATAGAAAGCACTTTGAAACACAAAGTAAAATAGTTTTTTTCACATTGTCAAGAATGTGGTGGAAAATTTTCTATTTTTTATCGTATCGGCCGTACCCGATTTTTTCCGCAAATCCGGAGTTACTGATTTTCAATTAGATCAATAAATATTGGAAGAAGGAATACATGCAGAAGTATAACCCCCCTTTCGAGGGGATTGGTTCAGACAGTACCAGTGCTGAATTTTGCCCCCATCATCAATAACAAAGTAATGATACGTAAAATGTTCAGACTATTGCTATTCTTAGTTCCGGGTACTTACACGATAGCACAAATAGATAGTTATATAGGTGCCTATAATGGCGTGAATAAAAACGGATATCTTCAACCGGTGGCATCGGTACTCACCTCTTCATTCAATACCGGGCAGATCACGCATGCGGCCATAGACAGTCAATTCCATATCTATTTTCATCTTATTGGCAGCTCAGCATTTATACTGGGTGATAAACTAAATTATTTCACAGCCAGTACACCTGCTGATTTCGAGCCGGCACAAACTATATCAGCCTCTACGCTGCTGGGTCCCCGAATATCAAAAACGGTGCAAGGAATAAATGGCCTGGGGTATACTTTTCCCGCTGGAATGGGTGTTGAATATCTGACTTTAGCATTGCCGCAACTTTCTTTTGCTTATAAGGGGACTGAGATCAATGCCCGGTTTTTTGCATACGATACGAAAGATGAATTGGGTAAAATAAACCTCTGGGGCTTAGGGCTGCGCCACGACATAGGCAGATATTTTATGAAAAACAGCTCCTGGATTGCTACCATCGGAGGCATGTATCAAAAATTAAAAACGGGTACTTATGCAGACCTGAGTACATATAATGCATCCATTACCATAGGTCAACAGTACCATCATTTTTATTATTTCGGCCAGGCAGGATACCAATCAGGTCACCTTACCGGATCATACAAACATTATAATGGCGAAAACTATGAAAATATAAGTGTGGATTTGAATAGTACTAATCCGGTACTACTTGCTCTGGGGGCCGGGATCAGAGCCGGAGTGTTTCAATTTCAATTGCAGGTATCCGGTATTTCTCCTGCAGTGGCTTCCGCCGTATTAGGCATAAAATTATAAACTCATAAAACTTTTATCATGAAACCATTTTGTTTTTTAATCATATGGTCGGTATTGATTTTTTCAAATTGCAACTATGTCACTTTTAGAAGAAATGTGAATGTAAATATAGATGACACAAGGTCCATAAATCAAACTACCTCGTTTAATCAAAAGTTTTCAATTTCTTCTGCTCCTATTTTAAATGCAATTACAGAAAATATAGATGCCTCTTCCGCCCGGATAGAAAAGCTGGAAATCAAATCAATGAAACTGGTTATTAACCTATTGCCGGGAAATACAGCCACTTCCATTCATAATGTAAGTTTTACCCTGGCCCAGGGATTCACCGAGAAGAAAACATTGATCAATTTTACTGATTCAGGAAAATTTATCAATGCGGGTACCGTATTTGTGTTAAATAAATTTATTGACGGAAAGATTGCATTGGGTTTTAAAGACGATATTTCAAGAAGTCTGGCTACAGGGAAAACAG
Source organism: uncultured Saprospiraceae bacterium (assembly GCA_964396995.1). GTDB lineage: Bacteria > Bacteroidota > Bacteroidia > Chitinophagales > Saprospiraceae > JADJLQ01. The sequence goes on along the minus strand of CAYNIG010000015.1, from coordinate 7,632 downwards.
AATTTTTCGATATTGAAATGAAAGGTTCTATACCGGCCGGGCAGGTACTAAAAGTAAGTATTAGCTACCAGATAGAAGCTTCGGTAGAGGCTGTTACTTGCGAAAGAGTACCTTTGGGACTAGGTCCAAGTGAATGTCTGTGATGAAACTAAGAACCGAGTATGGTTTATTATAGGTAGTTTACTCTTTAGTTTTTATTGCTGATGTCTTTCAATAATTCATCCACTGCCCTTTTTAACTGATCATCTGTATTCTTTGATATCCAATCAGGGCTGTTATGAACGATGATATCGGGTACTGCAGCACCCAGTTCCTGGTTTTTATCGTTCACTTTATTAAACCATCCTCTGAATGGCAACCTTACGAAGGATCCGTCCATCAATCCCTGACCTCCGGTGCTGATTACAGATCCATTAGTGGGTACTCCTACCAATTTGCCAATGCCGAGTCCTTTATATGCATGGCTGAATATTTCTGCATTGCTGTAGCTCCCTTCATTGCATAGAGCGATGGAAGGCTTGGTCCAGGCAGCATACACGAGTCTTTCTCCTATCGGGTAATATGGCCTGAAGTTTTTCTTTTCTTTTTCCAGGTCTTCTGCTGCCCCCCTGGGAATAGTATAGGCATGTTGTTTATAATTCAGTATAGTCATCAGGTAATCGGTAGTGCTGCCACCTCCATTGTACCTCACATCAATGATCAATCCCTGCTTTCCATACCCGGCAGCTGTAAATTCCCTTTCCACTACTTCAAAACTTGCAAAGTCCATACTGCGGATATGTATGTATCCCAGCTTACCATTAGAATAGGTATCTACCAGCTTTTTTCTATTCTCTACCCACTCCTGATAGAGGGGATCAACAATAGATGATTGTGGTCGTATGATTACTTCCCTTTCCTTACCAGAATTATCTTTAACTGTCAAGATCACTTTTTCACCTGCTGATTCGGACAATAATGAATAGAAATTGATTTTATTAGTTATGTTTTCAGTATTGACTTTGGTGATGATATCTCCTGCCATTAATTTACTTGAAGTTTTGTCGGCCGGAGTGCCGGGTATTACGCGATTTACTTTCATTCCATTTTCCAATGGCATGAGTTCTGCCCCCAATAATCCTGTAGCATCACGGTTTGTTTCAATTCGGTCAGTGGCTGTAAGGGCCTGGTGAGAGCTATTGAGTTCGCCCAGCAACCAATTAAACATGTCGCGAAAATCATTGCTGGTACTTGCTTTTACACATCTCTCTTTGTACTGATCGTGTAATTTATTCCAGTCATGACCATGGAACTGAGGATCATAAAAACCATCTCTGATGGTGCGCCAGGCTTCTTCAAATACCTGAGTGCGTTCTGCTTCATAGTCAATTTTTAATTTCGCTGTATAAGGTAAAGGTTCCGGGCTACCTGTTTTGGAATCCAATCTGTTCATGGATCCATTATTTCTGGCGTAGTATATATATTTACCATCTTTATCCATGGTGAGGCCTACTGGATTAATGCCTCCTTTGGTAATTTCCTTTAATTCTCTGCCATCCCACTTTATACTGTACAGATCTCTTCCTCGGGCATCACTATTATTAGCAGTAAAATAAAATGACTCCCCATCCTTGCTTATGAGTACATTTCCCTCATTTCCCGGCTGATTGGTTACCTGCACTATACGCTGGTAAATATTATCAAGATCTATTTTTATTGTTTTTGGTTTTTTATCATTTTTCGTTGCGGTTTCTGCCGGAGCATCTGATTCTCTCCAATCCTGCAACGATTTTTCCCAATCTTCTTTTTTAAGCCATACAAAATATACATCCGATCCACTGGTGGTACTTCTTGAGCCGGTAAATCCAAGTTTAGACCCATCGGCTGACCATACGGGATTAGCATCGGTGCGTGGATGCATGCTTATATTAACTGGTTTTATCGACCTGTCTACCGGCTGAATAAAAACATCCTGGTTGAATTCAAGGTCAGAAATGGTAAAGGCAATCCATTTATTGTCTGGACTAAAACTTACCTGTGATGGAGCATTCCAGTTTGATAAACTCATGTCGACCTCCTTTACCAATTTTCGGGTACTGTCTATTTCTGCCATAAAGAATCCATTGCGCCCCCGGGTAAAGGTGATTTTTTTATTGTCCCCGCTTACCACTATATTTTTTTCATCCAAAAGGGTATTGGTAAGCGGACTGATGGTGTGTTTCAATGATTTAAAAATATTTGATTCTGCGGTATCTCCGGATTGCACCATATAAATATCGAAATTGCCATTGTTGCGGTCACTGGAAAACAAAAGTATACTGTCGTTGAGCCAGGCGGGATCTATATCCCGGTATGCGTGATTGGATGCATTTATACTTCGTGTTTTTTCTTTATCCACCTCTTTGATAAATATCTCACCGCGTATAGTGAATGCCCATAATTTACCATTGGGTGATACGGCGTATTGACTGAGACCGGAGGACAGTGTCTTATTTTCGTAAGCATCAAAACGGTCGTCGGCATGTATGTCTATTTTTAACTTTTGTGCTGATCCGCCTGAAGCAGGCATTTTAAATAAAGACATATTTTGTTCATACACTATAGTCGATCCATCACCACTGATATCAAAATGCCTGATAGATTCATTTCCGGCATTGGTGATTTTAACCGGTCTTCCATTATTCTTTCCGTCATCATTCAATCTCAACCGATAGATATTATAAGCACCGGCCTCACTGCTTAGAAAATAGATTGTATTAGAACCTGACCATTTGGGCAAGATATCGTTGGTCTCAAAGCCTGCCAGTTCATGAAACGTTTTATTTTTGGTATCGTATATCCACAGGTCGCGATCACTGCTGCCTTTGTATTCATGCCTGAATATAGGATTGATATCCCCCCTCACAAATGCCAGGAACCTGCCGTTGGGTGAATAGGCCGGATCAAAACCTACTGCATCCATTACTCTGGACTCAGTACCGCCATTAGCAGATATGCTGTATACTTCTGCTGGTCTTTCTATTTGCCTGTATTCTCTGTTGGTGGAAAAAATTATATTATCTGCCTGATTCCAGCTGCTGATATTATCTCCTGCAGAATGGTAAGTAAGCCGCATTGGCATCCCACCATCTACCGGGATCCTGAAAACATCATTATTTCCGAAACGGGCTCCACTGAAAGCAATGTGTTTACCATCGGGACTAAATACCGGGTTTGATTCATAACCCTCATGTATGGTTAGACGATTAGCCTTGCCCCCATTGGCAGAGACCGTCCAGATATCACCCTGATAGGAGAAAGCAACCAGTGAACCATTATGATTGATGGCAGGAAACCGAAGCAACTCCTGTGCCGGGCAAAGATTACCTATCAATAGTACAATAAAAGTGGGAATGGAATTTTTCATACATCGAAATTAGAATAAAATAGATGAACGGGCATAATATTAAGTGGGGGATTTTGATATACCCCATTATAAATAAAAAGCCACCAAATTTTTTATTTGATGGCTAAAAATACTTGCCTCTTGATACTTTCTTATTTTGAGACTGAGACTTATTTATTTTTCAGCAAATCTCTTATTTCACTCAATAGCTTTTCTGATGGGGTGGGGGCAGGTGGTGCCGGAGGGGTCGCTAATTTTGCTTTAGATACCGCTTTTACAATAAGAAACACCGGAAAAGCCACTAATACAAAGTCAATAATGGTCTGTAAAAATCTGCCCAGCCTGAATACAATGGCTGGCTCACTTTCTTTTCCATCAGCTCCTATCACTGCATCTTTTAATGTAATGCCCCAATCGGCGAGGTTAATTTTAAATAGGGAGCTGATCAGCGGCATTAACATATCCTCTACCAGTGAGCCTACAATTTTGCCAAATGCAGCACCTAAAATCACTGCCACAGCCAGATCCAATACGTTTCCCTGTTTGATAAATTCTCTGAATTCCCTGATCATATTCGCATCAATTTACTGATTATTAATAGTTAAATATATAAAAGAGGTCACACATTTAGAAAAATAAGAATATATTTTCTTTAAAATTAATACTTTATTTCTGTAACCTTCTTCCTGCCCGGGAGTTTTGATAGTATAATTCGTGATAAAAGAGAGCGATAACGAACTAATGTACCAGGTCCACAGTGGGCAACTAGACTCACTGGGATTACTGTATGACCGATATCAATCTCAATTGTACGGCTTTTTTACCAGTATGACGCAGGACAAAGAATTGTCTGCAGACTTAGTGCAAAACGTATTTTATCGTTTACTAAAATACCGCAGTCAGTTTAGAGGCGGATCATTCAAAACCTGGATGTTTCACATAGCCCGCAACGTATTAAATGACCAGTACAAGCGCAAGCAAAAGATAATAAACTCGTCATTAGATGATTATAAAGAATATGTAAAAGATGAAAAGTATACAGATGATGATCTGCATCGAAGAGAAGATATTCATCAGTTGAATAAAGCCATGGCCGCTTTGTCTGATGATAAAAGAGAAATATTATTGCTCAGTAAGTACCAGGATAAAAACTATAAGGAAATAGCAGAAATACTGGGCACTACAGAAGGCAATGTAAAAGTAAAAGTATTCAGGGCGCTCAATGATCTCAGAGCTCTCTATCACCAGGTATAAACATACAATATGGATAAACCGGAAATAAATAAATTAAAAGCATTGTACCAGCTTAATGAACTCAACCAGGAAGAATGGAAATCACTGGAAAGAGCCATTGCCTCAGGCGAGATACAGCCTGACGAATTGCAGGATCTGAAAAATATACAGGATCAATTGGCTACAACCAAGGATCAAAACACACCCGGTTTTGTAAAAGATAATTTGTTAGAGCTCATCGCTAATGAAAAAAAATCTATACAATACGAAAGGATTGGAAATCGCAGGGAATTATTCATACGCTATGCACTGACCGCAGCAGCGCTCCTGGCAGGGGTGATCATCGGCTTCGTACTTCCTGAAAAACAAACAGGTCAAAACAACGATATCACCGGTCTGAAACTCGAAGTAAATCAACTGAGAGAAACCATGATGCTCACCTTATTGCAGAATGAAGCTCCTACTGAAAGATTGAAGGCAGTGAGTTATTCAGATGAATTTGATCAATACAATAAAAAAGTAATCAACGCGTTGCTGACCGCCTTAAATGAAGATGACAATATAAATGTGAGGCTGGCTACTGTAGAGGCTTTGCAAAAGTATACCTCAGAACCCTGGGTCCGTGAGCAATTGGTCAAATCCATAGCTTTGCAAAGCTCTCCTCTGGTACAGGTCGCCCTCGCTGAATGTATGGTATCTATAAAAGAAAAATCATCCATCGGGGAATTGGAAAAATTAGTCAGAAATAAAGAAACTCCGGAGCCGGTAAAAAAACGACTCGAGGGATATATAAAACAAATTTGATCAATCCATTTTTTAATAAATAAAATTATGAAAACAATATTCATAGTGATGACTTTAGTGTGCTATGTACATACTCAAAGCCTAGCCCAGTCATCTACAGAAAAAATAAATAAGACCATTGGTTTTGAAAAAAAATCAGCCCAAAATGCACTCCTGGTTTATAATATCGATGGCGATGTGACCATTGAAGGCACTACTGGTGATCAGGTAGTCATAGAAGTGGAAAAAATAATCAAGGCAAAAACTCCTGAGCGACTGCAATCGGGTAAGGATGCCATACAGCTGGGAATCATTGACCGGGCAGATACTATAATATTATATGTAAAAGGTACCGGACAGGAATTTGGCATGCGAAATTTTAAAAATGGAAACAAATCTTACTGGGGGTATTATAATCACGGAGAAAATGAAGGCAGATGGGGATCTGATTGGAATAATCCTCCTTATGACTATCAGATGAATTTTAAAATAAAATTGCCAGCCGGCATACATGTCTTAGCTTCCACGGTAAACAACGGCGATGTAGTGGTAAATAATGTCACGGGTAAGGTAAAAGCAAGAAATGTAAATGGCAGCATCAGCCTGTCTGGTATGGCAGGCGCTACTGATGCCAACACCATCAATGGCAATGTAGATATTAATTACATTAAAAACCCAACCGAGGATTGTAAATATTATTCTCTCAACGGTCATGTAAAAGTCAACTTCCCATCGAGCGTTTCCGGTACCATGTCTTTTAAGAGCTTTAATGGTGATCTTTTTACAAATATTGACCCACTGGAAAATATGCCACCTACGGTAACTAAAACTGAAACTGGTAAGGGGACCAAATACAAAATAGAAATGCAACGATTTAAAATCAGAAACGGCGGACCCCATTTTGATGTGGAGACCTTTAATGGCGATGCCACAATAAAAGAAAACAAATGAAATACCAGGTAAAACGTACCCTACATAATTTAAATACTTATCACCTATTTAGTAAATCAACTCTTTTAAATATAATCATGAAAACAATTTTAAAAACAACATTTTCGCTATTCATATTATGCCTGGCTTGGTTACAGACATCGGCACAAAATGAATTTACAATACCGCTTTCTGATCCTGCTAAGCGAGGAAAATTAATAGCCCATCTCAATTCAGGATCCATTACAGTAAAAGGTACAGCACGTAAAGATATTTTGGTAAAATACAAAACGGAAGAAGAAGCTGAAAAAGAAAAGGACAAGGACAAAAACAAAAATATTCACATCAATTTGGATATGGGCAGGAACAATGAAAGATCAAAAGATGGATTGAAAAAAGTAAGCGGCGGCAACGTAGACTTGTCTGCATCGGAAAATGACAATGTGGTAAAGGTAAGCTCCGATTCATGGAACGATGAAATGTACCTCGAAATTGAAGTGCCCGTTGGTTTTGATATCAAAATGCATACCTATAATAATGGGGACCTGATGCTTTCAAATGTAAATGGGGAAATAGATTTGCACAACTACAATGGTGGCATTTCAGCTACCAATATAAAGGGATCTGTGGTGGCTACTACTTATAATGACGATATTAAAATCTCATTTGATGAAGTCAAAGATGGAGTACCCATGGCATTTTCTACCTATAATGGTGACCTGGATATTTCTTTTCCTCCCACTGTAAAAGGAACTATGAAATTCAAAACCGATCAGGGCGATATCTATACCGGATTTGATGTGGATATCAAAAGTAGTGGTCCGGTGAAAAAAGAAGATTCCAAATCAGGTGTATATAAAGTAGTGATCAACGAATGGAAACGAGCAGATGTAAATGGTGGTGGTGCAGAGATCACATTCAAGACCTATAATGGAGATATCTATTTGCGAAAGAAATAAGAATTATTGATACTACAATATTGGTTTTATAGCTTAAAAGGCCAGTCAGGTTGATCCCTGACTGGCCTTTTTAGCGTTTGTATGTACAAGAAATGTCTTTCTAATTAGGGTCAGCTGGTTAAGTCTATTTTTTTTTAATTTGCCATTCTTTCTTTGTCCGCCAAAGAAAGAATCAAAGAAAGCTCGTCAGAAAATAAGGCATTCCTTTGGACCGACCTCTTCAGCTGCCCTACATAACATTTCAAGAGGTAAACTCTTGATGGCGAGTTTACCTCGCTCACGGATTTCCAGGCTAACTTCATTGCTTGACGGTGATTTTACTTTCTAGCTTCAAATTGATTTCGGTTGCAGCATGAAAAGGTC